>JAHWKZ010000014.1 GCA_019347645.1 Gemmatimonadota bacterium | reverse complement strand
GTTCTCCGGGATTTGGGTACGAAGCGATCGAGTGACCCGACTAAAGTACACGGGTTCGCGGATTTCGAGCATGTCTTTTTTCCATCAGGAGGCGGTGGATGGCGGCGGAGCGGATCGACCCGAACGTCACGATCGGACACGTCCACCTGAAGGTGTCCTACCTCGAGCGCGCGGTGGCGTTCTACCGCGACGCGCTCGGCTTCGAGGTCACCCAGCGGTACGGCCGGGGCGCGGCCTTCCTCTCCGCCGGAGGGTACCACCACCACCTCGGCCTGAACGTGTGGGAGAGCCGGGGTGGCGCGCCGCCCCCGGCTGGATCGACGGGCCTCTACCACTTCGCGATCCTCTACCCGACCAGGGCCGCGCTCGCCGACGCGCTCCGCCGACTGATGGACGCGGGCGTGCCGCTCGAGGGCGCCAGCGACCACGGCGTGAGCGAGTCGCTCTACCTCCGCGACCCCGATGGCAACGGGGTCGAGCTCTATCGGGACCGCCCGCGCGACGAGTGGCCGCGGTCGGAGGACGGCACCCTCCGGATGGTCACGCGGCCGCTCGACCTCGCGTCCCTGCTGGCCGAGTAGCGGGGCGTTCGACTTCTGTCCTTCCGCTGGCTAGGATGGAGTCAACCCGTTCCGCAGTCCGGCCCACTACGCGGAGAGATGCACGATGAGCGAACTCCTGGACTGGCTCTACCTGATCGGCCGTATCCTCTTCTCGATGATCTTCCTGATGTCGGGGCTGGGCCATTTCATGAAGGTCGACGACATGACGGGCTACGCCGCCTCTCGGGGAGTGCCCGCGCCCAAGGCGTCGGTGATCCTCTCCGGAACGGTGCTCCTGGCGGGCGGGCTCAGCGTGTTGCTCGGCGTGTGGATGGAGATCGGCGTCTGGCTCCTGTTCTTCTTCCTGGTCCTCGCCGGGTTGCTCGTCCACACCTTCTGGAAGATGGAGGACCCGATGCAGGCCCAGAGCGAGCAGGCCCAGTTCATGAAGAACCTGGCGCTGGCCGGCGCCTGCCTGGTCTTCTACTGGATGATCCAGGCCCAGGGCTACGGACCCTTCACGCTCGGCTCTCCGATGGGCTGATCGCCCGGCACGACCCCTCCGCCGTCAGCGCGCGCCCCGGCTCTCCTCCGTCACCATCCCGCGCATCACGGTCTCGTAGTGGAGCCCCTTGATCGCCAGCTCGAAGGCCTTGACCAGGTAGGCTCCCGGAAATCGATGCACCCGCCGCTGGCGGACGAAGAACTCGCGGCCCCAGCGGCGCAGGGTGGCCAGGTCCTCGGCCGTCGGCGTCCGCGCCGCGATCCGCTCCCCCAGCCCGGCGGTCCACTCGGAGACGTCGTCGAGCCGTCGGCCCGGATCGGCGCGGACCATCGCCTCGCGCGCCTTCTCGACCAGCTCGGACAGATGGGCCACCTCGAGGTCGGGCAGCCGCGCCCGCCCCTCCCGTGAGAGCGTCCTCAGCCGGCGCTCGACCTCGGCCGCCGCCCGGCGGGCCTCGCGGGCACGCGTGCGGTCGAGCTGGACGGCCTTCCACAGCAGGGCCAGGTAGCGCGCCCGCTTGCTCCGCGAGAGCCCCTGCCGCCACAGCGACGTCCACGCCGCCCGCAGGTCGGAGCGCCGGAGCCCGCCGCCGCGGAAGATGTGGGGCTGGAGTCGATCGAGGAGCGCCCCCGCCCGGCGGTACATCTCCCCGGGGGCGAACAGCCGCTCCAGGATGGCGTGGTAGCCGCGCTTCATCTCCTCCATCGTCATCTTCGCCGGGAGGAACTGCACCTCGTCGTCGGTGTTGTTCCCTGAGTACTCGGCCTCCCGGAGTCGCCCTTCCTCGGCCAGGCGCTCGGCGAGGGGTGTGTGGGGGATCGGCGTCAGCATCCCGGTCATGGCGGTCGGGATCGCCACCTCGTCGGCGAATTCGGCGATGGCCGCGGCGGTCTCCGGCGTGTCCGCGTCGCTGCCGAAGATGAACCCGGCCATCACCTCGATCCCCGATGCCTGAATCGTGGCCACGGTCTCGGCGATGTCCACCATGACGTTCTGCTTCTTGTTCATCTCCCTGAGCGCCTCCGGATCGGGGTTCTCGATCCCGAGGAACACCTCGGCGAAGCCGGCCTGCTTCATGAGCGGCAGCAGGTGGGCGAGCTTCGGCGTCCCGAGGTCCAGGCTCGCCTGCGTGTAGAACGAGAAGGGATAGTCCCGCTCGCGCTGGAACTCGATCATCACCTGGAGGATCGCCTCGATCGCTCGCGGGTTGCCGATGAAGTTGTCGTCGACGGTGAACACTCCGCCGCGGTGGCCGAGATCGTGGAGGGCCTCGAGCTCCCGGCGCACCGACGCCAGCGTCTTCGGCCGGGTAAACCCGCCGTTGAACCGGATGATGTCGCAGAACTCGCACCGGAAGCGGCACCCGATGGTCGTCTGGATCATCAGCGCCCGGTAGTCCCGCACGTCGAGGAGGTCCCATCGCGGCAGCGGCGTGTCCTCGAGCTCCTGGAAGATCGTCCGGTCGTTGAGGACCTTCCGGTCGCCCGGAGGGGCCTCGGCGATCGCGTCGGGAATAAGCAGCGTCGGCCGCTCATCGGAGTGTCGGCTCCCGTCGGGAGAGCGGAGGATCCGGTCGATCGACTCCACCCACTGCTGGGCCTCGCCCCATACCAGGAGGTCGAGGCCGCGATGGAGGATCTCGTCGGAGGGGGTCGGGGGACGGAGGAGATGGTCGCGGAAGGACGAGGGGTACGGGCCGCCCAGCACCCACGGCGTATCGAGGCCGCGCGCGGGACCGTCCAGGAGCCGGACCAGCGAGGGCTTCTGGACGCTCATGGCGCTGGCGAACACCGCGTCGGCGCCGGCGATCCGCTCGCGGAGGACGGCGTCGGGCACCCGCTCCACGTTCAGGTCGATCAGCTCGAAGCTCCACGAGTCCGGCATCAGCGCCGCGAAGGTGATCAGCCCCAGCGGCGGGAACGCCGCCTTCTTGCCGACCATCTCCATGACGTGCCGGAAGCTCCAGAAGGAGGAGGCGGGGAACTCGGGGGCGATCAGCAGTCCGCGGCGAGGCTCCGCCGACGAAGGGCTCGGCGCGCTCTCGATCTGGAGGAGGGGTGCGTTCATTCGATTCGCCTCCCGTTGGGGGTTCCGTCGGGCTCCGCTCCGCCCATCGTACCATCTTTTCCGGTGAGCCGGAAGGTGAGCTCGAGATTCGCCGCGCCCCGGCCCCCGGCCGTCGCCTACTCGCCCCCGCTCATCTGCCGGGCCGGGTAGCCGAGCCGGTCGAGCCGGCCGCGAGCCTCGTCCAGCCGGTCCCGGTCGCGCGGCAGGTCGAACGGGCCCACCCGGACCCTGTAGTATCCCTGTCCGTCGACGATCCCGACCTCGACCTTGGTATCGAAGCCGTCGGCTTTGAGGCGCTTGGAGAGATCGGCCGCGTTGGACGCCGAGCTGAAGGCGCCCACCTGGAGCCATGTGTCGCCCGCGGGCGCGGGCGCCGGCAACTTGTTCGCTTCCTCGACCCGGACCGCGGGGGCGCCGCGGTCGGGTTCGGCGGCCGGCTCGGTTTCCGCCGGAGTCCGGGCGACCTCCGGCTCGGCCTCGATCGCGGGTTCCTCGACGACCACCGGCTCGGGCCGCGGTGGCTCTTCCCGGGGCGCGGCGTCGTCCCGCTCCACGACGTCGAGGCCGGCGATCGGGTCGTCCTCGTCCTCCGCCCCGATCTCTCCCGACGGCGGGAGCGGCGGGTTGTCGAACTCGGGCTCCTGCCGGTCGGTCCGCACGGCGACCTCTCCGGCCGCCGGCCGCTCACCGCCCCCTACCCCCGCCAGAGCCTCGCGGGCGTCGGCGGCATGGGGCGAGTCGGGGTAGTCGAGGGTCAGCAGGGTGTAGTACTGCCGCGCGGTGGCGAGATCGCCCTCCTGGGCGTAGGCCGCGGCCAGCCAGTACACGTACTCGGCGGCCAGCGCCTCTCGCTGCTGCGCGGGGAGCTCGGTGGGCAGGTCCTGGTTCTTCACCTGGGTGTAGCCCTCGATGAACGCCTCGATGGCCTTCGACTCGTCCCCCTGGGCGAGGTTCGCGCGGCCGATCCACATCGGGATCTCGGGTTGGACCCTGCTGAACGGGTAGTCGCGGCGGAGCCGATCGAGTCTCTGCCGGGCGCTGGCGGGATCCCCGCTCACCAGCTCGAAGACGGCGAGCCGGAACAGCGCCTGGTCGGCCACCGACGCCGCCGGGTACTCGTCGACGATCGTGCGGTAGTGGTTGACCGCCACCGCGGCGTCCGGCTCCATCAGGGCGATGTACCAAAGCGCCTCCGCCTGGGGCAGCCGCGAGGGACCGGTGAGCTGGGCGGTCGCGTCGAGGTACGCCCACAGGGTCTCTCGCGCGCGCTCGTAGTCGCCCGCGTCGTAGGCCCTCCGTCCCTCCGAGAGGAGCCGCGCCGGGTCCTCCTGGCCGCGGGCGGGATCGACCCACGCCAGCGCGACCAGCAGCGCCAGCCCGGCCATCGGCCAGCCGCCCACCCTCCGGAACGTCGTCGTCATCGCCCTCTACCTCCTACGCCGCCTCGAGAATCTCGATCAGGTGCCGGTGCATCACGAACGTCTCCGCGTGCCCGGTCGACTTCAACATGTGATCGGCCTTCGCCAGCAGGTCCAGCGCTCGGGCCACGCTCTCCGGCGTGTGGCGCCGCGCCTGCCCGGCGAGCCCCTTCGCCATCGACCACCATGACCGTCCCGGGAGCGCGGCCATGATCGCCTTCGGGTCGTGCGACCCGAGCTCGACGACGACGCCGAGCCGGCAGAAGTGGGTCGCCAGCAGAGGCACCAGCCGGTAGGCCGACTCCCCGGCCGCCACCAGCTCCTCGAGCAGCGCGAGCGCGCGCCGCGAGTCGCCGGCCCCGACCGCGTCGCACCACTCCCACACCGTGCCGAGCGCGCTCCCGCTGCAGATCGCCTCGACGTCCGCCCGGGTGATCCGTTCGGCGTCGCCGACGTAGAGCGCCACCTTCTCGAGCTCGGCGTAGAGCGGCTGCAGCCCCTCGCCCACGGCGGCCAGCGTCTCGGACGCCTCGGGATCCAGGGTCTTCCCGAAGTCGGCCTTCGCGCGCCCGGCCAGCCAGTGGGCGAAATCGAAGTCGACCTGCTTCGATCGGGGCGACTTTCGCGGCAGCTCGGCGACGATCCGCGCTCCGGCCTTCTCCCAGACGTCGTAGAGGTTCCCCCGCATGGTGGCTCCGCCGGTCCCGATCAGGCAGGTCCCGACGGAATCGGACTCCAGGAACGCCTTCACCCGGTCGCGGGTGTCGGCCGGCAGGTCGGGCACGTCCTTGAGCACCACGACGCGGCGGTCGTTCACCAGCGGCATCGTGGAAACCAGCGACTCGAAGTCGGCGACTTCGAGCTCCGCCGCGCTGCGACGCTCGAGGTCGAACTGGTCGGCTCCGGGGGCCGTCAGGACCCGCTCGAGGACCGCGGCCAGCGCCTTGTCGATCAGGTACGGCTCGTCGCCAGCGATCAGGATGGCGGAGGCGCGGAGCGCCGAGGCGGGAAACTCGGACAGGAAGCGTTCGGCGGCGACGCGGGTCATGGGCGCTCGGACTGGGGTGCTCGAACGGGGTGGAATCGAAGGTAGGCCGCCCCCCACCGGGTGTCAACGAAGCCGCCCCGAACCGGTGCCCGGAGCTAGGGGTGCCTCACCTCCTCGGTGATGCACCACTCTAGGGGAGGGAGATGGCGGCCTCGAGGGTCCACGGGGTCACCGGACCGTTCGCCTGAAGGGTGCGGACGCCGGCGTTTCCGAGCCGGACGGGCGCGACCCATCCGTCGTCCGACACTCGCGAGCCGCTCCACGCTCCCCGAAGGCCGTTGCGAGGGAGGCTCTCCCGCGTTCGCTCGATCGCCTCCCACGCCGCCAGCTCGCGCTCGAGCGACGCCACGTAGGCGGCTTCGGCATCGCGGTCGATCTCCCCCACGGCCTCGCCGGAGCCGGCGGGGGGGACGTCCAGGCTCGCGCGGACGACCCGCGCGCTCTCGACGTCGGGCTCGACGGCGGGCTCGGCGGGAAGGTTCCTCCGCTCGTCAGGGGCCCGGGCGGCTCGGCCGTTCATCGTCGCGACGGGGATCGGCTCGCTCTCGACCACGAGCGGTCGCTCGCCGAACGCGGACGCCCGCACGACCACGGGCCGGTCGTCGCCCGTCGAACGGGCGTCGTGGAGGGCATGATCGCCCCACATGCCGGCGAAGAAGACGACCACCGCGAAACACGCCGCCACGGCGACCGCCACGGCCGGATGACGCCACCCGGCGCCGATCCGCGAATCGTCGGCGCGACCGCCGGCCAGGTTCCCCTCGGTCCACAGCCGCCGTTCGAGGGCGGCCCAGAACGTCGCGGGATCCACGTCCCTCTCGGATGCCTTCAGCGCCATCACCCCCCGCCGGTAGGCGGCCAGGTGACGCAGGCATCCCTCACAGCAATCGAGATGGGCGTGGATCTCGCCCTTGCGGTCGGGCGGAAGGGTCCCGTCGACGAAATCGGAGAAGACGTCGAGGAAGTCGGAACAGGCGGCGGGGCGGTCGGTTCGATTCATGAGACGGTCATGAATGGATACCACCCACGGCCCGGGAGGTTCCACCAAAGAGATGAGGGCCGGCCCCAGAGGAAGGACCGACCCTCGTCGACACCGTGGCGGAGGGGCTTCGCTATACCCGGGACGCTACTCCAACCACGGGCCGATGATCTCGGCGAAGCGGTTGCGCGCGCGGTTCAGCCGCGACTTCACCGTGCCGAGCTGGGTGTCGGTGATCTCGGCGATCTCCTCGTAGCTCTTGCCCTCCATCTCGCGGAGGATGAACACCTCGCGATGGTGGGGCGGAAGCTGCTCGGCCGCTTTCTCGACCAGATCCTGCAGGTGTCGCTTGCGGAACAGGTCGTCGGGGCTCATCGAGGAGTCCTCGAACTGGAGCGGGCGGTGGTCGTCGTCCCAGCTCGAGGTCAAGGTCTGGAACAGTACCAGGGGGCTCCGGGATCGGTTCCGCAGCTCGTTCTTCGCCAGGTTCGAGGCGATCGTGTAGATCCACGTCGAGAACTTCTTCGACGTGTCGAAGCGGTGGATGTGGCGGTAGACGCGGATGAACGTCTCCTGCGCCAGGTCCTCGGCGCGCTGCCGATCGCCGATGGAGCGTTGGATGAAGTTGACCATCCGCCGCTCGTAGCGGTCGACCAGCTCCTGGAATCGGCGGGTTTCGCCGTCGAGGAACCGCACGACGAGCTCGCTGTCCGTCAACCGTGCCTCCTCGACCTCGTCCACCTGCTCCTTCCGTCTCACCTTCGTAGCCGACATATCGCTGCCCTCCCGACCGCGGGTTCTTCCGGTGCATGGCGAATCCTGCGGCCTATTAATAAAGCACTCCCCGTGCCACCATGTTTGCATTCGATATTACCTATTCAAATATAATCAAAGAGCGTGCCAACGCACACTCGAAGGCCCCCGGGGCGCGCCCCGTGGAGGTCAGGGGTGTCCTCGATTCTATACGGAGCTTTCGGGGAGCGACCGCGAAGCGGTCGAAGGCGGACCTCACCCGCCAGCCGGGACTTCCTCTTCGTACATCGTATCGATCAGCTCGGCGTACCGGTCCTCGATGACGCCCCGCTTGACCTTCAGGGTCGGCGTCAACTCGCCTTTCTCGATGGTGAAGTCCTCGGCCAGCAACCGGAACTTCTTGATCGTCTCGTAGCCGGGCCTTCCGGCGTTGACCTCCTCGAGCACTCCTTCGTAGAGCCGGTCGACGGGCTCGGCCTCGATCAACTCCTCGACCTCGGCGTGGGCGACGCCCTTAGATTCCGCCCATTCCTCGAGGTTCTCGAAGTTCGGGACCAACAGTACGGACGCGTACTTTCGCTTGTTCCCGACTACCACGGCCTGGCTGACGTACTTGGACATCTTGAACTCGTTCTCGATCGGCTGAGGGGCGATGTATTTGCCGCCAGAGGTCTTGACGAGGTCCTTCTTACGGTCGGTGATCGCCAGGTAGCCCTCCTCGTCGAGCAGCCCGATGTCGCCGGTCCGGAACCAGCCGTCCTCGGTCATCACCTCGGCGGTCTTCTCGGGCATGTTGTAATAGCCCTGCATCACGTTCGGCCCCTTCACCAGGATCTCCCCGTCGCCCTCCGGGCGTTCGGGGTCGGGTTCGATCTTCACCTGCACGTTGGGGATCGGTCGGCCGACGGTGCCGAACTTCATCGCCTCGAAGGTGTTGACGGAGATGACCGGGCTCGTCTCGGTCAGGCCGTACCCCTCCAGGATCGGCAGGCCGGCCGCGTAGAAGAACTTCGCGATCACCGGCGTCAGCGGCGCGCCGCCGGAGACGAAGAATCGTAGACGGCCGCCGGTCCGCTCGCGGAGCTTCGAGAAGACGAGGCGGTCGGCCAGCCTGTACTTCACCTTCAGGATCGTCGAGATCGAACGCCCGCCCACTTTCCGCTCGGCGTATTCGATCCCCACCTTCCGCGCCCAGAACGCGATCCGCTTCCTGAGCCACCCCTCCTCGGACGCCTTCCGGAGCACCGCCGCGTACATCTTCTCGTAGAGCCGAGGCACGCTGGTCATGACCGTCGGCCTCACGTCCCGCATGTCGTCGGCCACGGTGTCCACGCTCTCCGCGTAGGCGATCGAGACGCCGGCGTGGATCATGATGTAGTAGCCCGCGGTCCGCTCGAACGAGTGGGACAGCGGCAGGAAGGAGAGGTGCGTATCCTCGGCGGTGATCGCCAGCGCCTTCAGCGAGTCGATCACGTTCGAGACGAAGTTGCGGTGGGTCAGCACGACCCCCTTGGGCTTCCCCGTCGTGCCCGAGGTGTATAGGATCGAAGCCACGTCTTCGGGATCGATGTCGGCCAGCCGCTCCTCGAGGGTCCCCGGCGAGGCCTGCCGCTCGGCTTTGCCGCGCTCGATCAGCTCGCGCGCCGTGCAGCAATGGTCGTCGCCCTCCCGATCGATCGGGTCCAGGGTGATGACGCACCGGAGATCCGGCAGGTCGTCGCGCACCTCGACCACCTTGTCGAGCTGCTCCCGATTGGAGACGAAACAGGCCTTCGATCCGGAATCCTTCAGGATGTAGCCGACCTCCTCGGCGGGGAGCGAGGGGTAGATCGGGACCGTCCACCCGCCGGCGCAGAGCGTGGAGAGGTCGGCGAACGCCCAGCCGGGCCGGTTCTCGGAGAGCAGCGCGACGCGGTTGCCCGGCTCGACGCCCCAGGAGACCAACCCGAAGGCGCCGAGCTCCACCTCCTCGCGGAACTCCCGTGCGGGGATCGAGACGTACTCGCCCGCCGTCTTGTAGCGCATGAACTCGCGGTGGTCGTGGCGCTCGACCGCTTGGAAGAAGAGCTCGGGAAGGGTCCGCGGTGGGTTCATCCGCCCCGGGGTGGAAGACGACGCCTGGAGACCGCCTCGATCATACGCGCGGATCGGGCCCGACGAAAGTCAGTACAGGAAGAACTGCAGACCGCCCGAGATCTCGAAATTGTTCAGCGCCTCGTCCTCGGAGCAGACCGAGAAGTCGTCCACCCGCTCGGGTGCGGAGCAGAACGTGATGTGGTCCCTGAAGTCGCCCTTGAAGGCGATCCACTCGTTCACCGGGTGCGTGAAACCCGCTCCCAGGCCCACCAGGAAGTCGGCGTCGCTCTCGCCCACCTCGGGATCGACCCACATGACCCCGGTGCCCGCGGTGAGGACGAGCTTCGTCGGCGCCACGTCGGTGCCGATCAGGTAGCCGATCGATCCGTGCACCAGGTGCACGCCCAGGTCGTTCTCGAACTCCTCGACGGGCCCACCGGTGAACTCGCTCTCCTCGAGGGAGACGCTCGCGTAGCCGTAGGATCCTTCGATCAGCCAGTCGTCGCCCAGCGTGACCCCGACCCGGCCCCCGAGGATCGGCCCGATGTCGGCCTCCAGGCCGGCCTCCTCCAGCTCCGAGTCGTCCAACACGAAGGCGCCCACGTAGGGATTCGCCTCCACGCGCATCCAGCGGCCCGAGCCCGTCTGGGCGAGGACCGGCGTCGCGAAGAGGACCGCCACGAGCGCGAGCGCGTACGAGCGGAACCTCGTCATGTTTCCTCCTGGTCGTCGGTTGCGGTGGACCCGGCGGGGGCCCGGTCGGCTCGGGCCTCAGAGCCCGATCTCGACCCCGCCGGAGATCTCGATGTTGTGGAGCGTCTCGTCGTCGAAGCACGCGCCGACATCGTCGCTTCCCTCGCCCTCTTCGAATTCGGGAGCCTCGCACAGGTCGACGTGGTCCTTGACGTCCGCGCGGAGCCTGAACCGCTCGCCGAAGGCGACCTTCAGCCCCCCACCGAAGTTCGCGAGGACATCGGTGGCGCCGTCCCGGTTCTCCGGCGAATAGGCGACCGCGCCCAGGCCACCGGAGACGAACGGCCGGACGGGCCCGAGCGGGAGCGTCCAGTTCGTCGCGGCGTAGATCAGGTGGATGGTGGTCTCCTCGTCCGGGAAGACGACATCATCCCGGCGGAGCTCCGTCTCGAACCGCGACCGGCCGTAGGCGGCTTCGATCCCCCACGCGCCGCTCGACCAGCCGAGGCGGGCGCCCAGGATCGGACTCTCCTCGACGTCCGCCCGGTCGAAGGCCGCTTCGAACGACGACTCGTCGAACGCGTAGTATCCGACGTACGGGTTCACGTAGGCGCCGTCCTGGGCCGCCGCGGGCGCGGCGCCGTAGAGCGCCACCGCGATCGCGATCGTGGCGATCGATCCGCTCCGCACGCCCGCTCCCTCTAGAAGAAGTCGAACTGGAGGCCGCCGGAGAGCTCCACGTGCGTCAGGGTCGCGTCCTCCAGGCACGCCGCGAACCGCTCCTCCTCCGGGCGATCGCAGAACTCGAGCACGCTTCCGACGTCGCCGCGGATCCGGACCCGGCTGACCAGCGGGTAGGACGCCGCGAGGCGAGCCGTCATCACCACGTCGGAGAACGAGTCCACTTCCTGCAGATCGAAGTCGGCGGTGGCGCCGCCCACGCCGAGTCCGACCACCAGGTCGAGCTTCTCGCCCGGCGAAACGTCCACCCCCAGGGCGACCGAGTAGAGCGAGAGATCGCCCTCGATCTCCCGATCCTCGAAATCGTCGAGGGACTCCGACTCCCCCGACAGGGACGCGAACCCGATGTTGCCCTCCAGCGAGAGCCGTTCGAGGAAACGAATGCCGACGCGGGCGCCGAGGAAGCGCGCCGGGTCGACCCGGATCGCGTCCTCGGGATCGCCCTCGCCTTGGGCGAAGGCGAGGGCTCCGTCGTCGTAGAGGAAGACCCCCACGTAGGAGCTCACGCTGAACCGGACCTGCGCCCGGGCCGCGGGCGCGGCGAGGAGTCCGAGGCCGAGGAGGGCCAGCAGCGGGACGGTCCGTCGCATGGACGGCATTATAGTCGCTCGGCGCGGCCACCGGAAGTCGGATCAGGCTCCCCCACCGCGCCCGGCCGCCGCCCGGAGTATCTTCCGGCGCGTGAACGCAGCCGAGATCGCCCGCGTGCTCGACGAGATCGGACGCCTGCTCCGGTTCCGCGGCCGGGGCAATCCGTTCAAGGCCCGCGCCTACGTCAACGCCGCGCGCACGCTACGCTCGCTGACCGAGCCCCTCGAAGTCTTGATCGCGGAGGATCGGCTGCGGGAGCTGCCGGGCGTCGGCGAGGCGATAGAGCGGAAGATCGTCGAGCTCCACGAGACGGGGACCCTCCCGCTGTACGAGAGCCTGAAGGAGGAGATCCCGCTGGGGGTGGTCGAGATGTCGGCCGTGCCGGGGCTGGGGGAGAAGCGCGCTCGCGCGGCGTGGACCGAGCTCGGGATCGATTCGCTGGAGGCGCTCGAGGAGGCCGCGGCGAGCGGGGCGCTGGAGAGCGTGCCCGGCTTCGGACCGAAGACGGTGGCGCGCGTGATCGAGGGGATCGCCCTCGCCCGCCGCTCCGCCGGGCGGCTCGTCGCCTCCGAGGCCCGGCGCGTCGCGGCCGCGCTCGTCACCCTCCTCGCGGGCCGGCCCGATGTCCAGCGCGTCGAGACGGCCGGGGAGGTGCGACGGCGGGCGAACCTGGTCGAGCAGATCGGCCTTGTGGCCGCGGCCGAGGACCCGGCCGCCGCCGTCGCCGCCTTCCTGAGCCACCCCGTCGTCACTCACGGAGAGGCCGACGGCCCGGTGGCGACGGCCCGCCTCTCGGGCGGCACGGCCGCCCGGCTCCGGGTCTCAACGGTGGACTCCTGGGGCGCCGCCCTCGTCGCGGAGACCGGGAGCGCGGACCACCTCACCCGCCTCTCCGAGCGCGCCGCCGAGCGCGGGATCGAGCTCTCCCCCGAGGGACTCGTCATCGAAAACGCGACGGTCGCCTGCCCCCGCGAGGAAGACGTCTACGAGGCGCTCGGACTGCCGTGGATCCCGCCCGAGCTCCGCGAGGGGAGGGACGAGGTCGAAGCCGCGGCCGCCGGGCGGCTCCCGGACCTCGTCGACTTCGGGGACCTCCGCGGCGTCGTCCATTGCCACACCGAGTGGAGCGACGGCCGGGCTTCCATCGAGCGGATGGCCGAGCGCGCGAAGGCGCTCGGGTTCGGCTATCTGGTCGTCTGCGACCACAGCCGGAGCGCGTTCTACGCCGGGGGGCTCCCGCTCTCCGACCTGAAGCGCCAGCGCCGGGCGATCGAAGCGGCGAACGCGGCCCTCGAGGGCTTCACGATCCTCGCCGGCTCCGAGGTCGACATCCGGCCCGACGGGACCCTCGATTGGCCCGACGAGGTCCTGGCCGACCTCGACGTCGTCGTCGCCAGCGTCCACGGCCAGATGCGGATGTCGCGCCGGGACCAGACGGACCGGATCGTCCGCGCGCTCGAGAACCCGTGGGTCGACGTCCTGGGCCATCCGACCGGCCGGCTGCTGCTCAAGCGCGAGGGCTACGACGTCGACCTGGAGCGGGTCCTGGACGCCGCCGCCGAGCACGGCGTCGCGGTGGAGGTCAACGGCGACCCGCGCCGGCTCGACCTCGACTGGGAGTGGCACGGCCCGGCTCTGGAGCGAGGGATCCTGCTCTCGCTCGACCCCGACGCCCACGGCCCGGAGACGATCGAGCCGCTGGTGGCAAACGCGGTGGGAGCGGCGCGCAAGGGCGGGGTCGCCGCCGAAGACGTGCTGAACGCCCGCGACGTGGACGGGTTCCGCGCCGGGTTGCGCCGCAACCGGGGGTAGAGCCGCCGCCCAGGGTGGATCTCGTCCGTATCGGGAATTCGCCCCAGGAGGGCCCTTGCGGCGGCGGACTATAATATATTATATAACTCTTTATATAGATGAGCCTCCCCCACATCCTCCTCGGCCTGCTCCGCGAGCCGGCCAGCGGCTACGATCTCAAGACCGCCTTCGACGAGCATATCCGCCACTTCTGGTCGGCCGAGCTGTCGCAGATCTACCCGACGCTCAAGCGGCTGGAGAAGAAGGGTTGGCTCTCGAGCCGCGCCGAGGCATCCGACCGGGGTCCCGATCGGGTCGTCTACGAGACCACGCCCGAGGGAAGGCAGGAGCTGGTCCGGTGGCTTCGCTCCGGACCGGCGGTGGGGGCGGAGCGGTTCGCCTACCTCGGACAGCTCGCGTTCATGGACGAGCTCGGCGACGAGCGCCAGACCCGCGACTTCATGGTCGCGCTGCGAGCGCGGCTGGCCGCGTGGCGCGCCGAGCTCGAGGCGATCGAGGCCGAGCACTTCCGCGCCGTCCCGGGGTTCCCCGACAGGCTCCCCACCGACGCGTTCCACGACCACCTCGGCCTGCGCATGGGGCTCCACTCGCTGGCCGGCAAGCTCGAATGGTGCGACGAGGCGATCGAGCGGCTCGACCGCCGGATCGGCTCGTCCGAACCCGAGGCCAGGGAGGAAGGATGATCCACTCCGCGTACCGGGCGCTCCTTGTCGCCCATGTCGTCTTCGGTTTCGTCGGCCTGGTCGCCTTCTGGATCCCGGTTTTCGCGGCGAAGGGCGGCCGGCTCCACGTGCGGACGGGAACCGCGTTCCTGTGGTCGGCGTACGTGGTGGCGGCGACCGCGATCGCGATCTGCGCCCTGTCGCTGATCCGCCCGTTCGGCACCCATCCCGAGGCGATGCCCGTCGGCGCGGCCGACGTGGGCGCGGTCGCCGGACGGATCCGCGAGCTGGCGGTCTTCCTCGGCTACCTGGGGATCGTCACGCTCGCTTCGGTCCATCACGGGGTGGGGGCGATGCGCGCCGGCCGGCGCGTGGATCTCCTCCGGACGCCGTTCCACACCGCCGTCCACGCGCTCTCCTTCGCGGCCGGGCTCGGCGTGCTGGCCCTCGGGGTCGTCGACCGGGAGATCCTGTTCGTCGCGCTCTCGCCGATCGGGCTCGTCGGCGGCTGGAGCGGTCTGCGGTACGCCCGCCGTCGCCCCTCCGAGCGGATGCCGCACTGGTACCAGCACATCGGCGGGATGCTCGGCGGCGGGATCGCCTTCCACACCGCCTTCGCCGTCTTCGGCGCCTCGCGGCTGTTCGACTATTCGCTGGAGGGGACGTGGGCGATCGTCCCGTGGATCCTGCCGAGCGTGATCGGGATCCCGGCGATCGCCCTCTGGCAGCGCCACTACCGGGCGAAGTACGAGGCGGACGCGGAGGCCGTCTTCTCCTAGGTCAGGCGTCGACGACCGCCAGCCCGCGGAGCCAGGGCGGGGTCGCCTCGAAGACCGCCGCAAACCGCCACGCCCGCCCGCCGTCCTCGGAGCGGTGGACGCCGCGCTCGTCGGCCGCCCACAGCTCGCCGGGCTCCCGTCCCGCCACCAGCAGCGGGGCGATCGTGTCCGGAGGATCGGGCCACCCCTCGACCACCCGGCGCCAGGGGCCGTCGCCCTCGCGCCGGTAGAGCCGCCCGTCGGAGCGCCCGGCCGCGTACGCGGCGTGCGCGTGCGAGGCCGCCGACACCACGACGGCGTCGGGATCCCCCGGATCGATCGCCACGCTCCGCAGGTATCCGACCTCCAGCCCCCGCTCCGGCGAGCGCCACGTGGCGCCGCCGTCCTCGCTCTCGAAGTACCCGTCACCGGCCGCCACCCGCAGGCCATCCGGCCGCTCGGGGTGGATCGCCAGCTCATGGGTGTCGTAGGGGCCGTCCGGGACCCGGTCCTCCCAACTCGCGCCGCCGTCGGACGAGGTGACGAGAGCTCCCGCCTCGATCGCCACCCACAACCGGCCGGGCTCGGCCGGGTGGCAGGCGATCCAGCGCACGTGGTGAGTCTCGGGCCGCGGCGGGAACGACCACTCGGAGGACGACGGCAGGTCCAGCAGACCTTCGGCGCGGGACCAGGTCGAGCCTCCGTCGTCGGAGCGGTAGATCGCGCTCGGCTCGGTTCCCGCCCAGACGACCCCGGGCTCGGTCAGGCTCGCCGCCACCGCGGTCACCTCCTCGCCCTCGAGACCCGCCGGCTCCCACCTGTCGCCGCCATCGTCACTCCACCGGACGCCGTCGACCGTCCCACACCAGGCCCGCCCGGTCGCCCCGTCAACGGCGAGGCACGTCGGACTGCGGTGCACCCCCGCCGATTCGCGGAGCGCGCCGTCGTCGGAATCGAGGACGAATACGTCGTCCCGCGTGGCCACCAGGATCCGCATCACCGGAATCATAGCCGGAGAGGATTACCGACGCTCCCGGCTGAGCCTCCGTACGGTGGCCGGGGAGAGCCCGACGCGGTTGTCCCTATATATCGGAAACCCTAACTTCGCCGCGGTTTTCGACGGTCCGTGGACCGTTTTTTTCCGCCCTCTTTCCAGCGAATTCTCAGGAGCCTCGTCGTGAATATCGTCGTCTGCATCAAGCAGGTACCGGAGCGCGACGCCCGGCTGAAGGTCGCCTCCGACGGGAGGTCCATCGACGAAGCCGGCATCGCGACGGAGATCAACGAGAGCGACCAGTACGCTCTCGAGGCCGGGCTCCGCCTGGCCGAGAAGACGGACGGGGAGGTGGTCGTCCTGCTGCTCGGGCCCGACCGCGCCGAGGAGTCGATCCGACGCGCCCTCGCCATGGGCGCCGCGCGCGCCATCCACCTGAACGACGCCGCCTTCGCGGGCGGCGACGCCACCGCGACCGCCCGCGCGCTGGCCGCCGCCGTCGAGAACGAGGGCGGCGTCGACCTGGTCCTGACCGGCCTGCAGTCCGACGACGCCGGCTGGTCGCAGACCGGAGTGCTCGTCGCCGAGCGGCTCGGCTGGCCGTCGGCGACCCTGATCATGGAGATCGAGAGTCCCGAGGGCGGCCGAATCAAGGTGAAGCGCGAGCTCGAGGGCGGCTGGTTCCAGTGGATCACGCTGCCGACCCCGGCGGTGCTCACGATCCAGAGCGGGATCTATCCGGTCCGCTACGCCACGCTGAAGGGGATCATGGGCGCCAAGAAGAAGGAGATCCGGAAGGTCTCCCCCTCCGACCTGGGACTCGACGCCTCCGCCGTGGGCGAGGCCGGCCGCCGGGTCGAGGTCCGCCGGCTCTACGTCCCCGAGAAGACCGCCGAGGCCGAGATGATCGAGGGCGACGCCGAAACGGCCGCCGCGACCCTGGTCGACAAACTCCAGAAGAAAGCGAAGGTGCTGTGATGGCGGGCGCGATCTGGGCCGTGGCGCAACTCGAGGATGGGCGGCCCAAGGGCGTCTCCTTCGAGACCGTCGCGGCCGCCCAGAAGCTGGGCGAGGCGCTGGGGAAACCGGTCGAGGCGGTGGTGATGGGCTCCGGCGCGCGGAGCGCCGCCGAGGCGGTCGCCGCGAAGGAGCTCGAGGCCGTGCGGCTGATCGACGACCCGAAGCTCGACCCCTACACCCCGGATCCCTACGCCGCGGCCATGACGCGGGCCGTCGAGGCCGAGAGCCCCGATTACGTCCTGTTCCCGCACACGTACCAGGTCCGCGACTGGGTGCCACGCCTGGCCGCCGCGCTGGACGCGGGTTTCGTGTCCGACGTGGTGGCGTTCCGCGTCGAGGAGGGGACGCCCGTCTTCGTCCGCCAGCCCTATCAGGGGAAGCTGAACGCCGACTGCGTGTTCGCCGACGAGGGTTCCGACGGCGTCCGGTTCGTGAGCCTCCAGGCCGGGGCGTACCTGGCGAGCGACGCGGCGGCCGGCGACGCGGCGGCGGAGATCGTCGAGCAGGAGATCGACCTCGGCGACCTGGAGACGCGGACCGAGGTGGTCGACACCTTCCAGGAGGTGGTGGACAAGGTGGACCTCTCCCGCGCCGACGTGATCGTGGCCGTGGGGCGGGGGATCGGCAAGGAGGAGCGTCTCGACATCGTCCGCGAGCTGGCCGACGCGCTCGGCGGGCAGCTCGCCGCCAGCCGTCCGGTGTGCGACAACGAATGGCTGCCGATGGACCGCCAGATCGGTTCCAGCGGCCAGACCGTGGCGCCGAAGCTCTACCTGGCGGTCGGCATCAGCGGAGCGATCCAACATCTGGTGGGTATGAAGAACAGCGGCACGATCGTCGCGATCAACAAGGACCCGAACGCGCCGATCTTCGCCGTGTCCGACTACGGCATCGTGGGCGACCTCTTCGAGGTGGTCCCGGCCCTGACGCAGAAGGTGAAGGAGGCACGGGGCGCGGCCTGAGCGACCGCTCGACCGGCCGGCGCGCCACCGATCGATGGAAGACCTGAAGATCTTCGAGGACGTCTCGCTCGAGTGCGACGAGAAGGGGACCGCCCCGTACCAGGGCGGCCACTCCCACGGGACCGTGGGCCTGATCGACGTCGAGCCGGGCGCCACGATCCCGTTCGAGGAGTACCGCTCGCTCTCTCCCGACGCGTGCGCCGAGCGGGTCCGTGCCGCCAGGGCGACGCTCGGCGACCGGCTGGTCCTGCTCGTCCACCACTACCAGCGGGACGACGTTTACCGGCACGCCGACCTGACCGGCGACTCGTTCCTGCTCTCCCGCCAGGCCGCCGACTCGGACGCGGAGACGATCGTCTTCTGCGGGGTCCACTTCATGGCCGAGACCGCGGCCATCCTCTCGCGGCCCGACCAGCGGGTGATCCTCCCCGACCTCTCGGCCGGCTGCTCGATGGCCGACATGGCCGACATCGAGCAGGTGGAGGACGCCTGGGCGGCGCTGGCCGAGGCCCTCGGGGAGCCTCCCGAGACGCGGGTCACGCCGATCACCTACATGAACTCGACCGCCGACCTCAAGGCCTTCTGCGGTCGCCACGGGGGCATCGTCTGCACGTCCTCCAACGCGGGGGCCGTGATGCGGTGGGCGTTCGAGCGCCGCGAGAAGCTCCTCTTCTTCCCCGACCAGCACCTCGGCCGCAATACCGCCAAGGCGAACGGCGTTTCGCTGGACGACATGGTGCTGTGGAGGCCCACCCTGCCCGGAGGCGGAGTCGACCCGGCCGCCCTGGCCCGCGCCAGGGTGATCCTGTGGGAGGGCCACTGCTCCGTCCACGCCGTCTTCCAGCCCGAGCACGTCGACGCCATCCGCGAGAAGCGGCCGGAGATCGACGTGCTCGTCCATCCGGAGTGCCGGATGGAGGTCGTCGACAAAGCCGATCACGTCGGCTCCACCGAGGTGATCCGGAAGACGATCGAGAACGCCGGCCCCGGCAGCGAATGGGCCATCGGCACCGAGATCCACATGGTCAACCGCCTCAAGGAGCAGCACCCCGACAAGGGCGTCTGGTTCCTGAGCCCCACCGTCTGCATGTGCGCGACGATGTATCGGATCGACCAGCCCCACCTCGCGTGGACGCTCGAGAACCTGGTCGCCGGTCACGTGGTGAACGAGGTCGCGGTGGAGCCGGAGACCGCCCGGCTCGCCCGGGTCGCGCTGGACCGGATGCTGGCGGTGAGTTGACCGGCGCCGCCGCCGGGACGCCCGCCGGGCGGCGCGCCCGGTTCGTCGCCCTCCTCGCGATCCCCCTCCTCGCCTTCCCCCTCGTCCTGACCGCCTGCGGCGGTCGCGGCATCCTGCGCGGCATCTTCGGCGAACAGGGGACCTTCCTGGTGCGTCACAGCCGGTCGCGGCCGCTCGCGATCTGGGCCGGAGAGGAGCGGCTGGGGATCGCCGACTCGGGGAGCGTCGCCTGCTTCGGGTCGGTCAAGACCGGCTCGTTCCGGGCCCGCGCCACCGTGGCCGACGACACAACGACGGTCCGGGCCACCAGCGTGGTCCTCACCCCCGAGGACCCCCTCCTGTGGGACGTCGACCAGAACCAGACTCTGCCCGGCCGGGTCCACGCGCAATTGTGCGAGGACCGCTCCTGAGTTCGACCTCCCTGCGCCGCACCTCGCGATGGCGCTCGCCTGGGGCTCGGGCTCCGTCACGACTGGGGTCCGCAGTACACGGCGAACCAGCCGGGGTCGTACTTTTGCCTCCTGACAACCGAGTGTCGCCGGTGGCGGCCATGCATCGTGCGCTTTAACTCGCCGAACGGGGTGGGTCCTATCGCATGATCATGCGATGGAGGGGTCTCGCGGCGGGGAGTAGCCTTCAAGCCGGTGGCCACTACTTGCCTGCTGACGTCGAAGGAGAACCCGCCCATGCGCCTCTACCTTACCCTCACACTCTGCCTGCTCGCTCTCGCTGCCTGCTCGGAGACCACCGATGTCCCGCTGTCCCCGCAGTCGTCCGGCCTGGAGCTGGCGAACGGCGTGCAGCGAACGCTGCTGACCGACCTGAGCTACAGCGGCACCGAGGTCGGCGGCGGGCCCACCTTCAGCTTCGATCTCCCCGCCGGGCTCGCTGGGGTGTTCCATGAGGTGGTCACCCCGGCGGCCGGTGAAGAGCCCTGCTGGTTCAAGTTCGTGGCGGGTACGGAGCCGCACTGGGTCCAAGGGGCGGGCCTGATCCGCGAGTTGCCCGTACAGGGAAGGCTCCTGGGCCTCGGGACGATCGAGGTCCCGGTGACGGGCACGAAGACCGAGGGCGGCCAGACGACCGTGGTGGAGGGGACGCTCGTCATCAAGCTGGCCGAACATGTGGTGGAGCCC
>JAHWKZ010000149.1 GCA_019347645.1 Gemmatimonadota bacterium | reverse complement strand
CATGACCCACCGATGGACCATCCTTTCCCTGATCGCCTGTTCCTGTGCGACCTTGGCTCGGCCGGCGCTCTCGCAGCAGGTCCCCTATCCGATTCCGGATCTTCCCGAGGCCGTGGAGCGAGAGAGCCCCGTGGAGACGGGCATCTTCACCACCCGGGAGGTCCAGCGGCCCGAGACCGCGTTCCTGACGGATCGGGCCGTCGATCGGGCGATCGAGATCTGTCGCCGATCCGGCGGCCGGATCACCGCCAACCACGTCTACGCCGCCCGGCTCCACGACGTCCGCTTCCGCCAGCTCGAGACCGGCCTCCCCGCCCAGTTCCAGTCCCCCGAGGAGATCAGGCGCCAGCGCCGTATCCACGACAAGCTGATCGAGAAGGGACTGCAGCTGATCAGCGACTCCTTCCTCGACCAGGTCGAGAAGCGATGCGGTCAGGCGGAGGTGCCGGTCACCCGGCAACTCCTCGAGGGCATCAACTACGAGGAGCTGATCCGCGAGACGAACCGGGGCGCGGGTCAGCTCCCGAGCCTGATCGGATTCGATCCGAACATCGCCGACAAGTACGACGGCGGCGAGAAGGTCCGTGGCGACGTCGCGCTCGGCGAGGACGGGCGGATCGTGGCGGAGGACGAGGATCCCGACGAGAAGACGGCCGGCTCCTCGGGCCGCGCCTACGACCTGCTCGCGATCGGCGCCCACGGCCTCGGACGCCAGCCCTACAGCCAGCTCGGCGGCGTCGTATCGCGGGTGATCCGGGGGGTGGAGAAGGACGTCCTGATCGTCCGCGACGAGAAGCCCCTCGAGGGCGGCTCGTACATGGTGTGCGTCGACGGCTCGGCGTACTCGTACAAGGCGATGCGGGTGGCGCTCGAGCTGGCCCGCGAGTTCGGCGCGACGCTCTACGTCTGCAGCGCGTTCGACGTGGAGTACCATCACGTCGTCTTCCACAACATCAAGGACGTCCTCTCGGTGCAGGCCTCGAAGGTGTTCAAGTTCGAGGAGCAGGAGGAGCTCCACAACAACATCATCGACAAGGGTCTGCTCAAGCTGTGCCAGGCGAACATCAAGCGCGCCGAGGTGATGGCCGAGGAGTTCCCCGACGTCGAGGTCGAGACCCAGATCCTGATCGGCAAGCCGTTCCAGGTGGTGCTCCAGTGGGCCGAGGAGGTGGAGCCCTCGCTGCTCGTCTTCGCCCGCCACGGGTCGCACCGGATCGAGGGCACGGCCATGGGATCGCAGGCGGAGAACCTGGTCCGGCTCGCGCCGGCCAACACGCTCCTCATCGGCACCACCGAGGTCCACCCCGAGGAGATCCCGTGGATCGAGGAGGACGGGGAGAGCGGGCTCGAGTGGGCTCCCGACGCCGAGGTGCGGATCCTCCGGGTCCCGCCGTTCGCGCTCGGGATCGCCCGCAAGGCCGTGGAGGAGTTCGTGCTCGAGAGGTACGGCACGGGCGGGAACGGCACGAACGTCGAGGACGGCCGTGTCGAAGACGGCCATACCCGGGACGGCCATTCCGAGCCGCCGGTCGTGACCGGGGAGCGGCTCGACGAGGCGATCCAGAAGCTCCTGCCGACCCACATGCAGCTCGTGATGGGGATCGGCACCGCCGAGGAGCTCGCCCTCGCGGAGGTGAAGGCCGAGGAGGCGATGAAGCGGACGGTGGTCGAAGGCATCGACGGCGACCCCGCCCCCGGCGCCCGGACGGTCGAGGCGAAGTGCCCCTACACCGGCCACGTGACGACGCGGGAGTGGACGCCGAAGGACGACGTCGTGTGGACGGCGGAGGCCTTCGAGCGGCTGAAGCAGGTCCCGCTGATCGCCCGGCCGCTGGCGAGGAACACGGTGGAGCGTTTCGCCCGGGAACACGGCGTGTGGCGCGTGTCGACCCGGGTCATGGACGAGAACAAGCAGTCGATGATCGAAGCCGACACCTTCGACGCCGAGACGATGCTGGTGATGTTCAAGGAGCTCCAGACGAAGCAGCTCAGGGCCGCCGCCGAGGGGGTCGACGGGCTGACCCCGGAGATGCGGAGGTTCATCGAGGAGGCGAAGGCCAGCGGTGTCACCCGCTGCCCGATCCGGGATCTGGAAGCGGCCTCGGAGAAGTGCCCGGTGGATTTCAAGGTCGCCTCCCCGGCCGAGGCGAAGGCCGCCGTCGAGGCGTTCATAGCCGGGCGGGGCGGTGAGGGGGAAGACGAGAGCGAACCGGGGGGCGGCGCGACCGCGTGACCGTCCCGCGGCCGCTGCGCCCGACCTGGGATCCCGGCTTCGATCCCCCGCTGGCCACGGCGGAGCCGGCTCCGGACGGCTCGCCGCGGCCCGTCGCCCACGTGGTGGCCTGGAACCTGACCCGCCGATGCAACCTGGCGTGCGCCCATTGCTACATCGCCGCGGGATCCTGGCACGCGGCCGACGACGAGCTCGACACCGCGGCCGCCTTCGCCGTCGTCGACCAGGTCCTGGAGGCGAGCCCCTCCGTGCTGCTGATCCTCTCCGGCGGGGAGCCGCTGGTCCGCGACGA
>JAHWKZ010000148.1 GCA_019347645.1 Gemmatimonadota bacterium | reverse complement strand
CGACGACGACCTCTTCGAGCGGCTCGTGCTCGAGATCAACCAGGCCGGGCTGTCCTGGCTCACCATTCTGAAGAAGCGCGACGCGTTCCGGCGCGCCTATCACGGCTTCGACGTCGACAGAGTCGCCGCCTACGACGATGCCGAACGCGCCCGCCTCCTCGCCGATGCCGGAATCGTCCGGAACCGCCTGAAGGTGGATGCCGCGATCCACAACGCGCGTGTCATCCAGCGGCTGCGCGACGAGCACGGCGGCTTCGCCGGCTGGCTGGACGCGCACCACCCGCGGACCCGGGCCGAGTGGGTCGAGCTGTTCAGGAAGACGTTCCGCTTCACCGGCGGCGAGATCACCGGCGAATTCCTGCGCAGCACCGGGTATCTGTCCGGAGCGCATGCGGAGGGCTGCCCGGTGTACGAGCGGGTGGTGGCGGCGGGGCCGCCATGGGTCAGCGCGAAGAGCTGACTCGAAGCGTCATCCGTTTTCTTGGAGGGGTGGGGGTCTGGAATCGATCGCCTTTCTCACCCAATGTCGCCTTGGAGCGACCCCCGCCCACTCGTTATATTCGGTCAGGTTTCGGCATCGGTTTTTCTACCTGAAGCGACTCGCGGGAGCTCCATGTCCGGTCACAGCAAATGGTCCACCATCAAGCGCACGAAGGCGGCGGAGGACGCCAAGCGCGGGAAGATCTTCACCCGGCTGATCCGGGAGATCACCGTGGCCGCCCGAGACGGCGGCGGCGACCCCGAGATGAACCCCGCCCTGCGCACGGCGGTCGACAACGCCAAGTCCCAGAACATGCCCTCGGACAACATCGAGAAGGCGATCAAGCGCGGGACCGGCGAGCTCGAGGGGGTGGACTACGAGCCGGTCACCTACGAGGCGTACGGACCGGGGGGCGTGGCGCTGTTCATCGAGTGCCTGACCGACAACGAGAACCGCACCGTGGCCGCGATCCGCCACATCCTCTCCAAGCACGGTGGCAACCTCGGCAAGGACGGCTCGGTGGCCTGGATGTTCGACCAGAAGGGACAGGTCCTCGTCGCCGCCGAGGAGCACGACGAGGAGGCCGTCTTCATGGCGGCGATCGACGCTGGCGCCGAGGACATGGTCGCCGAGGAAGGCTATTTCCGGGTCACGACGCCGTTCACCGCGTTCCAGGCGGTGCAGGACGCGCTCCACGAGGCCGGCATCGAGCCCGAGGAGAGCGAGCTCGTCATGATCCCGCGGAGCACCGTCCCCGTCGAAGGGGGCACGGCCGAGAAGGTCCTCCAGCTGGTCGACGCCCTCGAGGACGAGGACGACGTCCAGAAGGTGGCCGCCAACTACGACATCCCCGAAGAGATCCTGGTGAGGGCGAGCTGACGGTGAGGCGAATCACGATCCGCTATCGCACCGAAGAGGACGACGGCCTCTACGCCGCGCTCGAGAAGCGGGGCGGGGACGGCCCCGAGGTTCTGGAGTTCCGCTACCGCCGCGTCGGAGGATAGCATCGCCTCCGCCGCCCTCCGCGTGCTCGGCGTCGATCCCGGGAGCGCGACGACGGGATACGGCGTCATCGAGCGGAGGGGGCGGTGGGTGGAGTGCGTCGACTGCGGCACGATCCCCGGCGGCGACGGGCCGCTGCCGGACCGGCTGAACACGGTCTACGACGGGCTGAACGGCGTTATCCGGGCCCACCGCCCGAACCTGGTCGCCATCGAGAACGCGTTCCTGGGAAAGAACGTCCGGACCCTCGCGGTGATGAGCCAGACGCGGGGGGTCCTCGTCCTGGCCGCGCGTCGAGCGGAGCTTCCCGTCCTCGAGTACACGCCCCGGGAGGTGAAGCAGTCGGTGGTCGGCAACGGCAACGCTTCGAAGCCCCAGATCGCCTACATGGTGGGTTCGCTCCTGACGCTCGCCGTCGACGGGCTGCCGGCCGATGCCACCGACGCGCTGGCGGTGGCGATCTGCCACTTGAACCGGGACGGGGGTCGGAAGGCCAGCTCGCGCGAGGGCTCGTGATCGGCTCGCTCCGCGGTCGGCTGGCGGACAAAGGGATCGATGAGGTTCTCCTCGAGGTCGGCGGGGTCGGATACCGTCTTGCGATCCCGCTCTCCACCTACGAGGCGCTTCCCAGGGAGGGCGAGGAGGTGGCCCTCCTGACCCACCTCCACGTCCGGGAGGACGAGCTCGCGCTCTACGGCTTCGCCACCGAGCGCGAGCGCGCGCTGTTCGAGACCCTGGTGGGCGTGAGCGGAATCGGCCCGCGCCTGGCGCTCCAGGTCCTCTCCAGGCTCTCCCCGGAGCGGTTCGTGGTCGCGATCCGCGGCCAGGACCTGGTGACGCTCCGGGGGATCCCGGGAGTCGGGAAGAAGACGGCCGAGCGGATGGTGCTGGAGCTCAAGGACCGGCTCGAGGAGTATGCCGAGGAGATCGAGGCGGCACCGCCGGCGACGCTCAATACCGAGGGCGAGGACGCGGTCAAGGCGCTGGTGGCGCTCGGGATCCGCCGCTTGGCGGCCGAGCGGGTGGTGGCCGAGACCCTGGCCG
>JAHWKZ010000147.1 GCA_019347645.1 Gemmatimonadota bacterium | reverse complement strand
CTCTTCCGATCTCGCCGATCGCGTAGACGTTCTCGGCGGCCCGGAAGCCGTCGTCGACCGTCACGAACCCCCTCTCGTCGGTCTCGGCGCCGACCCGCTCGAGGTTCAGGCCGTTGGTGACCGGCTTCCGGCCGATCGCCACCAGCACCCGGTCGGCCTCCAGCGTCGCATCGCCGTCTTCCGACGCCACCGTCACCTCGACGCCCGCCTTTCCGGTCTCCATCCCGGTGACTTTCGTGCCGGTGCGGAGGTCGAGGCCCTGCCTCTTCAGGAACTTGGAAGCCTCCCGGGCCAGGTCGGAATCCATTCCCGGCAGGATCTGGTCCATCATCTCGACGACGACGACCTCGGTCCCCACCCGGGCGTAGACCGATCCCATCTCCAGGCCGATGTACCCCCCGCCGACCACCACGAGCTTCTTCGGGATCTCGTCGAGCTCGAGACCCTCGGTGGAGCTGATCACCTTCTCTCCGTCGAAGGGGGTATCCGGCAGCGCGATCGGCGCCGAGCCCGTGGCCAAGACCGCCGCCCGATATCCCACCCGCCTCGAGGCGTCGGTCCCGGTGACCTCGATCACCCCGGGCTCGACGAAACCGCCCTCGCCGTCGAGGTGATCGATGCCGTTCTTGTCGAACAGGTAAGCGATCCCCTTCGTGCTGGCCTCGACCACCCCCTGACGATGCGCTTGCATCGTCGGCCAGTCGACGGAGACCTCCCCCACGTCGATCCCGATCGTGCCCGCCTTCCTTCGGATCCAGTCGACGTGCTCGGTGGCGTCCAGCAGCGCCTTGGACGGGATGCATCCCACGTTCAGGCACGTCCCTCCCAGATACTCCCGCTCCACGCACGCGGTCTCGAACCCCAGCTGCGCCGCCCGGATCGCCGCCACGTACCCCGCCGGTCCCGATCCGATCACCACCACGTCGTAGGTTTTCATGTCGTCGTCGCTCATGCCTGAACCTCCAGAAGCAATGGAAACGGGAGGCGGCTCAAAACGGCCGAGATCGGCGCGATCGTGAGGAGGGCATCCGAGGCGTAGGGAAACCTACGCCGCAGGAGGCCCGACGAGGGATCGCGTCGAGATCGGCCGTTTTCAGCCGCCTCATCCCTCGATGAGGAGTCGGTCGGGGTCCTCCAGCAGCTCACACACCCGACGCAGAAACATCACCGCCGGCGTTCCGTCCACCAGCCGGTGATCGTAGGAGAGCGCGAGCCACATCATCGGGCGGATCTCGACCCGGCCCTCCACCGCCACCGGTCGGTCGGCGATCTTGTGGATTCCCAACACGGCCGCCTCGGGCCAGGAGATGATCGGCGTGGTCAGCAGCGCCCCGTAGCCGCCCGCGTTCGTGAGGGTGAAGGTGCCCCCGGTGATGTCGTCCATCTCGAGCTCCCGCTCGCGCGCGCGGGTCGCCAGGTCGTCGATCTCCCCGGCGATGGCGACCATCGACTTGCGGTCGGCGTGCTTGACCACCGGCACGACCAGTCCGGCCTCGGTATGGACCGCCACGCCCACGTGATAGAAGCGGTGGTAGACGATCTCCTCGCCCTCGATCGAGGCGTTCACCTCGGGGAACTCCTTGAGCGCCGCGATCGCCGCCTTCATGATGAACGGCATGTAGGTGAGCTTGAAGCCGTGGCGTTCGAAGAACGCCTCCTTCATCGACTCCCGGAGCGCGACCAGGGCGGTCATCTCGACCTCGTCGACCGTGGTTACGTGCGCCGCGGTCCGCTTCGACTGGCTCATCCGACGGGCGATCGTCTTGCGGATCGGCGGCATCGGGACCCGCTCCACGGGCTCGTCGGGACCGTACTCCCGCCCGGGCGCGGCGACGGGCTCCTCGACCGGCTCGGCGGCCGGGAACCGGGGGCGCTCGGCGGCCTCCTCGGGGGCGGTCTCCAGGTACGCCAGGACGTCCTGCTTGGTGACCCGACCGCCCCGGCCCGAGCCGGAGAGCGCGGTCAGGTCGAGCCGGTGCTCGCGCGCCAGACGGCGCACGGCCGGAGAGGTCTTCATCTCCTCGGGGACCACCGCTTCTCCCCGGGGCTTCGAGACGGCCGTCGCCGCCGGAGGCGCCTCCTCGGGCGCGGCGGCCGCCTCCGGCGCCTCGGCCTCGGACGGTTCCTCGGCCTCTGGCTCCTCCGCCTCCGCCGCGGCCGGCTCGGCGACACCATCGACACCCCCGACGGGCCGCTCACGCTCGCCGCCGGCAGCTACGGGCACGTCGACCCCGCCACCTACGACCACCTCGACAACGACCAGCGGGTCGCGTACTTCGAGTCGCTGCCGTACGCCGAGGTCACCCTGACGGCCGACGGCCGCCACGTCGCGCACGAGCAGGCCCGCCCGGTCGACCCGACCCGGGCCCGCGCCGGCGAGCGCGCGGCCGGTCGCGTCGGTCACGTGCACGGTGTCGTGCGTGTCGCCGCGCCGGGCGAGCAGGACGAGCTCGCCCACCGAGAGCAGCGCGCTCGTCGCGTACGGACCGGCGTGCACACGCACGAGGTAGAGGCCGGCCGGAAGGCGTCCGAGGTCGACCTCGCGCACCGA
>JAHWKZ010000146.1 GCA_019347645.1 Gemmatimonadota bacterium | reverse complement strand
ACCAGAGGGGACTTCGATCTGCTGGAGGCGGGCAACGACTTCGCCGGCGAGGGCATCTTGGCCTTCTACGAGCCGGAGACGAAGCGGGTGACCGTGAAGGGCGCCGGCGAGCTCGGCGTGAGCGTCAAGGCGACCCTGGTCCACGAGCTGACCCATGCCCTCCAGGACCAGCACTTCGACCTCCAGCGATGGCTCGCCGAGCTCCCCCCGACCGAGGACGGCGCGCTCGCAAGGGCCGCCGTGGCGGAAGGGGACGCCATGGCGGCCATGCTCGCCTACGTCCTGGTACCAACCGGGATCTCGCTCGACGACCTGCCCGGGGTGGGGGAGCTGCTTCGCCGGAACGCGGGGGCGACCGGAGCCGCTTTCCCCACCTTCGACCGTGCACCGAAGGCTCTCCAACGGCTACTGCTGTTCCCCTACGTGGAGGGCGCCGACTTCGTCCTCGCCTCCCGCGAGCGCGGCGGCTGGGAGGCCGTGGACCGCCTCTACCGCGAGCCGCCCGGTTCCACCGAGCAGATCCTCCACCCCGAGCGCTACTGGGAAACCTTCGACGCGCCGCGCTCGTTGCGTCCACCGGAGCCAGCCCCCGGGGAGGCGGAGCTGACCTCCGGGTCGTGGGGGGAGTTCGGCGTGGCGCTCGTGCTCGAGGCCGCGCTGGGGGACTCCACGCTCGCTCGTGAGGCCGCCCGGGACTGGGACGGCGACCGGTACGCGCTTTGGCGGGCCGGCGACGGTGCGCGGATCTTCCGCTGGTCGCTGGTCTGGGACACGCCAGCCGCCGCCGAACGGTTCGCGGAGACGTACGCCCGGGCGACGGTGACCCGGTTCCCGGGCTCGGCGCGGTTCGTGACCGGGGAAGGCCGATTCGAATTCGAGCACGCCGACCGGACGCTCGCGCTGACGTGGAGCGGGGACCGGGTGGAGATCTTCGAGCGGGACGCTCGGTGAGCCCGTGTTGAACACGGTGGCGCCGTCGCGCGTCCACCCGAACGAGAACAGGGATACCGTCATGTCGCGCATCACACTCCTCCTCGCCCTCGGGCTTGCGCCGGCCCTCGCCGCGCCCACGCCGCTCCTCGCTCAGCGAGCTCCGGCCGACACGGTCCGGCTCTCGCTGAGCGAGGCGCTCGCCGTCGGGCTCCAGGAAAACCCCCGACTCCACCAGGCGGGCGCCGAGCGCTCCGTCGCCGGCGCGGGCCTGTGGGACGCCTACGGGAACTTCCTCCCCCAGGTCAGCGCTCAGGCGGGTCTCCAGCGAAGCGAGCGGGGCGCGTTCGTGCTGGCGGGGGCGGAATTCGAAAGCCCGCCGTCCTACACCACCGCCTATCAGTGGGACTTCACCCACTCGCTGCTCGACAGCGGGCGGGACCTGTTCCGGATCAAGGCGGCGCGGGCGGAGGTCGACCGCGTGGTCGCGCGGTACGACGACGCGGCGCTCGAGACCTCCTCCGACATCAAGACCCAGTACCTCGCCGCCCGTCGACGGCAGGCACTGGTCCGCCAGTCGGGACGCGAGATCGAGCGCCGCGAGGCGCACCTTCGTCTCGCGGAGGCCCGGCACGAGGTCGGCGCGGTGACGCGGTCCGACGTGTTGCAGGCCCGGCTGTCGCTGACGCAGGGCGAGGTCGCGATGTTGCGGGCGGCCCAGGAGGCCCAGGAGGCCCGGCTCGCCCTGCGGCGGCTCCTGGGCGGGGCCCTCGGCGCGCGGCCGCTCGAGCTCACCTCGGAGTTCGCCGTCTTCGAGCCCCGCTACGAGCTCGAGGACCTCGTGGTCCGCGCGTTGGAGCGCCATCCCGCGCTCCAGGAGACTCGCGCGGCGGAGCGGGCGGGGGAGGCGCAGCTCTGGATCGCCCGCTCGTCGTATCTTCCCGCCTTCCAGTTCCAGTACTCCATCGCGCGGTCCGTGGTCGACACCACGTCGTTCACGTTCAGCGACTGGAACGACCGCAACTTCTGGTCGCTCAGCATGAGCTGGCCGCTGTTCGGCCGCTTCGAGCGCTACCACGAAACGAGCCGCGCCAACGCGAACCTCGAGTCCGCGCGGGCGGAGGAGCGCGCGCGGGTCCTGGAGATCGAGGAGGGCGTGGAGGTCGCCCATTCCCGGCTCCTGACCGCGTTCGCGACCCATCGAGCCAACGCCGACGCCGTCGAGCTCGCGCGGGAGGACCTCCGTCTCGGAGAGGGCCGCTACGAGACCGGTACCGGCACCTTCGTCGACCTCCTCGACGCACGGGTGCGCGCCGCGGAGGCGGAGACGGACCTGATCGCGTCCACCTACGACTTCTTCCTGGCGCTGGTCGCGCTCGAACGAGCGACCGGGCTCGACCTCTTCCCACAAGGAGCCGTCGAATGACCCGAAAGACGTGGCTGCTGATCGGCGGCGCGGCCGTGGTCGTGCTCCTGATCGTCGCCAGCGTGATGACGAGTCGCGAGAGCGGCCTCGAGGTGGAGTACGAGGAGGTCGCTCATCGGAACCTCACCGCCATCGTGAGCGCCAGCGGCGAGATCGAACCCAAGCAGTCGGTCTCCATCAGCGCCACCACGCCCGGCGAGGTGGTGCGGATCGGCGTCACCGAGGGCCAGCGGGTGAGCAAGGGGGACTTCCTGCTGCAGCTC
>JAHWKZ010000145.1 GCA_019347645.1 Gemmatimonadota bacterium | reverse complement strand
GTCCTCACCCCTCGTCGAGGCGATCGTACAAGGGATTCAGGGAATGGCGCTGCCGGCGCGGGTCGAGATCCGCAACGACGTCTCCCCCGACCTGCCGGATCTCTACGCCGATCCCCTACGGCTCACGCAGGTCTTCCAGAACGTGCTCGCCAACGCGATCGATCTCTCCCCGGAGGACGGGGTCGTGTGGGTGCGCGGGTCCGAGGTCCGGCTCCACGGCGAGCCGTACGTCCGGTTCGAGATCGCGGACGAGGGTCCGGGATTCGCTGACGAGGAGCACGAGCACCTGTTCGAGAAGTTCTGGTCCGGCGGCGCGGGTGGGAACGGGCACCTGTCCCACGGATTGGGGCTCGTCATCGCCCGGCTCATCGTAGAGGGCCACCGGGGCGAGATCTCTGCGCGTCGAAGAGACCAGGGGGGGACGGCCTTCTCGTTCGCGATCCCGGTCCATCGACCGAGGAGTCTGTCCGAGTAATGGAGCGGGCCGCGCGCCCTGCGCCCTTCGGGTTGCAGGCAGCACGGGACCATCTCCGTCGTTGGCGCTCCTGCGGCGATGCTACGGCATCGCCTCGTCACGCCGCCTCGGATCTGGTCCCGTGGTGCCTGCAACGCGGCCCGCTCCATTACTCGGACAGACTCCTAGCCCGCTCACCCGTCTCCACCTACTTTGGCCGGAGTCGATGGAAATCATGCACGGAAGACGCCGCCCTCGCCTGCTCGCGCTCCTCGTGGCCCTCGCCGCCTGTGGTGGGGAGGAGCGGAAGGTGAGCACTCCCGCCGAGTCCCTCGTCGCGTTTCGGGAGATGCGGCTCGGGCGGGCGGTCGATTCGGCCGGGAAGGTGGTCGCCCCGGCCGATTCGTTCGGGCCGCGCGATACGGTGCATCTCTCGCTGGACGCCGAAGGGAGCGTCGACCGGCTCGTCCTCACCTCGCGCTGGACGCGAGAGGACGACGTCGTGGTCGCCCAACGGCAGCGGGTGCTCGCGCTCGAGGGACGCGAGACGGTGACGTTCGCCGTGGCCGACTCGGCGGGGCTGCCGGCGGGGGAGTACGTCGTCCGGGTGCATCACGGGACGGACGAGATCGGAACCGAGACCTTCCGGGTCGTCTCCGAACGGGAGACGGTGGATCGAGAGGAGGCCTCCGACCAGTGATCGAGATCACGGTTCGAACCGGCGCCGAGCGCGTCCTGGTGGACATCACCGACCGGGTGACGGACGCGATCCGGGAGACGGGCGGGGAAGAGGGCGTCTACATGGTCTACGTGCCCCACACGACCGCCGGCGTGACGATCAACGAGGGAGCCGATCCCTCGGTGGCGCGGGACATCGGGATGGCGTTCGAGCGTCTCGCTCCGGAGGACCTCTCCTACGAGCATGCCGAAGGCAACTCGCCGGCCCACGTGATGGCGTGCATCGCCGGGTCCTCGGTCCTCGTCGGCTGGAGCGATGGCGCGCTCGAGCTCGGGACCTGGCAGTCGGTCTTCTTCTGCGAGTTCGACGGTCCGAGGACGCGGCGCGCCTGGGTGCGACGCCTTTAGAGCTCACCCGGGGGCAGCAGGCTGACGACCATGCGAGGTACGACGATCTCTCCCCCGTCCCGCGCCACCGATCGCGAGCTGCCGGTCCCGTCCGGCTTCTCCTTCCGGTCCACCGTCCACTCTCACGGGTGGTGCGTCCTCGCCCCCTGGAAGTGGGACGGTCGGACGCTGGCGCGCCGCCTGCGGATTCCTGCGAGGGGGGCGTGCACGGTGGCGCTCTCCCAGCCGGGAGGGAGGGGCGCGCCGGTGCGGGCACGGGTGGTCGCGGGGGCAGGGGCGAGGTCCGGCCTGACGGAGGCCGACTGGAGTCGGATCGAGGGCTCCGTCCGCCGCTCACTCCGGCTCGACGAGTCGCTCGAGGCGTTCCACGCCCTGTGTCTCGCGGCCGGGCCGCCGTTCGACGAGGCGCCGGCGAGGGGATTCGGCCGGCTGCTGCGCTCGCCGAGCGTCTTCGAGGACCTCGTCAAGGTGCTCGCCACGACGAACACGACCTGGAGCGGGACGGTCTCGATGGTCGCGAACCTCGTCGGCCTGGCCGGTTCCGGCGGGGTGTTTCCCGGCCCGGAAGAGGTCGCGGCCCTGGGCGCGGACCGTTTGCGCGAGGTCGCCCGGTGGGGCTACCGGGCGGAGTACCTCGACGCCCTCGCCTGTGGGATCGTGGCCGGGGAGATCGATCCCGAGGCCTGGGAGAGGAGCGAGGCGTCGACCGAGGCCATCGCGGCCGAGGTCCGGGGCTTGGCGGGGTTCGGACCGTACGCCTCGGCGCACGTCCTGGCGCTGCTCGGCCGCTACGACCGGATCGGTGTCGACACCGTCTTTCGCGACTTCGTCGGCCGCCGCCACTTCTCGCGCGCCCGGACGCCTCCGACGGACCGCCGGATGCTCGCCGTCTACGATTCGTGGGGCGAATGGACCTATACCGACTACGCCGACAAGGCGAGCCGCCTGGCGACCGCGCTCGGCGACCTGGGTCTCTCGAAGGGCGACCGCGCCGTGCTCATGATGCGCAACCGCCCTGAGTTCCACATCGCCGACCTCGCGGTCATGCTCTGCGGTGCCACGCCGGTGTCGGTCTACAACTCTTCGGCTCCCGAGCAGATCGAATATCTGGTCGGCCACTCGAAGGGAAAGATCGCGATCG
>JAHWKZ010000144.1 GCA_019347645.1 Gemmatimonadota bacterium | reverse complement strand
TTGGACGACGCCAACGTCGAGCGCTTCTGCGACCTGTTGGACCGGATGACCCGGGAGACCGACACGCGCTACATGATCGTCACCCACAATGCCGTGACGATGAGCCGGATGCACCGCCTCTACGGTGTGACGATGATCGAGAAGGGCGTGAGCCGGCTGGTGTCGGTCGACCTTGGCGGCGCGGAGACCCTGCTGGCGGCGGAGTGACCGGCCGCTTCGTCCCGCCGCACCCGCCGCGGCTGGCGAAGCCGAGCGCCTTCAGCGAGAGGATGGGGAAGACGCACGGCATGAGATTCAGGATCAGCCCGCCGATGAGCGCGAACAGGAGCGCGGCCAGCACGATCGTCCCCCAATACCGGACGAGCGGACGCAACAAACCGTAGATCGAGATCTCTTCTTCGTCTTCCCACACGTAAACGGGCGCGCCGGGGGCGCGCGACTCCTTCAGGACGATCGTCCGTTCCGACTCCCGGGATTCCTTCATCGTGTCTGCCTGGCATCCTTTCGACCGTCGCCGTACGGGATCTGCCGCGTGACGCGAGCTCGTACGATCTCCAATCCGGCGATCATCATCGACAGGAGTATGGCCCCTCCGGTCAGGAACGTCTCGTCGAACGCGCTCGAAGACAGCGCCCAGTAGGAGCAGGCGACGGAGGCGGCGCCGTACAGCAGGGCGACCCGAGCGTGGCTCCATCCGCCCTGGACGAGCAGTTGATACACGTGGGTCCGGTGCGCGATCCAGAGCTTCTCTCCCCGCCAAGCCCGATGAATGGTGGTCGTCAGCGCATCCGCGAACAGCGGCATCAGGGGCAGGAACGCGTGGAAGATCGACCACGATCGATCCTGCAGCGTGAAGATCCCCCCCAGGACCATGGCGATGGCCAGCGCTCCGCTTCCGGAGTCTCCCAGGAAGATCGACGCGGGGCTCCAGTTGAAGAGGAGGAACCCCAGGGCCGCTCCCGTGAGCGAGACGGCGAAGACGAGGGTGACCGTGGAGTCTCCCGCCAGGAGCAGGAAGAGCCCGAAGACCACCGCCTGCAGCCCGACGAGGCCGTCGGTCCCGTCCATGAAGTTGACTACATTTATAGTCGATACGGTCCAGAACATCCACCACACGACGAGCGCCCCCTCCGAGAGCCCCAGATGAAACGGCTCCACCGGAACCTGGAGGGCGATCCAGGCGACCAGGACGCCGGCCGCCACGTGCGTCAGCAGGCGGGGCGCGATGTTCAGCGTGCGGACGTCGTCGATCCCTCCGACCAGCGTGGTCAGAGCCATCGCGACGGCGCCGGCCGCCAGACGCAGCGGCATGAAGCCCGTCAGGGCCAGGCCGGCCAGGACCGGGATCAGCACCGCCACGATCCCGATCCCCCCGCCTCTCGGGATCGGCCCCTCGTGCAGGCTCCGTCGGTTCGGGACGTCCAGCCATCCTCGTCGGCCGGCGGCGGTGCGGACGAGCCACACGACGCCCGCGCTCGAGACCACGCTCGCGATCGCGAGTCCGGCGAGTGCGGTCGGGCTCAAAGCGCTTCCAGGCTTTCGAGCTCGTCTTCCCCGATCATGACCTCCCGCGGCTTGGTGCCGTCGGGGGGCCCCACCACGCCCGCCTGCTCGAGCTGATCGAGGATCCGCGCGGCCCGGCTGTACCCGACCCTCAGCCGTCGCTGCAGGAGGCTGGTCGAGCCCTGGTCGTAGTCGACGACGACCCGCGCGGCGGTCACGAACAGCTCGTCGCGCTCGTCCAGGGCCGCCACCTCGAGCTCGCTCGCCTCGGCGATGATGTCGACCGGGGGGGCGACCTCCTCGGCGCCGAGCTCCTCGGCGGCCTGCCGGAGGAAGGCCACGATCCGTGCCGTCTCCTCGCCCGACAGGTAGGCGCCCTGAATCCGGATCGGCTCGGCGCGGTCGGCGGGAAGGAACAGCATGTCGCCGTTGCCGAGGAGCTGCTCGGCGCCGTTCATGTCGAGGACGGTCCGGCTGTCGATCTTCGACGAGACCTGGAAGCTGAGCCGGCTCGGGAAGTTCGCCTTGATCACCCCGGTGATCACGTTGACCGACGGCCGCTGGGTGGCGAGGATCAGGTGGACCCCGACCGCCCGCGCCATCTGGGCCAGCCGGGCGAGGGGCTCCTCGATCTCCTGCTGGACGGTGAGCATCAGGTCGGCCAGCTCGTCGATCACCACGCAGATGTAGGGGAGCGGCCGGATCTCCGCCTCTTCGTCGCCGCCGGCGGTCGGATCCTTCAGGCTCTCTCCCTTCCGGACCCGGACGTTGAAGTCCTGCAGGCTCCGGACCCCGTTGGCGGCCAGCAGCTTGTAGCGCCGCTCCATCTCCCCCACCGTCCACTTCAGCGCCTTGGCGGCGTGTTTGTGCTCCACCACCACCGGGTGCAGCAGGTGGGGGATCCCGTTGTAGACGACGAGCTCGAGCATCTTGGGGTCGATCATGATGAGCCGAACCTCGTCGGGCGGGTACCGGTAGAGGAGGCTGGTCAGGATGGTATTGATGCAGACCGACTTCCCCGACCCGGTGGCGCCCGCGATCAGCACGTGGGGCATTCTGGCGAGGTCGGCCACCACTGGCTCGCCAGCGATGGCGCGGCCCAGGGCGAGCGGCAGCTTTCCGCCGGCCTGCTTCCAGTCCTCGGTCTCCAGGACCTCGCGCATGGTGACGATCCGGGGGTTCGGGTTCGGGATCTC
>JAHWKZ010000143.1 GCA_019347645.1 Gemmatimonadota bacterium | reverse complement strand
CGATGGTACGCCCCTGTCGGCGATACATCCACATTGCACGCCAAAACTCCGCCAAAAATACGCCTATCTTGCGGACGCGCTGTAAATTATCCGCCCAGCGCCGGGCTCGTTCGTCCGACAACAAGCCCAACAGGAACCAGAACACCACCGAAGTGGCTGTTAAAATCAGGGCTCCCACGATGATCGTCGCCAGCACCGTCAGCACCTGATAGACGCTGAAGCCGATCCGGACGATGGCGGTGACGAAGTAGCCGTAGACCCCGTAGAAGAGGACCACGATCGAGGCGATCGCGAAAAGCCCGCCCTGGACGATCGTGCCGGTCCTCGCCCACGACACCGTGGGCCGCTTGTTGGCCCGGCGGTACAGCATGAACGAGAGGAACGTGGTCAGGATCATCAGGTTGACCGCGGTGTTCTTCGCGCTCATGACGCCCAGCACCCCCAGGAAGGGGTGATGCGATCCGCCCATGGCCTCGAGCTCGGCGCGGTCGGCGATCATCGTGTGCGGGGTCGCCCAGACGATCACGCCCAGGATCAGCACCAGCAGCATCCACTTGGTGTACGGCACGAACCGCTCGGCGCCCGGGATCCGCTCCATCCCGACCCACAGGTAGTAGTTGCCGGCCAGGAACAGCACGCCGATCAGGAACGCCTGGACGATCCACAGCCAGCTCATGAAGCCGCCCATCATGGTGATCCCCATCTGCTGGCTGTATTCGTAGACCTCGCGGCCGAGATAGTAACCGGCGAAGGGAAGGACGATCAGGGCGCCGATCGCGATGAAGTTGCCGACGTACCCCATCCAATCGTAGTGCGCCCGCTCCTCGTCGCTCTCCGCCAGGAGGAACCGGTAGGCGGCGTAGGCGGCCACGACCGCGCCTCCGAACACCACGTTGGCGATCAGGCGATGGATGTTGATCGGCATCCAGGTGGCGTTCGCGAACGCGCTCCAGAACTGCACCATCGCCGGCGCGGTGTCCGGCGTCATGTCGGCGGGCGGGCTCATCATGTAGGTGAGCCAGCTGTCGGCGATGAACAGCACGGCCGTGCCCCACACGTTGAGCAGGATCCCGAGCCCCCAGTGGCCCCACTTCGCGCCCCCCTCCTTCCACCGCTCCCATCCGTAGTAGTAGAGGTAGAGGGTGAACGACTCCACGAAGAACAGCCCCACGTAGATCCACATCGAGACCTCGAAGATCTCGGCCATGTGGGCCCAGAAGGTCGGATAGAGGGTCGTGAGGAAGAACACCAGCACGCCGCCCCACAGCGCGGTGGCGCTGTAGGCGATGAGCAGCAGCCGGGTGAATTCCTTGGCCAGCCGATCGTACCGCTCGTCGTCGCCGAAGATGCCGATCGCCTCGGCCACCACCGCGAAGATCGGAACCCCCAGGACGAAGGCGGCGAACATGAGATGGACCTGGGCGGCGATCCATACGGCCGTACGGCTGCCGATGAGCGGGAAATCGCCGTAGTCCCGCACCACGGCGGCCCCGGCGGCCCCTTCCTGGGCGAGTGCCGGTCCGGCCAGCGCGACCAGCGCCACCGCGGCGCCCGCGGCCAGGAGTCCCGCCGCGCGCCGTCCCGAGATCCTCTTCGCTACCCCACGGTCGTCACCCTCCCGACAGGAAGAAGGGACGCTTCTTCGAGAAGTCGACCGGCAGGGTCGAGCGGACCTCATCGAGGATCTCGGGGGTGATCGTCCCGTAGCCGCGCTCGGCCGCGAACGCCTCGACGCGCGCGGTCACGACGCCGCGCACGAACGACGGGATGTGGGCCATGCGCGCCTCGGCCTCCTCCGACCAGGCGAGCTCCGGCCGGGCGGGCGCGCCATAGGAGACGTCGGCGGCGGGCCTCACCAGCGGCCGGCTTCCGTCCGGCTGGTAGGCGCAGGCGGGATCCTCGGCCATGTAGTCGCCGGTCTCCGCGTAGGCCCGCGCGCGGCAGCCGCCGCACACCTCGCGGTACTCGCACCGGCCGCACCGGCCGCCCAGCTCGCCGGAGCGGATCCGTTCGAAGACCGGCGAGCCCGTCCAGATCTCGGCGAACGTCGACTCGGCGAGGTCGCCGGCCACGACCGGCGAGTAGGGGCACGGCGTCACCTTGCCGTCGGGGGTGATCCGGGCGTAGTGGACGCCGCAAGGACATCGGGTGGGATAGGCCGCCAGGGGCGATTCCGCGCCCCCCTCGTGGACCCGAGCTTCGTGGACGTGGCGCATGATCTGCGGCTGGCACTTCGAGCGCACCATCATCCGCCCTCGGAAGCGCTCCTCGAGATCCAGGAGCTCGGCCAGGATCGCGTCGTTCTCCTCGGGCTCGAGCGCGGCCATCCCCTCGCCCCGACCCGTCCGGACCAGGAAGTAGACGTTGAACGAGACCGCGCCCTGCCCGGCCGCCCAGGCGGCGATGTCGGGGATCTCGTCGCGGTTTCCGCGCGTGACCGTGGTCTGGACGACGACGTCGAGCCCCGCCTCGCGGCATCGCGCCACCGCGGCCTTCGTCGCCTCGAGCGAGCCCGCGCCGTGGCGGAACCGGTCGTGGTAGACGGCATCGAGGGAGTCGACGGAGACGGCCACCCCCTTGACCCCGGCCGACTTCAGCGTCTCGATCCGCCGCGTGGAGAGCCGGGTGCCATTGGTCCCCACCACCACGGTCGCGCCACCGGAAGCGGCGCGCTCGGCGATCGCCTCCAGGTCGTCGCGGACC
>JAHWKZ010000142.1 GCA_019347645.1 Gemmatimonadota bacterium | reverse complement strand
CAGCGAGAGGAAGACGGCCGAGGCCACGGGCCCGAGGATCACCAGCGCGCGGCGGCCGCGGCGATCGGCGAGATGGCCCAGCAGAGGCTGTGCGAGCGAGGCGGCCAGCGAAAGCGTCATCATGAGGGTGGCCGCCAGCGTGATCGACAGGCCCAGGCGGTCCATGATGCGGGGCAGCAGCGGCGGGAGGAACGCGGTATAGGCGTCGTTCAGCCCGTGCAGGAGCGATATCGACATGGCGACTGCCAGCGGCCGACGGAACCACAGCGGGTCTCCGGCGTCGTCCCCCGCGCCCCGCGGCCCGTCCGGCCCCCTCAGGACGCCGTCTCGGCGGGCACGAGCTTCACGCCCACGCCGCGGACCGTCTTCAGGCGCGTCTCCACGCCCGCGTCCCGCAGCTTCTTCCGCAGGCGCGCCAGGTGGACGTCGACGACGTTCGAGGAGGGGTCGAAGTTCACGTCCCACACCTTCTCGAGGAGCTCGGTCCGGGGCACGACCTCGCCGGTACGGAGCATGAAGTGCTCGAGGATCTGGAATTCTGTGGGGGTCAGCTCCAGCTCCTCGGTCCCCCTGAAGACCTGGTGGGTGAGCCGGTTGAGCCGCAGGTCGCCCGCCGTGAGCTGCTCGGTCCGGCGCGCACCGCCCCGGCGGACTAGCGCCCGGACGCGAGCCCGAAACTCGGCGTTCGACACCGGCTTCCCCACGTAGTCGTCCGCTCCCGCGTCCAGACCCCGGACGACCGCCTCCTCGTCCGCCCGCCCGGTGAGGATCAGCACCGGCGTCGCGTCACCCGCCCGCCGCAGCTCCTGCAGGATCGTGATCCCGTGGCGGTCGGGGAGCTCGAGGTCGAGTACGATCCCGTCGTAGTCGTGGACCCAGGCGAGGGTCCGCCCCTCCTCGCCGGAGTCGACGAAGTCGACAGCGTAGCCTTCCTGCTCGAGCACCCGGGCGAGCAGCCGCCCGACGGCGCGATCGTCCTCCACGATCAGGATCTTCATGACGAAATCGTAATGCGGATTTCACGTGCGCGCGAGAGCCGCCCGGTTATGCTCTAAATCGAAATGTCGAAGTGGCTGACCTTCACGCTCGTCCTCGGGGTGCTCGCCCCGTCGCCCGCTCTCGCTCAGAGCGAAGCCCGGGCCGCGGCGACGATCACGATCACGGTGGACGCGCTCGGCACGCATGCTCGTGACCGGCTCCTGGAAATCCGCGGCCTAGCCGGTGCGATGCGCGCAGTCGCCGAGCGCTCCTCTTTCGAGGGCGCCGGTGCCGAATGGCTGATCGATGCCGCCGGGAGAGTGGACGCCCACGCCGACCGGCGCGAAGCCGTCCTCTCCACCCGAGGCCGAACGCTCGGCTGGATCGCCGCGGAGCTGGATCGTCTGGATGGGGAGTGGCAGGAGCTCGTCCGGACGCTGGCGGAGGAGGGGGACGGCCGCTCCGAGAGAGAGCTCCTCCCGACCCTCCTGGCGCGGCTCCACTCCACGAGCGACAGCGACGCCTCCTGACCCGGCTCGCCCGAGACCGGGATCCACCACCGCACTACGTCGATGGATGACACGCCCCCGGCGGACCGGTAGATTGTGTCGAGCCATCCGTCGGGGCGTGGCGCAGTTCGGTAGCGCGCCTGAATGGGGTTCAGGAGGTCGCTGGTTCGAATCCAGTCGCCCCGACCATATCTAAAACATAGCCCGACAAGCACTTACGCGGTCGGGTTTTCGGTTTGTTCATCGCCTACTCCTATACTTTGCGCCGCCGCTCCTATACTTTCGGGGTTCAAAATGGCCGAAAGCCGGTCGCACATCTTCGTACACGTGAAGCCCGCGACCGTCCGAATCAATCCGGTCGGGTATGCGTTTTACGCGGCTCAGTTCCTAGCAGCAGGACACGCTGCGCGGGCTGCGCCGGAAGATGCCAAACTGTCGTCGCAGGTTCCGTACAAATTCTCGCCGGTCCCCTACTACCTCTACTGCCGAGCGATTGAGCTGATTTTGAAGGCGTTCCTGCTCGTCAAGAGTCGGTCCGTTGACGAACTCAAGGGTCACTACAAGCACAACCTTGTCCGTCTCGTCGAAGAATCACGTCGAGAAGGGTTGGAGAAGATCGTCGATTCTTTGCCTGCAACGTTCGACCGAGATCTCCAGGCGGCCAACAATTATTACGGCACTAGGAAGAAGGCCTTCGAGTATTTCAATTTCGAGAAGTGGGCCAGAGGATACAAAGACCTGCCTCCGCTGGACCGGCTGGAAGCCATCGCGGAACAGCTGGTCGGGACTCTCAAGCCATACTGTTTCCGCGAGTCCTAACCTCCCCACGAAGAAGACTATTCCCTATGATCCGCTCAGATGAATGCGCTAATTGCGGAATCGAACGTGACCGCTCAGATAAGGGTCCATGCCCCAATTGCGGCTCAACTACCGTCAACAAATACAGCTCTGACTACGGTTGCTGGCCTTCTGCGGGCTGATTTCGTCGTTGTTGCTGACATGCTATCCGCACTCCGTAGCGCTCGCATCTCTGCCATAAGGGCTGCGGCAAAATCAGCCTTGGAGCCTGCCGACCGAAAGCTATTCAACGGTTGCCTCGACACCGTTTACGATGTCCGCAAATGGACTCGGGACCTCTATGCCCACTCTATCTGGGTCGAGAGTGATATCGGGACCGACTATATACTACTTGTAGATCCAAGCCGTATCGTCCGTCTCAATGCTCAACT
>JAHWKZ010000141.1 GCA_019347645.1 Gemmatimonadota bacterium | reverse complement strand
CTACGCGGCGCACTTCTTCGCCCCGGTCGCGGGCACGCCGCCGCAGCTGCTTCTCGCCGAGAAGCCGTTCCTGGCGGACAACCGGACGCCGAACCCGGCCGCCAACCAGGACCCGGCCTTCGACGCGATCGTGCGCACGCAGCAGACGGCGCAGGCGACGTTCGACGCCGGCTTCGTGGTGCCGACAGCGCCGCCGAAGCCCAACTTCAACCTGATCCCCGGCGACCACCAGGTGACGATCACCTGGGACGCGAGCCCGGTGGAGTTCGTGAACCCGTTCGCCAAGGTGGCGCGCAACCCGTTCGCGCGGTTGGCGACGGGGGAGCCGGACCCGGAGGCGCCGGGGACGGGCATCTTGCTGGAGCCGGGGACCGTCATCTTCCTGCCCGAACGTGACCAGGGCGGTACGACGGGCTTCGTCACCGCCGCCGAGGCCGGTCTGGTGGGCATAGAGGTCACCAACCCGGCATTCAACCCCGACTTCGTGATCCAGGACTTCGAGGGCTTCCGAGTGTATCGCTCGTTCACGGGCCTCGCGGAGGACGCCGAGCTGATCGCGCAGTTCGACCTATCCAACCTGATTACGGGCGGCGTCTTCTGCCTGGCCGCGATCCCGGTGTTCGACGAGGAAGGAGAATTCGTCGAGAACGTCTGCGTCGAGCAGGAAGAGCTGCCGATCGGGACGAACACGGGCTTGAACTTCGCGGTCGTCGACCGCGGCGGCTCGTTCCCCAACCCGTCCGCGGGGCCGGGCCTGATCAACGGGATCCCGGTCTTCTACACGGTGACCTCGTTCTCGGTGAACCCCGGCCAGTCGCCGGTGGACGTCCCGGAGGGCACTCCCGTCGTGCCGGCGCCGGCGCCGCTGGTGCTGGAGAGTGGCCTGCAGCCGTTCGAGAGCGCGACACCGCGATCGAACGCGAGTTCGTTCGTGGGCGCGGACGTTGGTCCGGCCGAGCTTCTGGATGGCACCGGTAATCCCATCGGGGACGTCCCGGACGACATCCCGGTCGGGGAGGATCTCACCACGCTCGCGGGTCCGATCCCACCCGCCGACTCGTGGGGCCTCGACATCGAGGTCATCCAGCCCACCGAGATCCCCGAGCAGTTCGAGGTCGTGTTCCGGATCGACTCGGTCTCGGCATCGCCCGGCTTCGCCCACCACTTCGGCTGCGGGGTGCCAACGTTCGACGAGTGCATCGGCTTCGACGGCCTCTTCACAGAGCTGCCGGGCGGGGACAGCCGCTCCTTCCAGGTGTGGTTCACGATCACCGACGGGGCCGGACAGGTCCTGGAGACCCCTACGGGCCCGGCGGTGGGGAACGTGCTGACCGAGTTCATCTCGTTCACTGGGATCACCGACTTCTCTACACTGGTGCCGATCCTCAGTCCCCTGAACCCGGACGCCGGGGTGGCGTTCAACGTCGTCTACTCCTCGTCCGTCGGACGCCGGGCGCGGACGTGCTCGCGCCGCGGGACTTGCGTCCTGACGACGGCGGGGAACTTCAGCGGCGACGAACTGCCCCCCGGGGTGGCGTCGGCTGACTTCTCGATGGGCATATACGGCGTCTACCGTTCGGCGGACATCGAGATCACGTGGAGCAACCAGGGCGGCGAGCTCTCGCTCTCCAACGTTGTCGACGTCTCGAACAACACCGAGGTGGCGTTCCGCGACGCCCACGGCACACAGGGCTGGGGCTTCTCGAAGGCGACTGGTCTGCGCGGTCCAGAGAACGCATTCGCGACACAGATTGGTACACCGCGGACGGCGAACGGGAATGTGCTCTTCCCGGACCCGATCTGCACCCTGGAAGCCATCTTCAACGGCTGCGGCGACTATGGATGGCTCGCGGGAATGGACCAGGGCGCTCCAATCTGGACGGACCTGCCGGTCAACCCCGACGTCTTCCAGGACCTGGCGCCCTTCACGGATGTCTATGCGGCGGTACCCTTCCACCAGCCGGGCGCGCTGTCGCAGACGGCCAGCTTCGTCACGGTGGAGGGGAAGCAGGCGACCCGGCTCTACGTGAGCGGTCACTGGATCGACATCGCGTTCGACCAGCTTCCGGCCGACGGCGACACATGGCTGGTACGCGTCTGGGCCGACGCGGCCAATGGACAGCCGCCGCGGCCACCGGCGCCGGGCATGGCGATCCGCGCGTCGATCAGCGGCGGCACGAACGTGCTCGCGGCAGCGGACCTCTCGCAGATCTCGGTGGTTCCGAACCCGTTCATCGCGGCGAACGAGCTCCAGCGGGGCTCGGGGCTCCAGCGGATCCTGTTCACGAACCTGCCGCCGCAGGCGACGATCCGGATCTACACGATCAGCGGGAACCTGGTGCGCGTCATCGACCACGGTGACGGGAGCGGCACGGCGGAGTGGGACGTGCGCACGCGGTTCGACCTGCTGGCCGCGAGCGGCAACTACTACTTCCACGTGACGACGCCGGACGGCCGGACGCATCTCGGCCGGCTCGCGATCGTCAACTAGATGCGGCGAGTCGATGAGCGGGGGCTCCTTCGAGCCCCCGCGATCGACGCAGCACCCGAAGATGGAGGGATGAACCTTATGAAGAAGCTCTTGCACGGCGCATGGCTCGGGAGCTTCGTCGGCGTGATGCTGTTCGCCGCGTCGGTGGTTCCCGCAAATGCGCAGGACAGCGACCCGCTGCCCGACCTGCTGCGGGGTCGGGAGGAAGGGTTCTCGTTCGTCGGCAA
>JAHWKZ010000140.1 GCA_019347645.1 Gemmatimonadota bacterium | reverse complement strand
GGCTTCCTCCATCGCGCCCAGCACGAACGGCGTGGTCGAGCCGGCGGCGATCCCGATCACCACGTCGTCGGAACCGACCTTCCGCCGCGCCATCTCGTCGGTCCCCGCGCCGGCGTCGTCCTCGGCGCCTTCGCGGGCGCGCCAGACGGCTTCGGGCCCGCCCGCGATCACCCCCTGCACGCGTTCGGGATTGGTCCCGAACGTCGGCGGGATCTCGGCGGCGTCGAGCACGCCGAGGCGACCGCTCGTCCCGGCCCCCACGTACAGGAGACGTCCCCCGGCCTTCATCGCGGCGACCACCCGCTCTACGGTCTCGGCCACGGATTCGAGGACCGCGGCGACGGCGTCGAACGCCCGGCGGTCTTCGGCGTGGATCCGCTCCAGGACCTGGCGGACCGGCAGCGTGTTGATGTCGGTGGTGCGGGGATTGATCCGCTCGGTGTGGAGATGGGATCGGTCGGCGGGGTGGTCGGAGCGCCGGACGGTCACGGCCGGTCGTACATCGTCGGCTTACCGACGCTGTCCGCCGTTCGTCAGATAGTGGAGGATGTCGAACTTCGTCAGGATCCCGACGTAGCGGCCGCCGCGGCGGACGAGCAGGGCGCTTTCGCCGGAGGTGAAGTGGCCGACCACCACCTTCATGCTCGCGTCCTCCTCCACGCTGGGAAACGGATCCTCCAGGTAGCCGGCGAGGGGGCTGTCGAGCGCCTCCGGCTCGGCGAGAACGCGGTTCAGCAGCGCCCCCTCCGACAACGATCCCCGCTGCTGGTCGCCCTCCATCACCGGGATCTGGCTGACGTTGTACTTCTCCATGAGGCTCAGCGCCTCGCGAACCGTGGCGTCGGCCTCGATCATGATCAGCGGCGGCGCGTCGTCGCGGGTCTTGCGCTCCAGGAGATATCGCACCTCGACCTCCTCCTCCTCGAGCATCCGGTTCTCCCGCATCCATTCGTCGGAGTGGAGCTTCGAGAGGTAGCGCTCGCCGAGATCGCAGAGCATCGCCACGACGCAGGCGTCGGCATCGTCGATCTCGCGGGCGATCTCCACCGCCACGGTCACGATCGTGCCCGTCGAGCCGCCGACGAACAGCCCCTCCTCCCGGGTCAGCCGCCGGGCCATCTGGAAGGACAGCCGGTCGGTCACCTGACGGATCTCGTCGACATACTCGATGTCCAGCGTGCCGGGGATCTTGTCCATCCCGATGCCCTCGACCATGTACGTCTTTCCCTCACCGACCTCGCCGGTCTCCAGGTACTGCTCGAGGATCGAGCCCACCGGGTCGGCGCCGACGATCCGGACCCGGTCGTTCTTCTCCTTCAGGAAGCGCCCGACCCCACTGATCGTGCCCCCCGTCCCCATGCCGGTGACGAAGTGGGTGATCTTCCCGCGGGTCTGCTCCCAGATCTCCGGTCCCGTCCAGCGGTAGTGGGCGTCCGGGTTCGCGCGGTTGTAGAACTGGTTGGCGAAGATCGCGTTCGGGGTCTCGTCGGCGATCCGCTTGGCGGTGTTCAGGTAGTAGTCGGGGTGGTCCGGCGGCACCGCGGTGGGGGTGATGACCAGCCGCGCCCCGAACGCCTTGAGGAGCCGCTGCTTCTCGAGGCTCATCTTGTCCGGCATCACGAACACGCACCGGTACCCCTTGATCGCCGCGGCCATGGCCAGGGAGGTCCCGGTGTTGCCGGCGGTGGCCTCGACGATCGTGCCGCCTGGCTTCAGCAGCCCGGCCTCCTCGGCCTTCTCGACGATCGGCAGGCCGATGCGGTCCTTGACGCTCCCGCCCGGGCTGAGGTAATCGGCCTTCCCGTACACCGGCGTGCGGATCCCGCGGGTGACCTTCGTCAGTCGGATCAGGGGAGTGTCGCCCAGCGCCTCGAGAACGTTCGCGTGGACGCGACGGGAGCGATCGTGGATGTCGAGCGGCATGACGATCGGCAACATAGATGTCGGGGAAACCCCGAGCAAGACGAGACGGACGGCCGGAGAGGGGCGGGGATCGCTTTCGACGCGACACGGGAGAAGGCTAGACGGCCCGTTCGCCCGCCCCGAGATCCTTCTGCCAGAGCTCGACGTCCCACCACCTCTCGAGCTTGAAGCCGGCCGATCGGAGCACCCCCACCCGACGGAACCCGAGCGCCGTCAGAAGCGCCTCGCTGGCGGGGTTCGGCAGCGCCACGACACCGATCGCGCTCCGGTAGCCGGCCGATTCCAGGGCTTCGAGCAGCGACCGGCCGAGGCGGCCCCCGACCCCGCGTCCGCGGCACGGCGGATCGACGTAGATCGACGCCTCGGCCGTCCAGCGGTAGGCGGGACGGGATCGAAACGCGGTCGCGAATCCGTAGCCCGTCACCCACCCCTCCTCCTCGTGGACGAGCCACGGGTATCTCCCCTCGGCCTCCCGGATTCGCCGCCGCAGCTCCCGCTCGGCGGGCGGCTCGGTCTCGAAGGTGACGTGGCTGGCGCGGACGATCGGGGCATAGATCGCGGCGATGGCCGCCGCGTCGTGCTCGCGCGCCGGGCGGATCCGCGCCGCCGGGTCCCTCACGGCCCGCTGGTCTTCGCTGCGCTCATCCCCGCCGGCGCTCCAGTCGCTCGCGATCCCACCCGCCGGCGTCCGCCGCCGCGGCATAGGTAGTCCGCAGGAAGGCGAGGAGTACGGCGTCCGGGTCGGGCGCGGTCCGAACCGCCTCGTACGGGAGCACGTATTCCCCCAGCTTCGTGGAGTAGTAGGCGCCGCCCGGCTCGACGGCG
>JAHWKZ010000013.1 GCA_019347645.1 Gemmatimonadota bacterium | reverse complement strand
CGGAACCGGGGTGGCGTACGGCAGGAGCTTCGTCGAGCGGGCCGAACAGGAGAGGGACGAGGAGTACGACGCGTTCGTGCAGGAGTTCAGACGGGCCTTCGAAGGGCCCCGGAGGGCCGTCCGTCGCGTTCGCTCCCTGCTTCCGGGGGCCTCGGGAGAAGAGAAGGGAACCGGTCAGTAGTAGGGATTCTCGCCCGTCGAATGGTCCGTGGTGTCGACGACCTCGACCACCTCGGGCACGACCTCCCGGATCCGGGTCTCGACCCCCTGCTTGAGCGTAACGTCGACCATCCCGCAGCCGTGGCACCCGCCGCCGAAGGCGAGGAAGACCTTGCCGTCCTCGTAGTCCACCAGGCGCACGACGCCGCCGTGGGCGGCGATCGCCGGATTGATCTCCCGGTCGAGGAGCATCCGGACCCGGTCGGGAGTCGACCCCTCCAGGTCGTCGCGCGCCCCCGTCGGGAGGACCGGGCTCGTCGGCTCGTTGGGGTTGTCGATCCTGAACCCGCTCTCCACCAGGGAGTCCTCGAAATCGATGGTGGCGCCCTCGAGCCTCTCGGCGCTCGACGGGTCGAGGACGATCGTCACCTCGCCGAGCTCGATCGTGGCGTCGGCGGGCCGGATGGAATCGGCGTCCAGGGCCGACATCCGGTAGTCGAACCCACCGTCGGCCTCCCCGACCTGGATGCGGAGGTGCCGGCGAGGGGGGACGGCCTTCCCCAGGGCGTGGCGGATCTTCTCTCGAGCGGTCTCGGTCACCGTGATCATCTGCACCTCCGGGTCGAAATTCGGTCTCCATCGGAACCTAACCGAAACGGCCGCGATTGAAAACTCCGCCCGCGGGAGGCACATTCTACGTCCATGCCGTCATTCTGGAAGAAGGAATCCGAGAGGCCGACCCGTCACGGGGATCCCGACGAGGCGGTCGCCAAGTACCTCGAGCAGCTCCACCAGGCCGACGTGGCGGGGGCGTCACCGCCCGCCTCGGCGCTCAACGGCCTGGGGGACGCCTACCTCGACAAGGGCGACGTGGTGAGCGCCGTCGACTACTACAAACAGGCCGCCGAGGCCTATGCCGCCGAAGGCATGCACACCAACGCGATCGCCTGTCTCAAGAAGGTCCGCCGCCACGCGCCGGACCAGTCCGACGTGGGGCTCCTGCTGGGCCGCTACTACGCGGCGAAGAACCTGATCCCCGACGCGCTGGCCGAGCTCGAGGGGTTCGCGACCCGGCAGGAGGAGCTGGGAAACCGCCGGAAGACGATCGAGGCGATGCGGGAGGTGGTCGGGCTGGTGCCGGAGGACGGCGCCCGTCGCGAGCGTCTGGGCGATCTGCTGCGGGCCGACGATCAGGGCGACGCCGCGGTCTCCCAGTACCGGAAGGCTCGCAATGCCTACGAGGTGAAAGGGGATCGGGTCGCGGTCGAGCGCGTCCGCTCCAAGGTCGCCGATCTAGGCGGCGCCGAGGCCGCGGCCGTGGAGCCCGAGCCGGCGGAGGGGGCGCCGCCGGCCGAGGAGCGAGCGGCGGCGGAGGCCCCACCGCCTCCCGAGGCCCCTTCGGAGCCCCGGGAGGAGGAGCTCGGACTCGGCCTGGAGATCGAGCGCACCAGCTACGTGGACCAGGAAGAGCAGGCGCGTCCTCCGCTGGAGGAGCCCTCCGATCCGCTGACGATCGCCCAGCAATCCGAAGCTGGGGAGGACGTGGAGGAGGACGAGAGGGAACCGTACGACATCGGTGAATCTCCCGCGCTCGCCGAGGCGGCGGCCGAGCTGGAGCAGGCGGCCACCGGATCGACCGATCCCGAGTCCCTCACCCGGGAGGAGATCCTGGCCCTCGCCGAGCGATACGACCGAGCGGGCGACCCCGCCCGGGCCGCCGAGTACCTCCTCCGGGCCGCCCGGGACTGGCGGCGAGAGGGAGAGTGGCGGCAGGCCACGGCCACCTACCAGCGACTGGTGGAGACCGGCGAGGCCCGGGCCGAGGACTTCGAGGACTGGGTGGAGTGCGCCCGCCAGACCGGCCGCGCGAACGCCGTCCTCGAAGCCCTCGAGTCCACCTCGCGCTGGCACCTCCGGAGGGGCGAGATCCCGGCCGCTCGACGAGCCGCCGAGGAGATGCTCCTCGTCGATCCCGACAGCGAGACCGCCGCGGAGATTCTCGAGCGCACCGGCGGACTCTCGTCGAGCTGACCCGACTCGAGCGTGATTCCATGACGACAGCCACCCGATCCCGCCGCGGCGTGGAGCTCCTCGAGCGCCTCCAGGAGTCGGTCCTGGTCGCCGACGGGGCGATGGGCACGATGCTCTATCAGAGCGGCGTCTTCATCAACCAGTGCTTCGATGCCCTCAACCTCACCCATGCCGATCTCGTCTCCCGGATCCACCGGGAATACGTCGCCGCCGGGGCGGATCTCCTGGAGACCAACACCTTCGGAGCCAACCGGGCCAAGCTCCTGGGTCACGGTCTGGAAAACCGAGTCGCCGAGATCAACAGGGTCGCCGTCCGGCTGGCGCGCGAGGCGGCCGCCGATCGGGCCTTCGTCGGCGGTTCGATCGGGCCGGTCGGGCTTCGCGGACAGGTGGCCGCGGACTACGATGTCGAGGACCTGCGGGAGATCTTCCGCGAGCAGGTCGAGGCGCTGCTGGAGGCCGGCGTCGACGCGCTGGTCGTCGAGACGATCCCTACCATGGTCGAGATCGAAGCGGCGATCGCCGCCATCCGCGAATCCGACCCGGACGTCCCGATCGTGGCGCTGATGACGTTCAACGAGGAGGGGGAGATCCAGTCCGGCGAGTCCCCCGAGGCGGTGGCCTCGCGCTTCACGGAGATCGGGATCGAGGTGTTCGGTGCGAACTGCTCGGTCGGTCCGAAGTCGATGCTGGACTGCCTCGTGCGGATGGGATCGGTCGCGGACGGCGGAGTCCTGGCGGCGATGCCGAACGCCGGACTTCCCCAATCGGTCGGGGGCCGCCTCATGTACATGGCCGCTCCCGATTACTTCGGGAAGTACGCCAAGCGATTCGTCAAGGCGGGGGTCCGACTGCTGGGTGGGTGTTGCGGAACGACGCCGACCCACATCCGACAGATGAAGCGCGAGGTCTCCGGTTTCGTCCCGCGGCGGTCCCCGAGGATCCCGGTGATCGAGAGCCTGCCCCGGGAGGCACCGGAGAGGCCGGTCGTGGAGACGGCCGAGAAGACGACGCTGGCGCGCCTCCTGGCGGAGGGAACCGAGTTCGTGACGTCGGTCGAGCTCACCCCGCCGAAGAGCGCCGATCTGTCCGAGCTGGTCGTCGACGTCGGAAAGCTCCGGGAGGCGGGCGTCCACGCGGTGAACATCCCCGAATACGCCCGGATCTCCCCCCGGCCGACCCCCCTGGCCATCGCCCGGGCCGTGCAGGACGGCGTCCCCGGCATCGAGACGATCATCCACTATTGCTGCCGGGACCGGAACCTGTACGGAATGCAGGCCGACCTCCTGTCCGCGCACGCGCTCGGCGTCCGCAACGTCCTGATCATCACCGGGGATCCCCCCAAGGCGGGGGAGTACGCCGTCCCGACCGCCGTCTTCGACGTCGACGCCATCGGGCTGACGCGGGTGGCCGCCGGGCTGAACCGCGGGATCGACGCCGCCGGTCGTGAGACCGGCGTCTCCCTCGCCCTGCACGTGGGGGTGGGGGTGAACCCCGGAGCCGTGGACCCGGCCCGGGAGGTCGATCGCTTCCTCCGCAAGATCGAGGCGGGCGCGGAGTTCGCCATGACCCAGCCGGTCTTCGAGCCGCGGCTTCTCGAAGCCTTCCTGGAAGCCGTGGGGAAGCCGACCCTCCCGATCCTGGTGGGGGTCCTGCCCCTGTATTCCTACCGCAACGCCGAGTTCCTGCACAACGAGGTGCCGGGCATGACGATCCCCGAGTCGGTCCGCGAGGCGATGCGCGCCGCGTCGACCGGAGAGCGGGCGCGAAGGGAAGGGGTCCGGATCGCCAGCGAGGCCCTGCGAACGGTGCGCGACCTCCCCGGGGTCCGGGGCGTCTACGTCATGCCCCCGTTCGGACGATACGACCTCGCCCTGGATGTGCTGGAGGAAGCTTCGTGAAGCGGGTCGTCGTCTCCCTGGCATGGCTGCTGGCGATCGCGCTTCCCGCCCCGGGCCTGTCCCAACAGATCCCGTTTCCCCTTCCGGAGGGGCTGGACCGGGAGCTCCCGGAGAGGCCGGTGGAGACCCAGATCCTGACGTCGCCGGAGGCCCGGCCGCCCGGGGCGGAGTTCCTGGCCGACAGGATGATCGACCGGAGCCAGTACGTCCTCGGAGCGAGCGACCGGGTCTCGATCGCCATCATGGGGTATACGGACGCCTTCTATCAGGTGGAGGTGTCGCCCGAAGGTCTCGTCCTGCTCCCCAAGGTGGGCGGCATCCCGGTCGGGGGGCTGAACCTCGTCGAGGCCGAGCGGCGCGTGGCCGCGCGGGCGCGGAGCGTCTATCCGGCCGCCGACGTCGACCTCGCCCTGTCGGTGCCGCGGACCTTCAAGGTGTACCTAGCGGGGGATGTCCCGGATCCGGGACCCCGGGTGGCGTCGCCCCTCACCCGGGTCAGCGAGCTCATGCCGGAGAGGGACCCGGCCACCGAGGCGCGACAGATCCGCAACGTCTTCGTCGTCCGCGCCCCCGGGGACACCCTCTCCATCGATCTGGCGCGCTTCCGGCACACGGGCGACCTCCGGTTCAATCCCACCGTCCTGGAGGGGGACGTCGTCCTGGTTCCCGGTCTGGACGAGACCGTCCGGGTCTACGGCCGGGTCTTCTTCCCGGGCGAGTACGAGTATCGGCCCGGAGAGACCCTGGCCGACCTCCTGCGAGTCGCGAACGGGTACCGTTCGTTCCCCAGCAACGCGCACGACGTCATCGAGGTCACCCGCTTCGTGGGCAAGGACGAGCGGCGGTTCTTCGAGTTCAGGCGGGCCGAGGCCATGGGCGAGACGGGGGAGTCCTTCGTCCTTGAGCCCTTCGACGCGGTCTACGTGCCCGCCGTGGCCAACTACAAGGTCCAGAGGACGGCGACCGTGGAGGGAGAGGTGCTGCTTCCGGGGACCTATCCGATCCGCCCGGACACGACCACCGTCCGCGACCTGGTCGAGATGGCGGGCGGGTTCACGGCCGAAGCCTCCCTCGTCTCCGCGCGCCTCGTCCGCAGCCGGATCGGAGCCCGGGAGGAGGCGCTCGAGGCGCTCCAGATGACTCCCCCCGAGTTCCTGACCGAGGACGAGCGACGGATCCTGCGCGTGCGGCAGACGAGCGACCCCAGCAACGTCGTGATCGACTTCTTCGAGCTCTTCGCCGAAGGCCAGAGCCCCTACGCCGTGACGCTCCAGGACGGGGACAGCCTCGCGGTCCCCCGGGAGCGGGAGGGGGTGACGGTGCTGGGCGCGGTCCTGGAGCCGGGCATCGTCCTCTTCGAGCCCGGCCTCTCGATCGACGAGTACGTGGGCCGGGCCGGTGGCTACACCGAGAAGGCGGACGAGGGGGACGTGGTCGTGCTCAAGGCGAAGCTCGAGACCCGGCTCGAGAGGGACGAGGTGGCCGCCATCGAGGTCGGCGACACGATCGTCGTTCCGTTCGAGGAAGAGCGGGACTGGTGGCGGACCTGGCAGGTGGCGTCGAGCATCACCACCGGGGTCCTTTCGCTGGTGCTCTCCTTCATCGCCGCCACGCGCTGAGTGGCGGTCGATCTCCACTCCCATACGGTCGTCTCCGACGGGGCGCTGACCCCCCGGGAGCTCGTCGAGCTGGCCGCCGAGAGGGGTCTCACCGCCCTCGCGGTGACGGATCACGACGCGATCGACGGCGTCGCGCCGGCGCGGGCGGCGGCTCCCCCGGGCCTGGAGGTCATCGTCGGGGTCGAGCTCTCCTGCCGGATCGACGAGCGGGAGGCGCACATCCTCGCCTACGGGGTGGATCCCGAGGACGCCGCTCTGCGGGCCGCGCTCGCGACCTTCGCCGCGCAGCGCGAGGCGCGCGCGAGGGAGATGGTCGAGCGGCTCCGGGGTCTGGGGATCGAGATCGAGTTCGAGGACGTCCAGCGGGCCAGCGGCGCGGGCACGATCGCCCGGCCGCACGTGGCCCAGGCCCTGGTGGGCCGGCGGGTGGTGGAGACCGTCGACCAGGCGTTCCGGCGGTTTCTCGGTCGCCACGCGCCGGCGTACGTGGAGAAGCCACGGCTCGATCCACGGGAGGCGTGCGAGCTGGTCGTGGCGGCCGACGGCGTGCCCGGCCTGGCACACCCCGGCACCTTCCGCCGAGACGACCTGATCCCGGCCCTGGTGGAAGCCGGCCTCGAGGCCCTGGAGGTCCGGCACACCGAGCACTCCCAGGCCGCCACCCGGCATTACGAGGCCATGGCCCGCCGGCTGGATCTCCTGCCCACCGGCGGCTCGGACTTCCACGGCACGCCGGGCCATCGGAGCCGCCTCGGGACTCCCGAGGTCCCGGACGCGTGGGCCGCGGCGCTCGTTGCCCGGTCCCGGGCGCGGGGTTAAGCTTCGCAGCCATGCCTTCCCGGACAACGTCTCCGAACGTCGGCCGCTCCCGGCCCTCACTGGCGGCGATCCAGGACCTCGTCTCCGGGCCGCTCGACGCGGTCCTCGATCACATGGAATCCGCCCTCCAGGCCGAGGTGCCGTTCATCGACGAGCTGGTCTTCCACCTCCAGGAGATGCGCGGCAAGCTCTTCCGGCCGGCCCTCCTGGCGCTGGCCAACCGGGTGGAGGAGGAGCCGGACGAGCGCGAGGTGGCGCTGGGCGCCGTGATCGAGATCATCCATCTGGCGAGCCTGGTCCACGACGATTCGATCGACCGCTCCGAGCTCCGCCGGGGCCTTCCCACGCTCAACCACCGGTGGGGGCACAAGGTCGCGGTCATCATGGGCGACTACCTCTACTCGCGGGCGATGAGCGAGATCACCCGCCTCGGCGACCTCGAACTGATCGAGCTCGCCGCGCGGGTGACGAACGACCTCACCATCGGGGAGATGGTCGAGATCGCCCATCACCGATGGCTGGTGGAGAACCCCGTCCAGTACTTCTACCTGATCGAGAAGAAGACCGCGAGCCTGGTCGCCACCGCCTGCGAGATGGGCGGCGTGATCGGAGCCCCCGACTACCGGCGGTCGCTCCGGGAATACGGCCACCGGTTGGGGATGGCCTTCCAACTGGTCGACGACCTGATGGACTACAGCGGCGAGCAGGCGGTGATGGGAAAGCCCGCCGGCTCCGACCTTCGGGAGGGGCAGGTCACCTACCCGCTCCTGGCGGTCCTGCCCCGTCTCGACGCCGGCGAGCGCGAATCCGTCGAGGCCCTGTTCGGGCGCGAGGAGCCGCCCGAGAGCGAGGCGATCGATCGCGTCGTGACGCTCGTTCAGGAGAAGGGCGGGATCGAAGCCACCCGCCATCTGGCCGCGCGCTGGGCGGACCGCGCGCGCGAGTCGCTCTCCGAGCTTCCCCCCACCTCCGCGCGGGACGTTCTCGAGGTCGCCGTCGATTACGTGGTCGCGCGCGACCGCTGAGCCCGCAGCGCCATGCACCGCAAGAACTTGACGCTCTACACGATCGTGTTGACCCTGGGGTTGCTGATCGGTAGCTTCCTTGGAGAGTCGTTGGCCCGCTTCCTACCCGCCGGCGTCGCGCGCGACTTCTTCACCACGTCGGTGGCCGGGGCATTCGGGCCGGTCTCGATCGACCTGATCGCGCTCGGGCTGACGCTCGGCCCGTTGACGCTCCACGTCAACGTCATGAGCCTGGTGGGCGTGGCACTGGCCGCGTACCTGTACCGGGCCTTCTTCTGAGCCTTCTCGGAGGCGCGAGGGGGAGACGATGTTCGGAACCATCGGGATGCAGGAGATCCTCCTCATCCTCTTCATCCTGCTGCTGCTCTTCGGCGCGAAGCGCTTGCCGGAGCTCGGCCAGTCGCTGGGCAAGGGGATTCGAGAGTTCAAGCGAGGGATCAACGAGATCCAGGAAGAGATCGACAAGGACGAATCGGTCAAGAAGGGGAGCGACGGCGGCAACTGAGCCGCGCTCCGATCGGGATACGAAGAAGGGCCGGCTGGCGGGAAACCGCGAGCCGGCCCTTTTGTTCGGGCGTCAGGTGCCGAGGAGCAGCGCCCGGTTGTCGACCACTTCGGCCCGCTCCTTGAGTCCCTCGAACCACGTGGTGAACATCCGCTGCATCTTCTCGCGGCGGATCTGAGCCATCAGCTCGGGCTTCGCCTGCTCGTACGCCTGCGGGTCGACCGGGTCCTTCTCGAGCACGCGCAGGAAGTAGAGCCCCCGTTCGGTCTCGATCGGCCCCGCGGTCTGTCCCTCGGCCAGGCCGAACGCCGCGCCGGCGACCGGCGTTCCGCTCCCCACTCCGGGAATGTTGTTCGTCCGATTGAACCAGTCGGTCGTCCGGACCTCCAGCCCGTACCGCTCGGCGGCCCCCTCCAGACCCCGCTGGCGGACGACGTCGGTGATCTCGGACCCGATGGCGCGCGTCCTCTCCAGACGTTCGCGCCGGACCAGCTCCGCCCGGATCCGCGGGGCGACGCGCTCGAATGCGACGTAGCCGGCCGGATAGCGGCGGTCCACCCGCACGACGTACAAGTCGCCGTCCTGCTCCAGGGGACCGCTGATCGAGCCCACCGGGTTCTCGAAGACGAAAGCCGTCAGCATCGGCGCCGGCCCCAGGCCGGGAACCACGATTCCCTTCTCGAAGACGGGCGGGTCGTGGACCTCGAGCCCGTGCTCCGCGGCCGCCGAGTCGAACGCTCCCTGCTCCCCGCCGGCGGCCTGGGCGAACGCCCGGGCGGCCTCTCGCGCCGCCTGCCGGGCCTCGGAGGAGGGCTCGATCGCCAGGAGGATCTGGCGCGCCCGGACCCGCGTCTGGCCCTCCTGGGTCTGTCGGTCCTCGATCTTCAGGACGTGCCATCCGAAGGGGGAGCGGACGGGTCCGACCACCTCGCCCGGCTCTCCCGTCCGGAGCACCTCGGCGATCGCCGGGGTCATCGCCTCGGGGCGGATCCACCCCAGGTCGCCGCCGCGCTGGGCCGTGATCGCGTCGTCGCTGTGGTCCTCGGCGAGCGCGGCGAAGTCCGCGTCCTCCTCGCGGGCCTCGCCGGCCAGGGAGTCGGCCAGCGCGGCCACCCGCGCCGAGTCGGCGCCGACGACCTCGGGCCGGAACGAGACATAGCGGACGTCGGCGCTCTCGGCGCGGCGGTACTCCTCCTTGCTCTCCTCGTAGAAGCTCCGGACATCCTCGTCGGTGACCTGGACCTCGGACTCGGGGACGAGGCGCTCCGGGTCGAGATACAGGTAGGCGATCCGCGCCCGCTCGTTGCGGTCGAGGTAGGCCTTGCGGAGCTCCGCCTCGGTCACCGTGACGCCGGCCACCACCTGCTCCTGGAGGCGCAGGATCGGCAGGGTCTGGCGCATCTGGCGCTCGTACTCGCGCCACGTCTGGGAGAGCGCCGGGTCGGACAGCGCCTGCTGGTACTTCTGCAGGTCGAATCGACCCTCGCTCTGGAACGCGGGCAGGTTCACCATGTCGGGCGGCGGGTTGAACTTGATGTACTCGACCAGCTCGACGTCACTGATCTCGATCTCCCGGTCGCGCGCCTCCTCCTGGAGGAGCGTCAGGTTCACGACGTCGTCCCACGCCTGCTGCTCGATCCGCTCGAGCTCGTCGTCGGAGAGGCCGCCGGGCGAGCTCTGCTGGGCCTGCTCGAGCAGGATCTGGTACTGTCGCTGGTAGGCGTCGACGGTGACCTCGGCGCCGTTCACCCGGCCCAGGTCGGTGGGCTGCCCGCCCGTGGCCGTCTGGCCCGAGAAGTCCATGCCCCATTCGAATACCATCAGCCCGACGAACGCGATCGCGACGATGACCATGATGAACTTCGTCGATTCGCGGAGCTGTCGCATCATGGTGGAAACCGCCTGTGATGGAGAGAGAAGTCGATATAACGAATACGATTTTCGGCGGAAAGTCCGGCCGGATCGTAACGCTACGAAGATAGTGCGCCCCTTCCCGGACGTCGACCCGGCGCGGCCGTGTACGTTCGGCGGGGGCGGAGGCTACGTGATATCTCGTATAAAGATGGCTGCACCGGCTCCCGGGCGACCCGTGGAGAAGCAATTCGAGCACGTGCGTCAACAGCATCAGATAGACCTCGCCATGGCTCAAATCATCTTATTGCCGACAATCATCGAACGAGTACCCGCAGCCGACGAGGGATTAGGACTGGCGGTCGTTGTTCCTGGCCACGCGCTCTACCACCATTCGAGTACCGGCCTTGCCGGCGGCATGACCTTCCCAAGATCGTGCTCCAGCGGGCGGTCAAATAGGAGATTTGAGCCGCGCGGTCACAAAGCCATTATCACATCTTGGAAGCTCCGGCTGCGTTCGCCACCCACCTGCTGGAGCATGGAAACGACATTCGGGTGATCCAGGAGTTGCTGGGGCATAGAGACGTTAGCACGACATCATCTACACCCTCGTGCTAAATCGGGCGGGCGCGGACGCCCAATTTCCGTTGGACCGGGCCGAATGGATGCGGTATACTATATCTACTCGTAGATAGCACTCCTCATATGGAGCTTCCCGTTGCTGCCGTAACCTCCGTCTAATACAATGGTGATTTACGGATAATGTAGATAGAATCAGAGACAATCTTCACTCATTAAAAAAGGATTCCCCTCGATTTCTTACTGGTTTGCTGCTCGGTGATGTAAAGAGTGGGCGGACGAAGTAACCGGCTGCATTGAACGATCTAGCCTAGTATTCTTGAATAGTTGGTACACTAAAGGATACGTCGTAACCTCACGATAACTTGCAAGTAGAGCGAGGTCTTATGTTCAGGAGAATGCTCGCCAACCTTGCGCGTTTTTTGCCAGTCTATAGGGAAATGTTACAAATAAGAGATTCTCTTAAACGTATTAATTCTAATATTGAGGCTATCCGAAAGATGGAAGGCATGCGGAATCGTGAATTGGAATTGATGCATCCGCGCTATGGTGAAGCAGGCCGGTTGAATCGCTATGGCTTTCAAGTCAACTCACAAAATGGCGAGGATGGTATAATTCATGAAATCTTTCAACGAATCGGTGAATCCAGCCGCGTGTTTGTCGAGATCGGAGTAGGGGATGGCTTGGAGAACAACACGGCATTTCTTTTGTCTCAGGGTTGGAATGGCTTTTGGATTGATGGAAGTGATTCGTTCTTAGAGACTGTTAAGGAATATGCAACTGATGAAAGTAAGGGTCTAACATTTAGTGTATCTTTTGTCGATAAAGAAAATATAACTGAACTATTAGAACAGCTCCAAGTTCCAAAAATATTCGATCTGCTTTCTATAGATATAGATATAAATACTTTTTATATTTGGCAAGCCCTCCGGTCGTTTTCGCCAAGAGTGGTCGTAGTTGAATATAATGCAGCTGTTCCACCTGATATAGAATGGAAGCTTCATTACGTTGCAGACCGTGTATGGGATGGCACCCAAAACTTTGGAGCAAGTCTGAAGGCTTTTGAGAACCTTGGTCGACAACTTGGCTATAGTCTAGTAGGATGCGACTTTAATGGTATCAATGCGTTCTTCGTGCGTGACGATTTGGTCGCGGGTAAATTTGCTGAGCCATTTACCGCTGAAAATCATTACGAGCCACCGCGTTATCATTACGTGCATCGGCTGGGTCATGCCCGAAGTATCTTGGACAGACAGGAGCCTAAATTCGACTCCACCACTCGGCTGGGAGCTGATGTTTTTTGAAATCAGCGAAGAGAGGTATGAGGGGCGCTCGCGGCCATTTTAACTATTCTGGCACGTCTCATTTGCAATCAGGAGCCTTCAAAATCGTGGATGCGGGGAACGGAATTACTAAAGCGACCGCAGTTTCCGAGATCCTGGGTTGGTGGCCTTGAATGGCCGGATCTAGGGCCTGGAGGGTGCCTGTTAGAGGGGCCGGAACGCGAGGATCTGCCCCAGCGCTGGAGCACGGTCCGCAAGATGGAGATCATCTTGCGGCTGTTGCGGGGTGAGGATCTCGATCGGTGAGCCGCAGATCAAAGGTTCCCCCGCGGAGGACTGGCGTCGGGTGTATGGGATCCGGCTGCTGCGGTCTCCGCCGCGGTTTAGTGTCCGGGAAGCCAGTCTTCCAGAGACAACTTCCTGTCAATCTTTTCTCTTAACCACGGAATCGACACCCCGTTCGCGTTCGAACTTGGCCGGATCGGTACAGGAGTTACTACCGTCGCGCAGGAGCTTTAAATCAGGCGAGCAGGGTATGGGAAGAAACAGGCAATGTAGTTCTTGGTTGCGGCGCCAGAGCTGCAGCCCAGCTTTCCGAGCATTTGTGGTTGGCTCAAGGAGCCCGGTCTAGACTGGATCACTCTAGTGCCGATGTCGATTGCCGGCGTCCAGCCCCCTCCCTATACTGCGGGCGATGCATTCCCACGACAGAGAACCGGGTCGCGAGCCCGAGATCGCCACCGGCACGCTGGCGGAGATCTACGCGCAGCAGGGCCTCTACGAGCGGGCGCTGGAGATCTATCGACGGATCCAACACCAGCGGCCGGGGGATCCGCGGGTCGCCGAGCGGATCGCCGAGCTGGTCGAGGCGGCCGAGCGCGGCGAGGAGGACGTCGAGGTCGCCATCCCGCCCGAAGGACGGGATGAGAACGGGGAGGAATCCGAGCGCGCCGAGCCGGCGGGGCCGCCGCTGGAGGAGATGGCCGCCCGGACCGGCCCGCCGCAGGAGGAAGAGGCGACGAAAGAAGAGCCCCCCTCGCGGTCCCCCGACGTCGAATCGGACGCGGCGTTCGAGGACTGGCTGGCGCGGCGCGCGCGATGAGCCGGGCCGTGGAGGCCCGCGCCGTCCCCGTCGAGCCGGTCGATCGGAGGGCGCGCATCCGGGAACGGCTGGTCGCCGAGGATCTGGGCGCCCTGCTGGTGCTGTCGCGGGCGAACGTCCGGTATCTCTCCGGGTTCACGGGGTCCGCCGGGGTTCTGGTGGTGGACGCCGAGGGGGGAGACCTCCTCGTCACCGACGGACGCTACGACGCCCAGGCTCGAGCCGAGGCGTCCGAGGGGGTCGGGGTGGAGATCGCCAGCGACCCCGCGCTCGAGGTCGCCCGCCGCCGACTGCGGGATCGCGGGGTGGAACGGGTGGCCTTCGAGAGCGAGCACCTCAGCGTGGCGGCGCTGGAAGAGTGGCGAGAGGCGGGAGGCCACGAGCCGACGGGCGTGAAGGGCTGGATCGAGGCCCTGCGCTCGGTCAAGGCCGACCCCGAGATCGAGGCGATCCGCCGGGCGGCCGCCGTCGTCGACGCGGTCTTCGAGGACGTGCTGGACTCGATCCGCCCGGGGATCGCCGAGCGCGAGCTGGCCGCTGAGGTGGACCGTCTGCTGGCCCGCCAGGGGTCCGAGGGAAGGGCGTTCGAGACCATCGTCGCCTTCGGATCCCGGTCGGCCCTCCCCCACGCCCGCCCCGGCGCCCGGACCCTCGAATCCGGCGAGGTCGTCCTGCTGGACTTCGGGGCCGTCGTGGACGGCTACCACAGCGACCTGACGCGAACGGTGGCGTGCGGAGAGCCGGGTAAGGCGGTGCGCGAGCTCCACGCGGTGGTGCGGAGAGCCCAGGGGGCGGCCCTCGAGGGCCTGCGGCCGGGGATGACGGGTCCGGAGGCCGACGCCCTCGCCCGGGACGTCCTCGAGGAAGCCGGCCACGCGGAGCGCTTCCCGCATTCCCTCGGTCACGGCCTCGGCCTGGAGGTCCACGAAGCGCCGCGGCTGTCCCGGAAGAGCGAGGACCGGCTCGAGTCCGGCATGGTGGTGACGGTCGAGCCGGGGATCTACGAGCCCGGACGAGCGGGAATCCGGATCGAGGACGATGTGCTCCTGACGCCGGACGGCGCCCTTCGATTGACCCGAGCGTCCCGGGACATGAAGATTCTGTAGCGAGGTCGTACACGAATGAGACTACCCCCGCGCGCGATCGCCTGGGCCTATCGACACCGGCACGTCGTCGTGCTGGCGATCAACCTGACGATCTTCGCCGGCGCCTACTGGCTGGCCTACTACGTCCGGTTCGACTTCGGGCTCCCCCCGGCGTACCGGGAGGTCTTCCTCCTCACCCTCCCCGCCCTGGTGCTGATCAAGGCGGTCGTCTTCGCGTACTTCGGCCTCTATCGCGGGCTCTGGCGATACGTCAGCACCTCCGACCTGGAGCGGATCCTCCAGGCCTCCGTGGTCGCCACACTCCTGTTCATCGCCGTGGTGTTCCTGTGGGTGGAGGCCCGCGCGGTGCCGCGGTCGGTGATCCTGCTGGACTTCATCTTCACGGTCGGGCTGAACGGGGGCGCCCGGTTCGGGGTGCGGCTCTACCGCGAGCGCTTCCGCCCGCAGCGCTCCTTCGAGACGAAGCGCAAGGTGCTGGTGGTCGGCGCCGGATCGGCGGGCGAGCAGGCGCTGCGGGAGATCCTCTACAACCCCGCCCTCGGGCTCCAGCCGGTCGGGATCGTGGACGACGACCTCCGGAAGCAGGGCGGCGAGGTCCACGGAGTCCGGATCCTGGGGAGGACGGAGGAGCTGCCGCGCCTGGCGCGTGGCTACGGCGCCGAGGAGATCCTGATCGCCATCCCCTCGGCGACCGGGCAGCAGATCCGCCGCATCGTCGACCTCTGCGAGGGGGAGGACGTCCGGGTGAAGGTCCTTCCCGCGGTCGGAGACCTGATCACCGGTCGCGTGTCCGTCCGGCAGTTCCGCGAGGTCCAGATCGAGGACCTGCTGGGAAGGGATCACATCGAGCTGGACCAGGAGGGGATCGCCCGCGAGATCACTGACCAGGTGGTCCTGGTGACGGGCGCCGGGGGCTCGATCGGCAGCGAGCTGGCCCGGCAGATCCAGCGCTTCGAGCCGCGCCGGCTCGTCCTGCTCGACCGCAACGAGAACGCGGTCTTCCACATCGACCGGGAGCTCGAGGCGAAGACCCCCGATCCCGACCGGATCGTGCCCCGCGTGGGGGACTTCCGCGACCGCGAGCTCCTGGAGGAGATCTTCGAGGAGTGCCGGCCGACGTCCATCTTTCACGCCGCCGCCTACAAGCACGTGCCGCTCATGGAGGCGAACGTCCTGGAGGCGGTCTCCAACAACGTCCTGGGAACGGTGGGCCTGATGGACGCCGCCCGGGCTCACGGGGTGGAGCGGTTCGTCCAGATCTCCACGGACAAGGCTGTCCGCCCCCGCAACGTCATGGGCGCCACCAAGCGTCTCGCCGAGCTGGTCATGATCGATCGCCACCGGCGGGGAGGCACGAAGTTCGCCGCCGTCCGCTTCGGAAACGTGCTGGGGAGCGACGGGAGCGTGCTCCCGATCTTCCGTCAGCAGCTCCAGGAGGGTGGTCCGATCACGGTCACCGACCCGGAGGTCACTCGGTACTTCATGACCATCCCCGAAGCGGTCCAGCTCGTCATCCAGGCCGGCGCCATGGGCCGGGACGGCGAGATCTTCCTGCTCGACATGGGGGAGCCGGTGCGGATCGTCGAGCTCGCCGAGCGGCTGATCTCGCTCTCGGGGAAGAAGCCCTACGACGACGTGGACATCGTCTACACCGGGCTGCGCGCCGGGGAGAAGCTGCACGAGGACCTCTACGCGCCCGACGAGCCGATCCTCCCGACGATGCACGAGAAGATCCTCGTGCTCGGCAGCACGACGATCGACGTCGACCACCTCGAGTTCTACCTGGAGGCGATGTCCCGGCAGATCGAGACGCGGGACGTAAGGGGGCTTCGGCGCACGCTCTTCAAGGCGGTCTCCGGCGGCAAGCCCGGGAGGCGCGGGTCGAAGTCCATGCTCCGCTCTTCCGAGGGATAAGCCGTGGCGCGGATCTTCGTCTTCGGCGGCGGGGGGCACGCGCGCGTCGTGATGGACGTGATCTCCTCCCGGGCCGAGCACGAGATCGTCGGGATCGTCGATTCCTTTCGAGCGAAGGGTACGGAGGTAGCCGGGCACCCGATCCTGGGGTCCGAGGACGACGTCGAGGAGCTCTCCGCGGCCCACGGCGTCCAGATGGGCATCGTCGCCGTCGGGGACAACTGGGAGCGGTTCGAGGTCACGCGGGCCATCGAGGGGCGGCTGCCCGGCTTCGGGTGGGTGCGGGCGATCCACGCCCGTGCCTGGGTCGCCGCCTCCTCCGAGATCGGCGCGGGTTCGGTCGTGATGGCCGGAGCGGTCGTGAATCCCGGTTGCGAGATCGGTCCCGCCTGCATCGTGAACACCGCCAGCTCGCTGGACCACGACGGAACCATGGGACGCTTCAGCAGCCTGGCACCGGGAGCCCACGTGGGCGGGGGAGTCCGGATCGGCGAGTTCAGCTCCATCTGTCTCGGGGCCAGCGTGATCCATTCGGTGGAGGTGGGCGCCCACGCCGTGGTCGGCGCCGGAGCGACGGTGCTGGAAGACGTGCCCGAGCGGGTCGTCGCCTACGGCTCCCCCGCCAGGGTCGTCCGGAGCCGCGGAGAGGGAGAACCCTATCTGTGAGCCACCCGAGGTAGTCACAGATACGGTTGTGACGGGTGGAGTCTGCGGTATATTCCTTGCACAACTATCGAATCCCGACATCTTTCTCGCACCCCGACACCTCATCGATATGGCGACGACGGCGGATTTCCGGAACGGCATGGTGCTGCGGCTCGACGGGGAGCTGTGGCAGATCGTCCACTTCCAGCACGTCAAGCCCGGCAAGGGCGGGGCGTTCGTCCGGACGAAGCTCAAGAAGGTGACCACCGGCCAGGTCGTCGACCGGACCTTCCGGGCCGGCGAGAAGGTGGAGGACGTGCGGCTCGAGCGGCGCCCGATGCAGTACCTCTACTCGAGCGATCACCACGCCTATTTCATGGACCTGGAGACGTACGAGCAGCACCCCGTCAGCGAGGACTTGTTGACCGAGCAGCAGCCGTACCTGAAGGAGAACATCGTCTGCGACGTCCTCGTCCACTCCGAGGGGATCCTGGGGGTCGAGCTGCCGAAGTTCATCGAGGCCGAGGTGGTGGACACCGAACCCGGCGTCCGCGGGGACACCGCGACCGGAGGCACCAAGCCGGCCCGCCTCGAGACCGGCGCCGTCGTCCAGGTCCCGCTCTTCGTCGACCGGGGCGAGGTCATACGAGTCGATACCCGGACGAACGAGTACCTGGAACGGGTGTCGTGAACGCGGACGAGATCCGCGAGCTGATCCGGATCGTCGAGGAGAGCGAGATCGACGAGCTGGAGGTGCGGGGCTGGGGACGGTCGATTCGGATTGTCAAGAGCGCCGCCGCGCCGCCGGTCCCCCCGAGCGGGATCCGCCCACCCGCCGCTTCCGAGCCCGCCACGGCCCCCGGAGCCGCGCCGCCGCCGGTGGAGGCCGAAGCCGCTCCGGCCGAGCCGGAGGAGGCCTTCCACCAGGTCCAGAGCCCGATGGTGGGGACCTTCTATCGCGCCCCCTCTCCCGAGGCCCCACCCTTCGTCGAGGTGGGGGATACGGTCCGGTCGGGCCAGACCCTCTGCATCCTCGAGGCGATGAAGCTCATGAACGAGCTGCAGAGCGAGGTCGCGGGGACGGTGAGGAAGGTCCTGATCGAGAACGGCGAGCCGGTCGAGTACGGTCAGGTCCTCTTCGAGATCGAAACGAGCTGAGTCCCACACCCGGCGGGTCATCGTGCAGATCAAAGAGATCCTCAAGGCGATGCTCCAGAACGACGCCTCCGACCTGCACCTCAAGGTGGGGGTGCCGCCGGTGTACCGCCTGCACGGCGATCTCGTCCCTTCGCAGGCGCCGCCGTTGTCGCGCGAAGACCTGGACACGGTCCTCGAGGAGCTCCTGACCGAGGAGCAGTTGCGGGAGTTCGCCTCCAGCCACGAGCTCGACTGCGCGGTCGGGGTCCGTCAGCTTGGGCGTTTCCGGGTGAACGCCGCGTTCCAGCGGGGGACCTCCACGGTGACGATCCGGGCGATCCCGATCTCCATCAAGTCCATCCACGCGCTCAATCTGCCCCCCGTGATCGGCGAGCTGTCCCTCAGGTCCCGGGGCCTGATCCTGGTGACGGGAATCACGGGAAGCGGCAAGTCGACCACCCTGGCTTCCATGGTCGAGCACATCAACGCCCGGAAGAAGGTGAAGCTGGTCACGATCGAGGACCCGATCGAGTACCTCTTCCGGGACAGCGAGGCGTTCATCACCCAGCGAGAAGTGGGGACCGACACGCTCAGCTTCTCGGCCGGGCTCCGCCACGTCCTTCGTCAGGATCCGGACGTGGTGATGATCGGGGAGATCCGGGACGTGGAGACGATGGAGATCGCGCTGAAGGCTTCGAACACCGGCCACCTGGTGCTGGCCACGCTCCACACGACGAACGCCGTCCAGACGATGCAGCGGGTCCTGTCGTTCTATCCGATCCATCAGCACCGGGAGGTCCGCTCCCTGTTGGCCGAGAACCTCCAGGGGGTCATCTCCCTGCGTCTGGTCCAGCGCGCCGACGGCAAGGGTCGGGTCCCCGCCAGCGAGATCCTGGTCTCCACCGAAGCGATCCGGGAATACCTGCACTCGCCCGACACGCTGGACGCGATCTCGGAGCTGATCGAGGAGGGGACCGTCCAGTACGGCATGCAGACCTTCGACCAGAGCCTGATGGACCTCTACCGCGACGGCATCATCACCGAGCGGCAGGCGATGGAGAACGCCACGAACTCCTCGGAATTCGCGTTGAAGCTCCGCGGCATCGAGAGCGCCAGCGATCGTTCCTGGGCCCGGTCCGAGTGACCGTTCGCGCGGACGATCTCCAGAAGAGGATCGAGGACCGGGACGTCCTGGTCGGGGTGATCGGCCTCGGATACGTGGGCCTTCCACTCGCGCTGACGTTCGTGGAGAGCGGCTTCCGCGTCCTGGGATTCGACATCGACGAGTCGAAGATCGAGGCCCTCTCCCGGGGCGACTGCTACATCCGACACATCGACGACGACCGGGTCGGCGCGGCGGTCCGCGGCGGAGATCTGAGCGTCACGTCCGACTTCGATCGCCTCGAGGAGCCGGACGCCATCCTGATCTGCGTCCCCACACCGCTGGACGCGCACCGGGAGCCCGACATGACCTATGTCCTGGCCACCGTGGAGCAGATCCGGAAGAGGCTCCGGCCCGGTCAGCTCGTGGTGCTCGAGTCCACGACGTATCCCGGGACGACCGACGAGCTCGTGTGGGGCCACCTGGCGGAGAGCGGCCTGGAGTGCGGCGAGGACTTCTTCCTGGCGTTCTCGCCCGAGCGGGAGGATCCCGGAAATCCCGCCTACTCCACCAGCACGATCCCCAAGGTGGTGGGGGGTGTGGACGAGACCTCCGGATCGCTGGCCGAGGCCCTGTACCGCGGCGTGATCGAGAGCATCGTGCGGGTCTCGAGCGCCCGGGCCGCCGAGGCCTGCAAGCTCATGGAGAACATCTTCCGCGCGGTCAACATCGCGCTCGTCAACGAGCTCAAGATCGTCTACGAGGCGATGGACGTGGACGTCTGGGAGGTCCTGGACGCGGCGGAGACCAAGCCGTTCGGCTTCATGCGGTTCGATCCGGGGCCGGGGTGGGGCGGCCACTGCATCCCGATCGACCCCTTCTATCTGAGCTGGAAGGCGAGGGAGAGCGGCCAGTACACCCGGTTCATCGAGCTGGCGGGCGAGATCAACACCACCATGCCGCGCTACGTCGTGGAGAAGGTCGCCCAGGCCCTGAACGCCGAGAAGAAGGCGGTGAACGGCAGCCGCATCCTCGTCCTCGGGATCGCCTACAAACCGAACATCGACGACGATCGAGAGTCGCCGAGCTACTGGCTGATGGACCTCCTGGCCGAGCGCGGAGCCGAGATCGCCTACCACGACCCGCACGTCCCGGTGATCCGGCCCAGCCGGGAGCACCCGCACTGGGCCGATCTGGAGTCGGTCCCGTGGGACCGGGAGACGATCTCCGGGTTCGACGCGGTCGTCATCGCCACCCACCACGCCGGCGTCGACTACGGCGAGCTGGGCGAGTGGGCGCCGATCGTGGTCGACACCCGGAACGTGATGGCGGACGTGGAGCCGGCCCGAGCCCGCGTCTGGAAGGCCTGAGTGGGGGCTTCCGAGTACCAGGCGGCCCTTAACGCGCTGTCGAGGGAGCCCAGGGCGTGGCTGGTGACCGGCGCCGCCGGCTTCATCGGATCCCACCTGGTCGAGGTCCTGCTGACCCACGGTCAGTGGGTCGTCGGCCTGGACAACTTCGCCACCGGGACGCGCGCGAACCTGGCCGACGTCTCCGATCGGGTCGGGGAGCGGTGGGATTCGTTCACCTTCATCGAAGGCGACGTCCGCGACCTCGACGTCTGCCGGGAGACCTGCGCGGACATCGACGTCGTCCTGCACCAGGCCGCTCTCGGCTCGGTGCCCCGGTCGATCGAGGATCCGGCGACGACCCACGCGAGCAACGTCACCGGGACCCTGAACATGCTGATCGCCGCCCGCGACCGCGGCGTGGGCCGATTCGTCTACGCGTCC
>JAHWKZ010000139.1 GCA_019347645.1 Gemmatimonadota bacterium | reverse complement strand
GCGATGGACGAGGAGAGCGCGCTCATCAGGTTCAGCTTGGCGGCGAACTCGATCCCGAGCGGCAGCATGCCGAACACGTGCCCCAGCAGCACGAACAGCGGGGTGCCCGGCGGGTGGGGGACGCCGAGGATGTAGGAGGCGGCGATGAACTCGCCGGCGTCCCAGAAGGTGAGCGTCGGGCTGAGGGTCAGCAGGTACGACGCGAACAGCACCGCGAACGTGATCCCGGCGTAGATCCATCGGTCGCGGCCGATCCTCCGCATGCGGCGGGGTCCTCTCTCTGGGGCTGGCGTGGCCTAGAAGGTGTCGGAAAGACGACGAAGGTAAGGCCGCCCAGCGCGGGGCGGCAACCGTCCGCTCAGGTGTGCGCCCTCGCCTGGGTCAGCGTCTGCAGCCGCTCGGTGAGCTGCTCCGGCGAGAGGTTCTTCTCGAGGCGACCGCCGACGGCGAGCGAGATCTGGCCGGTCTCCTCGCTCACCACCACCACCACCGCGTCGGTCTCCTCGGAGAGGCCGATCGCCGCCCTGTGGCGGGTGCCGATCTGGGCGTCGTAGACGGGGAACTGGGTGAGCGGCAGGATACACGCGGCGGCCACGATGTTGTTCCCCTCGATGATGACCGCCCCGTCGTGGAGCGGAGTGTAGGGCGCGAAGATCGTGGTCAGCAGCTCGGAGGAGACCTCGGCCTGCAGCCGCTTCCCGCTCTCGACGTACTCCATGAGGCCGACTTCGCGCTGGATCGCCATGATGGCGCCGCGCTTCTCCTCGGAGAGCTGCGCCGCGGCGCGGACGACCTCGCCGACCACCGGGCTCTCCTCGACCCTCACGAAGAACTTCAGCACCGGCGTGCGGCCGATTCGGGCCAGCGCGGAGCGGAGCTCGGGCTGGAAGACGATCAGGATCCCGATCACCCAGACGAGCTGACCGGCCTCGAAGATCTCGTTCAGCGCCTCGAGCCGGAGGAGCTGCGCGAGGTAGGCGGCCACGACCAGGACCACGAAACCCATCAGCATCTGGAGCGCGCGCGTCCCGCTGACCAGGGTGAACAGCAGGTAGACCAGGGCCGCCACCGCCAGGATGTCCACGATGTCCGCGAGCCCCGGCCGGAGGAAATCCATCCGCGACCAGTGCTCGATCATGGCGCCTCCTCCGGGGTGAGCGGCGGCGCGGCGTCGGCGCGGCGGGCCTCGAGCCAGCGGGCGTAGATCCCGAGCGCGCGGGCGTGCTCGGCCACGTCGTGGACGCGGAGGATGGCCGCGCCCGAGAGCGCTGCCAGGAGCCCCGAAGCCAGGCTCTCCGGGATCCGCTCGGCTGGCGGGATCCGCTTCCAGGGGTCGAGGAAGGACTTGCGGGAGTGACCGATCAGCACCGGCCATCCGCGCGCGGCGAGGCGATCGATCCGGGCGATCAGCCGGTCGTTGTCCGCGCGAGTCTTGCCGAACCCGATGCCGGGGTCGATCACGATCGCCTCGCGCGGCACCCCGGCCTCGGCGGCGCGCTTCGCCGCGACCTCGAGCGCGTCGCCGATCTCGCCGTGGAGGTCCGCGTAGAAAGGTTCGTCCTGCATCGTCCGCGGCTCGCCCTTCATGTGCATCAGCACGAGCCCCGCGCCGGCCTCCGCGGCGAGCGCCGCGATCGCCGGCGAGAAGCGGAGCGCGCTGACGTCGTTGACGATCGCGGCCCCGGCCTGGACCGCGGCCCGAGCCACCTCCGCCTTGGTGGTGTCGATCGAGATCGGGACGTCGACCCGGCCGGCGAGTCCCTCGACGACCGGCAAGACCCGCTCCACCTCAAGCTCGGCGGGAACGGGATCGGCGCCGGGGCGGGTCGACTCGCCGCCGACGTCGAGGATCGCCGCGCCCGCGTCGACCATCGCCAGGCCGCGCTCGATCGCGGCGCCGCTGTCCAGGAAGCGGCCCCCGTCGCTGAAGGAGTCCGGCGTGACGTTGACGATCCCCATCAGCAGCGGGACCGGGCCGAGCGGAAGCGTCCGCCCCCGCACCCGCCAACCGGCGGAAGTCGCGGCGGGAGCGGACTGGGGGGTCAAGTGTCGCTGGGCAGGGGGCTCTCGTCGGCCGCGCCGTCGTCGGCGCGGGCCACCGGCTCGCGCGAGCGACGCCCCTCGCGGTCGGGCTTCGCGCCGCTGGACCGCTCGGCGCCCTCCTCGGCCGGCTCGGGGGTGGGGTGCTCGGGATCGCGGGCGGAGTCGTCGACGCCGAGGGCGGCGCCGATCGTCTCGGCCTCCTCGGCCGGCTCCTCCTCGGGGGGGCCCGTCGAGGCGGCTTCCTCCTCCTCCTCGGGAGGCAGGGCCTTCCCCTCGATGATCTTCTGGAGCTCCTCGCGGTCGAGGATCTCGCGCTCGAGCAGCGCGTCGGCCATGCGGTGCAGCGTCTCCTCGTTCTCCCGGAGGACCCCGATGGCCCGGTCGAAGGCGTTGGAGACGATCCCCTTCACCTCCTTGTCGATCACCCGCGCGGTCTCCTCGGAGTAGTCGCGGTGCTGGGCGATCTCGCGGCCGAGGAAGACCTGCTCCTGCTCGTCCCCGTAGGTCAACGGCCCCAGCGCTTCGCTCATCCCCCACTTCGTCACCATCCGCCGGGCGAGGTCGGTGGCGCGCTGCAGGTCGTCGCCGGCGCCGGTGGTCGTCTCCTTCAGCACGAGGATCTCGGCGGCGCGGCCACCCAGCAGCGCGGTGAGCTGGTCCTCGCGGGCGTTGTACGTCGCCAGCAGGGTGTTGGCGTTGGAGATGAGGGCGCGTACCTCCGGCTCGTTGGCGACCACGGCGTCCGACAGGCTCGCGAGGTCGGCGACCAGCTCCTGGATCCGTTCCTCACGCCCTGACAGGGCCGTGGTGAGCTCCTCGACGAGCGCGTTCTGCGCCTGCGGGTCGATCG
>JAHWKZ010000138.1 GCA_019347645.1 Gemmatimonadota bacterium | reverse complement strand
CTTTCCTCCGACGCGCGAACGCGCCGGCGGCCGTCCGTCCACCCGACTCCTGCTCTTTCCTACCCTCTAAAGATGTGTTTTCGGGACCCGTTCGGCCAGTCCCCAGTACACTGGGACGGAAATACGCTCCGACACCGTTCAGCTCTCCTCGAGCGCGTAGGCGTCGATCGCCTGGTTCGCCAGTGCGTCGGCGGCGGCGTTCTCCCCCCGCGGCACGTGCCGGACATGGGAGCGGCCGGCCCGCAGAAGGTGACGGACCGCGCGCACGTAGAGCGGCTTCAAGCCCTCGCTCTTGACGCGGTACTCGCCCCGGAGCTGCTTCACCATGAGCTCGGAGTCGGAGAGCACCTCGACCTCCGTCTCCCGATCGGGGGCCACTTCGTCGAGGGCCCGCAGCAGCGCCTCGTACTCCGCCTGGTTGTTCGTGGACTCGCCGAGATAGGCGCACCCCTCGCTCACCACGACCCCCTCCGGCGTCTCGATCACCCATCCTGCCCCGGCCGGACCGGGGTTTCCGCGTGCCGCTCCGTCGGTCCGGACGACCAGGCGCCTCACGATCCCACGTCGGCCGGTTGGGCCCTCTCCGAGGGCTCCGCGTAGACGAGCACGCCGCAGTGCTCGCAGGGATGGAGCGCGCCCCCGTGCTTGATCTCCTGAACCACCTGCGGAGGCATCCTCGCGAAGCAGGCGCTGCACGCCTGCCCCTTCAGCGGCACCAGGGCCGGAAAGCGTCGCTTGCGACGCAGCCGGTCGTAGAGCTCGTAGAGCCGACGATCGACCTCCGCCGCCTTCGTCTCCCGACGCGCCCGCACGTCGGTCAGCCGGCGATCGACCTCCACCGCCTGGGCGTCGATCGCCTCGAGCTCGTCCCTCGCCGCCTCGCGCTTCTCCTCGAGTGCCCCGTCGACCTCCTCGATTCGGCGTTCCAGGGTCTCGATCCGCTCCATCCGATCGAGGATCTCGTCGTCGAGCCCGCTGATCTCCTCTTTTGTCCCCCGGATCTCGCTCAAGAGCGCGCTGTAGGCGACGTTGGTCTTCACCTCGTTGAGCTGCCGCTCGTACTTCGCCAGCTTGCCGCGCGCGGTCTCGGCTTCGCTCTCGCGGTGCCGTCGCTCGAGGCGGTTTCGCTCCAGCTCCTCGGTCGCGGTTTCGCGCTCCGTCTCGAGCGCGGTGATCTCGCCGGCCACCTCGGCGCGTCGCGCCGGCAGCTCTTCGCGCCGTTTCTCGAGCTCGACGATCTCCATGTCGATTTCCTGCACGGCCAGCAGTCGCTCCAGCTTCTCGCTTCCGTTACCCATCGATCCACCCCCAAAAAAGAAGGTGTACCGGGCGGTGCGTCGGCACCTCGCGGTACACCTTCGGGAATCGGTCCGAGCGGCCGCGGCCCCCTGGCGGGGTGAGCGGTCGCGCGCCGGTCTTCAAGTCGAGACGATCCGAATCATCCACGGACGGGATGGTGGGCGGTACTGGACTCGAACCAGTGACCTCCGGTATGTGAGACCGGCGCTCTGACCAGCTGAGCTAACCACCCGTTCCAAAGCATGAACCTTGAAAATATCCGGCTGCCCCACCCCCGTCAACGAGGGTCGGATGCCGTGGGGAGCGCGGGCGCGCGGGCGTCGTTCGCCTTCTCCCCGACGAACTCGAACTCCTGCAGGCAAGATCCGGTCACGTCGGGATCCGGGAAGGTGCCGTCGAAGACCAGGCGGCCGTTGCCCTCGAGGCCGTCCCGGAAGAAGGCCACCTGGACGCGCAACGAGGTCGTCCCGCCCTCCCCATCGTCTTCGACGATCCCCTCCGCCTGGAGCACCCCCTCGGGATCGAACGTCCCGGTCAACGGAGGAAAGCCTCCGAAGTGGATCTCGATCTCCTCGCCGGAGCCCCGGCGAACCTCCAGCGTGCTGCCGAACCGGTTGTGGATCCCGTCGCACGTGTCCTGGAACTCGGACACCAGGATCTGGTACCTCCCGAACAGGGTCTCCTCGTCCTCGCACGCCCCCGCCAGCGCGAGCGCGCCGACGGCGAACACCGCCATCCATCGATTCCGCATGAACGCTCCTTCCGGTGCATCGTATACCATACCTCGAGAGTGGGCCCGGCTGGATTCGAACCAGCGACCCTCGGATTATGAGTCCGGTGCTCTACCGCTGAGCTACGGGCCCCGATAATTTCTAACTGAAACATCCGCAATGCCTTACGGGTTTATACCGTGACCTACCGAGCGTTTCGGGGGCCGCTCGAGGCCTTCTATGCTCGCGTGGAAGATATCCCCTCCCACGTCCCCCAGCGAGCGAGCGGGCACCCGGTAGGCTGCTCATCAAAACGTTCGAGATCGTGGCGATCGTGAGGAAGGCCGCCGAGGCGTGGTCAAGACCACGCCGCAGGCGACCCGACGAGCGATCGCCGCGAGACCGTGCGTTTTCAGCCGCCGGTTATAAGTCGTAAAACTTCAGGAGGTCTCTGCACTTCGACGGATGCCGAAGCTTCTTCAACGCCTTCGCCTCGATCTGCCGCACCCGCTCCCGCGTGATGTTGAAGATCGTGCCGACCTCCTCCAGCGTCCGCGGGCACCCATCCCCGATCCCGAACCGCAGCCGGATGATCCGTTCCTCCCTGTGGGAGAGGGTGTGGAGGACCTGGTTCACGTTCTCCCGCAGCATCGCGAAGGCGGCGCTGCTGGACGGCGAAGGCGAGCGCTCGTCTTCGATGATGTCGCTGATCGCGGTGTCCTGGTCGGACTGCACGGGCCGGTCGAGCGAGATCGGCTCCTGGGCGATCTTCAGCACCGCCTTCACCTTCTCGATCGGCAGATCGAGCCGCTCGGAGATCTCCTCGGGCGTCGGCTCGCGTCCCACCTTCTGGACCTGCCGCCGCACGTGGTGGTTGACGCGGTTGATGGTCTCGATCATGTGGACCGGTATCCGGATGGTGCGCGACTGCTCCGCGATCGCGCGGGTGATCGCCTGCC
>JAHWKZ010000137.1 GCA_019347645.1 Gemmatimonadota bacterium | reverse complement strand
ACCAGCTCGTCGACCCCAACCAGCCGGTGCCGCAGGCCCTGAGGTGCGTCCGGCCCCTCGACGAAGCCGAGGTCGACGGCACCCGAGGAGACCATGCTCGCGACCCGTTCGCTGTTGGTGGCGGTCATCGTGAACTCGGTCGGGGGCTGACCCAGCCCCTCCTGATGGGTGCGCAGGCCGACCAGCCAGCCGGGCAACAGGTACTCCGCAATGGTCAGGCTCGCCGCCACCGCGAGGTGTCCACGACGGTCCGAGCGCAGGGCGGCGATGCCCGCGTCGAGCTCTTCGGCGGGAGCGACGCGGTTGGCCAGCCCGATGCGCTCGGCCTCGCGAGCCTCGATGGCCTCGCCCGTCAGCAGGAGCTCGAGGGTCTTCTTGCCGTTCACGAAGTAGGGGAACGCCGCCGCGGCGATCGGCGGGAACAGCGCGAGGTCGATCTCCGGCTGGCCGAAGCGGGCCGCGTCGGACGCCAGGACCAGGTCGCAGAAGGCCGCCAGCTCGCACCCGCCGCCGAGGGCCGGCCCATGGACCACCGCCACGGTGACGGACTCGAAATCGGCCAGACGGCGGAAGACCCCGTGGAACGCGGCGATCATCGGACGCACCTTCTCGTCCACGTGGTCGTGGACGTCCACGCCGGCGCTGAACGCCTTCCCCTCGGCCGCGATCGCCACCGCCTTGAGATCCGTCCGGCCGGCGAGGGAATCGATCGCCTCGGCCAGCTCCTCGAGCATGGCGGTGGTCAGGACGTTGAGCGGAGGACGATCGAGGACGATCCGGGCCACCGGCTCGTCGGCATCCTCGATCCGGACCGTCCGATTCGTCACGGCCTCGCCTTCCGCCCGGGGCTCACTCGCGCGGCTCCTCGGGATCCCGCGCGCGCTCCTCCCGGATCGCCTCCTTGCCGACCTGCGCGAAGCGCAGCGAGGTGACCAGGACGAGCCCGCCGACGGTGTTCGACAGGGTCGCCCATCCGGCCACCCGGGCCCACTCCGCGTACCCGTAGCCCGCCGACCCGGTCTCGATCGCCACGAACATCTCGATCGACACGACGATGATGTGGTTCAGCGGCCCCGCCGCCAGGAGGAAGGCGACCGTCGCGACGGACACGAGCTTGCCGAATTCCGATTTCGCCCCGTGCTCCATCCAGGTCATCAAGGTGATCGCCACCCCCGCCAGGACGCCCAGGCCGAACAGTTGCGGATCGTCCTTGGCCGGGTAGAACGCCCCGACCTCGATCGCCGTCTCGTGAATCCGCGGAAGGCCCAGGACGAGGATCCAGGCGAAGAGCCAGCCGGCCACCAGGTTCATGACGGCGGTGCCGATCCACAGGCGGAAGAGCGATGCCACGGATGCCTTTCGCGCGACCACGGCGGCCACCGGAACGAGGAAGTTCTCCGTGAACAGCTCGCTCTTGCCCAGCGTGAGAGCGATGAAGCCGATCGTGAAGGCCAGGGAACCGAGCATCGCCGAGCCCGTCGCCTCCTCGACCACCAGCAGGGCCAGCACGCCCAGGCTGACGTCGATCCCGCCCACCAGCCCGGTCGATATCAGGTCCAGCCAGGATCGGTCGAGCCGGGCGCGTCCCTCGTCGACCGATTTCTGGAACGTGGATCGGAGGTGGACGTCGACGGTCTGGGACCCGTTTTCCCCTTCGCTCTCGGGCATGCGCTTGCTCCTGGCTGGACCGGTCGACATCCGGCGGCGTCCCTGCGGTCAGTGTACAACCCGCGCGGCCCGCGAGGAAGAACGCCTCGTCCGGTCAGCGCTCCCGCTTGGCCTGCCTCACGTGAGCGTACTTGATGAGGGCCACGAAGAACACCCCGCCGAGGGCGTTCCCGATCGTGGTCCACAGGAGGAATCGGGCGAAGTCGAGCGGACCGATCTCCGGCCCGGAGAAGAGGCCGGACAGCACTTCGACGGTGCCGGCGATCGAGTGGTGGAGGTTGGCCAGCCCGATCGAGGCGGCCACGAGCCAGACGATGAAGATCTGGCTGATCGTGTCGCGGCCGGCGGCGACGAGCCACGAGAGGAGCCCCATCAGCCAACCGGCCAGGACCGCGCTCGCCCCGATCACCCACCACTCGTGCTCGGTCATGCGCCGGCCGATGTCCACGAAGGCGGTCGATTCGGCGATGCCGAGGGCGGGAGCGATCACGGCCGCCAGCGCCGAGAAAGCCGCGGCCCCCACCAGGTTGCTCGAGTAGACCAGCCCCCACAGCCGTCCCAGGGAGGCGAGCGAGGCCTTCCCGTCGAGGACGGGCAGGACCGCGAGGGTGGTGTGCTCGGTGAAGAGCTCGGACCGGCCCAGGATCACGAAGATGAACCCGACCGAGTACATGTTGGCCAACAGGATCTGCTCGATCGAGCGCGGCAGCTCCCCATCCAGGAGCGTCAGCATGACGGCCATCAGCAGGACGCTGAAGCCGAGATCCATCCCGGCGGAGAGCCCCGACGTCAGGAGGCCGGCGGCGGGACGCTCGAGCTCACGCAGCCCGCCTTTGATCTCCTGCTCGAGGATCTCGAGATACGGCTTGGTCGGCTCTTCGACGGGAGTGGTCGGCTCTTCGGCCATCCCGGGCAGTCTAGTGCGAGAGGGACCGGCCGGAAAAGCGGCCGGAGGTCTAGTCGGCGACCCGGTACAGCGCCGTCTGCAGGAAGGCCGCCAGAGCCCCGGCCGCGCCACCGGACTCCCGGGGAGCCGGGGGAGCGGGGAGGTTCGCCAGCAGCGCCTCGGGCGGCGGCATCGCCGCCGTGCCGCTCACGAACCGGTCGAAGAACCGCTCCATGCTGCCGCCGGCGATCGACGCCGCGCTGGTCGCGGCCGGATACCTCGTCGCCGTCGACACCGAGGCCACCCGCTCACTGGTGGACTGGCACCCCGTCGGCGGTCCGCTGGCGTTCATGGTCGCAGCCACCGGCGCCGCCCTCACCCTCATCGTCGACGTGCGGTGGATGACGGTGCGCCGGTGGAGCCTCGTCCTCGTGCGCATCACC
>JAHWKZ010000136.1 GCA_019347645.1 Gemmatimonadota bacterium | reverse complement strand
ACGACCCGCAGGTCGTAGCGGCCGTCGGCGCGGAACCACGCGAAGGCGATCCGCTCTCCGTCGGGAGAGATCGCGGAAGGTCCGGCGAACTCGCCGGACTCGCTCCATCCACCCTTGTCGGTGATCCCCCGGCAATCGCCGTCCCGAAGATCCCGCACCGCCAGGTCTCCGGTGCTCCAGGCGACGAACGTGGGGACTCTCCCGTCGGCGGACAGCGTCCCCTCGAGGTCGACGCCGGGACCCGCCCAGAGGACCTGGGCTTCGATCGAACCCGCCCGGTCGTCCTGGCCCGGCGCCGCGACCGCCGTTGCGAGGAGCAGCAGGATGGCTCCCACCGCCGCCCTCATCGATCTTCCTCCAGCCAAAGCTCCTCCATGTACCGGTCCGATGCGGCGAAGAAGGCTTTGCGGAGTCCGCGCACGCGGCGATGGGCGAAGACGGGCCTCGAGACCCGGACCAGCCGGGTGACCGACAGGTCGGCCGCAGGATCGTCCTCAACTCGCGGTTCAGGTGGTCCCTGTCTTCCGAGTCGGCCGTCACTATCAGTCTGTCGGTGAACTCGGCGGCGGCGGGGCTTCGTCCCCGGGGTCATTCCTCGACCCACAGCTCCTCCATGTATGCGGCCGGGGAGTACTTAAGGGGATTGCTCAAACCGCGGATTCGGCGGTGGACGGACCAGGTGATCGAAACCGGGACCAGTCGAACCATCGGAGGGTCAGCCCGAAATATTTCCGAGACCTCGCGGTAAATCCGGTCCTTCTCGTCCGGGTCCGCCGTCTGCGCCAAACGTTCGGTCAGCTCGAATGCCTGAACGTTCGCGTATCCGAGCGGGTTCCCTCTCCCGAAATCATCGTCCAGGTTCTGGGGTGAGTGACTATACAGCCACGCCTCGAAATCGCCGGCAGCCAGCTTGTCCCACATGACCGAGGAATCGAGCAACTGGATATCCATCTGAATGCCCGCGCGCCGCAACTGGGACTGGACGTGCACGGCCAGCTTTTCGCGGCCCAATACACTTCCCACGCTAGCGGTAAAGCGGAACGGACGACCGTCCTTGTCGAGGATTCCGTCGCCGTCGCGGTCCCGCCAACCCGCGGCCTCGAGCAGCATCCGCGCCCGAGCCGTGTCGCACGGTAGCGGCTCCGGCCACTCGCGCCGGCGGAACTGCCTGCCGGTAAGGACCGCGTCGATGATGGGTGTTTCGGGCGGAAAGTTCATGCCGCTGAGCATCTCGCGACGGTCCAGGGCATGCGTGAGCGCGCGGCGCACGCGCGGGTCCCGAAAGAGCGGATGGTCGGCCTTCCAATAGATGGCGGAGGCGTGATGACCCAACACCCTACGATAGATGCGGAAGCGCGGATCGTTCGCGATGCGCGGAATCTGACCGGGCTCGACCTCGGCCACGTCCACCTGCCCGCTCAGCAACTCGGTCAGACCCGCCTCGCCTACGAACTTGAGGATCACCCGCTCGATCCGGGGCTTTCCCCGGTAGTAATCCGGGTTCGCCTCGAACTCCATCAGGGTCGGCGGCACGTACCGCGCGAAGCGGTAGGGGCCGTTCCCCACCGGCTGAAGCCAGAACTCCCACTCCCAGAACCGCTTCGGGTCCAGCCCCTCCAGGAGGTGTCTCGGATAGTAGACGATGTCGTCCATGTAGCCCGGGCCGTAGGTAGGTTCTCGAATCGTCACCGTGGAGTCGTCCACCACGGTGGCCTCGATCCCGGTGTACTCGGCGACGTCGGGGTGGCCGAGGAGATCCAGCGTGAACTTCACGTCGTGGGCGGTCGTGGGGACCCCGTCCTGCCAGCGCACATCGGTACGCAAGTGGAATGTGTACTCCTTGTGGTCCGCGGAGTGCTCCCAGCTCCGGGCCAGCCTCCCCTCGAGCTCCCCCCGCTCGTCCCACGTCGCAAGGGGGAGGAAGACGAGGAAGTCGAGGTCCGGTCCGACATCAGGTAGGACTTCGCGAACGTCCGGAACGGCCATGACCACGGTGGAGCCGGGGCTGGAGGCCGGATCGTCGGAGCGGCCGCAGGCGACGGGCCCGAGGGACAGAACAAGGAGGAGCGCGAGCCGGAGGCGCTTGAGGATGTACGATCCCATCAGTGCTCATCCTCGAGCCACAGGTGCTCAACCGACCACAGCGGATTGGCCCGGAACGGCGTGCTTAGGCCCTTGACTCTCCGATGCGCGACGTACGTCTCGACATTCAACACGAGAAAGGTGAAGGGCGGGTCCTCGGAGAAAATCGACGTCAAGTCCCGAAAAATCTCGCCCATTTCATCCGGGGTTCGCGTGTTCTGCGCCGCCTCGAGCAGCCGGGCGGCGCGCTCGTTGCGGTAGCCGATCGGAGAGTCCGGGCCGAAGAATCGAACAAGCTCGTCGACGCTGGACCAGAGAAGCGCGAGCGCCGCGTCGAATTCCCCCGCCCGGAGCCGCCGTTCCACGACCCGGCCCTCCAGCGTCGTGATGTCCATCCGGACCCCTACCCGCCGGAGTTGGGCCTGGACGTACACCGCCGCCGCGTGCCACCGGGGAGAAACGATCACCGAAAAGCTGAACTCCCGGCCGTCTCGCTCGCGAATTCCATTGCCATCGAGGTCTCGCCAGCCAGCCAGATCGAGCAGCTCGCTGGCCCGTTCCAGGTCGTACGGCAGCGCCTCGGGTAGCTCGCCCCGCCAGTATTGCCGCTCGGTAAAGACCCCGTCGACGATGGGGAGATCTTCCCACATGTTGAGCCCTCGACGGAGCTCGCGCCGATCGGTGGCCAGCGTCAGCGCACGACGCACACGGGGATCGCTGAAGAGCGGATTCCGCTGATTCCAGAAGATGACCTGTAGAGCCAGGATGTCGTCCCAGACCTCGTAGTAAACGCGAAAACGGGGATCGTCCTCGATCGCGACGACGGCGCGGATGCCGTCCCACTTGACCTCGTAGCGCCAGTCGTCGCCTAACGGGACACCATCGCCGGCCGTGGCGAGCATCGGAGAGAGCGGAAGCTGCTTC
>JAHWKZ010000135.1 GCA_019347645.1 Gemmatimonadota bacterium | reverse complement strand
CGGCAGGCTCGACCGGAGCTCGGCGCGGCCCGCAGCGTCCCACCGGTCCACCAGCTGGACCGCGTCCACCCTCGTCCGGCGTTGCTGCGAGACGACCTGGTCGGCGTCGGTGCTCGAGGTCAGCAGCACGCGGGTCACCCCCGGCGGGACGACGTCGGCGATCTCCGCGATCAGCGCTTCGTCGATCACCCCGGGGCCGCTCGGCATGGCGGAGACGAGTCCCACAGCCGAGACGCCGACGCGCACGGCGAGCTCCGCCTCCTCGCCACTGCCGATGCAACACACCTTGATCCGGACGGACATCGCTCCCCTTCTCCGCGGCGATCGACGAATGGGCTGGATCTTCTTCCCGCCTCCGCGATCTCGCAAGAGTGGGGAAGATCGGTCGCGGCCGTCAGGCTATCCGCGACAGGACCTCCCGCTGTCAGTCATGTGACGGCTCGGCTCCACCGGCTCGTCTACCGTGATCGAAGTCACTGGTCCCCGGCCCTGAAGGAGGCGCCGCATGCCCTCGTACCGCAACGTGATCCTGGGCGGCGGCGTGGCCGCCGGCTACGCCGCGCAGACGTACGTCGAGCGCGGCCGCGAACCGGGTTCGCTGTGCATCGTCACCGCGGAGGAGCGGGTCCCGTACGATCGACCGCCGCTCTCGAAGGACGTCCTCGCGGGAGGGATGGATCCGGAAGAGGCCGTGATCGAAGAGATCGGCTTCTACGTCGAGCACGATGTCGAGGTCGTGACGGGGTCGCGCGTGACGTCCATCGATGTCGACGGGCGGACTCTGGAGACCGCCGACGGGGAGGCCATCGGCTGGGGGAACCTCCTCGTCGCTACCGGCAGTCAGGTGCGGCGCCTCGACGTGCCCGGCGAAGACCGGGGGAACGTATTCTACCTGCGCACCGCGGGGGACGCCGAGCGGATCCTCGGGGCCGCCGAGGATGCGGCGACCGCGGTCGTGGTGGGGGGGAGCTTCATCGGCACCGAGGTCGCCGCCTCGCTCACCGACTTCGGGTTGGACGTCACGCAGGTCTACAGGGAGGACCGCCTGCTGAAGGACCGCCCGTTGACCGCCGAGATGTCGGCGTTCTACGAAAGGGTGTTCCGCGAGGAGGGCGTCGATCTGCGTCCGGGCGAGACCGTGGCGCGATTCGAGGGCCGGGCGCGGGTATCGAAAGTGGTGCTCGAGTCTGGGGCGGAGATCGAGGCCGATCTCGTGGTCGTGGGGATCGGAGTGGTCCCCGATGTGGAGATCTTCGAGAGGACGGCCATCGAGATCGACGACGGCATCGTGGTGGACGATCGGCTTCGGACTGCGATCGACGGGATCCGTGCCGCCGGGGACGTGGCCCGCTGGCCGGACGCCATCTTCGGCCGTCGCCGGCGCGTCGAGCACTGGGACTGCGCCCGGGCCCAGGGAGAGTACTGGGCGCGGGCGATGACCGGCGAGGACGAGGCCTTCGACTACCTGGTGTACTTCTTCTCCGACGCCTTCGACCTGTCGTGGGAGTACTGGGGAGACATCGAGGGCGCCGAGAGGGTGGTCTACCGCGGCACCCTTGACGACGGATCGTTCAGCGCCTGGTGGCTCGCCGAGGACCGGGTCCTCGCCGCCTTCGTCCTCGATCGTCCGGACGAGGAGCGCGACGCCGCCCAGCGGCTGATCCGCTCCGGCCGGTCCGTCGACGCCGATCGCCTGGCCGACGAGGAGGCCCCGCTCCCGGAGTAGCCCGCAGGGCTAGCCGTAGTCAATCTCCTGGCGCCCCACCTCGTCCAGCGTCATCCCGCGCCAGTCATTCAGGCGGTTCGACACGTGCTGGAGGAACCCGCGCTTCTCCGCCGGCAGCTCGGCCTCGTAGAGCTCCTGTCGGCCGTCGGGCCGGTCCACGGCCGCCTGGACCAGCACGCTGGCGTTCGCGAGACCCTCGGTACCGACATCCCGGAACCGCAGGTCCTGCAGCCGGGCCTTGTTCCAGTCGATCGCCTCCCGTCCGGCGGCTCCCGTCTCCGTTCGCCAGTCTGTCGGCGGCCATTGCGCGACCAGCGGATGGTCCTTGAAGAGCGTCTTCGGCATCGTCTCCCTCCCGTCCGGATCCAGGCGGCCCGCGACGAGGGTGCACCCTCCGCGTGTCGACGTCAAACCGACCGCTCGAGCTCGGACGGCGCCGGCGGGCGACCGTGGCGGGCGAGCGCCGGCCGCAGCGCCAGCCAAGCTCCCGCGAGGACGGCCGGGGTGCTCGCGAGCGCCGCCGCCTGCGGGCCCACGAGGTCGCCCAGCGCGCCCGCGCCCAGGACCCCCACCGACCCGGCGGCCCACGCCAGGCCCATCACGATCCCTCCGGCGAGCGCGGCGCTTCGTGGCGCGAGCTCCAGGGCGATGACGACGACCGCCGGCAGGATGGCCTGGTTGACCATCCCCGCGGCCGCGGCCGCCGCCAGGGAACCCGCGCCCCCGTCGGGCAGGAGGAACGCCGCCGCGTGGGCCGGAGCGGACACGGCCGCGAGGACCGCCAGCAGCCGTCGGCGATCCACCCGATCGGCCAGGAAACCGCCCGCCAGGGTCCCGCCCGCCTGGCCGACGAGGTAGGCGGTCAGGATCACCGCCCCCACCGTCTCGCTGCCGCCGGCCTCGGCGACCACGATCGGCTGCATGGTGAGGAACAGCCGCTGGACGAACGCGCTCGCCGTGCTGATCCCGAACACCAGGCCCAACGGCCCGCCGAGCAGGCGCGCCACCGCCCGCAAGGACGGCGGCGACCCCACCGCACCGCCACTCGCGGCGCCGCGCGGCAGGATCGGCGCCAGCGCCAGGGCGAGCACGACGGTCGGGACCATGGCGATCCACATCCCCCCGAGCCCGACCGTCGCGACCAGCCCGACGGCCGCCAGCGGGCCGACGGCGTAGCCCATCGCCCCGCCGAAGGAGAAGACGGCGTGCCGCATCCCGCTTCCCTTCCCCTCCTGGGCCCGCACCGCGATCGACGCGCCCGGCGGGTGGAACGCCGCGCTCCCGAGCCCGCCCAGGGCCAGGAGCAGGAGGAGGACG
>JAHWKZ010000134.1 GCA_019347645.1 Gemmatimonadota bacterium | reverse complement strand
GGCACCGGTGAGCGTCGGGCGCGTGCCGGCCGGGGCCATCGGCTCCCGCAGCAGAGGGACCCGACCTCCATACGTACGGCGCAGGTTGTCCTGCGTGAAGATCTCCGACACCGGCCCGGCCGCGATGCGGCGGACGTTCAGGAGCAGCACCCACTCGAAGTACTCCGCCACCGTCTCCAGGTCCACGGGCTCCAGGTACAGCCGTCCCCAGCGTTCCCAGGCGTCACGGTGGAGCGGGTCGATCCGGAACACCTCGTGGTACGCCTGCCGGGCCCGAACGTCCGCGTCACCCCCGTCCAGGCGAAGGTTCACGTCGGCGAGCAGGTACCAGACGTCGACGTCGTCGGGATCGGCGGCGAGCGCCCTCTCGAGCGCCTCGCGCGCGTGGAACAGGCGGTTGTCGAGCTCGAGCCAGGCCCGGGCGAGGGCGAGGTTGCCCCGGTCTTTCGGGTACCCTTCCCGGAGGGCGCGCTCGAAGAGGCCGGTCGCCTCCCACGCGTCGCCGGAGGCCAGCGCCAGCTCGCCCCGCTGGAACCACTCGCTTCCCCGTTCCTGGGCTGGAGCCGGGGTCGGCGCGAGGATGGCCGCCGCGAGCAGCGGCGCCAGGAGTCGGATCCGGGTCACCTGCGGAGACACCTCCGATGAGTGGAAGGGATTTCGCCTCCTAAACGGACCGCGGGCCGGGTGGGTTGATCGCCTCAGGGAACCGGTCCCGGTCCCCTCCAGCGAGGGACTCGGCGTAGGCGACGACCGCATCCGCGATGTCGACGCCCGTAGCGCGCTCGAGGCCCTCGAATCCCGGCGAGGCATTCACCTCCATGACCCGCGGGCCGTCCCGCGTCTCGAGGAGGTCGACCCCGGCGACGCCGAGACCGACGGCTCTCACCGCTTCGACGGCCGTACGCCCGTACGCCGGCTCCAGATCGACCGCCGCGGCGCCTCCTCCGCGGTGCAGGTTGGAGCGCCATTCGCCTTCCCGGGCCGTCCGGCGCATCGCCGCGACCACCTCCCCGCCCACGACCAGCACGCGCACGTCGCGGCCCTTCGATTCGACCACGAACTCCTGGACCAGCACGCTCTCCCCCAGCGCCCACAGCGTCTCGAGCGTCGCCTCGGCGGCCGAGCGGGTCTCGGCGAGGATCACTCCGACCCCCTGCGTCCCCTGGAAGAGCTTGAGCACCACCGGCGGACCTCCAACCCGGTCGAGGACCCTATCGAGCTCCGCCGGACCGGAGATCGCCACCGTCCGGGGGAGGGGGAGGCCGGCCGCCGACAGACACTGGAGCGAGCGGAGCTTGTCTCGCGCCCGGAGGATGGCCTCCGCCCGGTTCACCACCGCCACCCCCATCGTCTCCAGCTGCGCGACGACCGCGGTGGCATGCGCCGAGCCGCGGGTGCCGACCCGGGGGATCGAGCAATCCCAGCCGGCCACCTTGCGCCCGGCGGCGTACAGGCTCGGTCTCCGCTCGATCGCCAGGCTGCAGGCGAAAGGGTCGAGGACGCGCACCTCGTGGCCGCGCGCCACCGCCGCCTCGCGGAACCGTCGCGTCGAGTAGAGGATCCGCTGGCGAGACAGGACGAGCAGGCGCACGTCAGTCCGACCCCGGCCCCCCCACCGCCTCGGCCGACGCTCCGGCGTGCCCCTCGCGGGGACGCTCCTCCCGGGGGGTCTCCCGGCGCGGCTCGTCGGTCCGTTTCGCCAGCTCGCGCACGCGCCGCTCCAGGCGCTCGCGCTGGCGCCGTTCGGCCAGGTCCGCGGGCAGCCCGACGAGGAACATCAGAAGGAGGCCCACGAAGACGGCGGCGTAGATCGCGTACACCGCCTCTCCGCGCCAGCGGGCGAGGCCGAACTCGAGGACGACGAGGTTGCCACGGTTGTAGAGCGCGAAGACCACGAGGAGCGCCACCGCGACCAGGACGATACCGGCCAGCGCGAGGCGGCGGCCCGACGACACTCCTCAGCCCGCCAGGACGGGGAGATTGGCCAGCCCGCGATCGGCGGCGTATTCGCCGCGGAGGGTGATCCCGCTCAGACCCGTGATCTCGACGGGGACGATCTTGCCGGTCATCGCCGGCCCCCCGGGGAAGACGACCGTCTCCCGGTGCTCGGTCCATCCGGAGAGCATCCCGTCTCCGCGCTTCGCCTCCCCCTGGACGAGGATCTCCTGTGTGGTGCCGACCTTCTCCAGGAGGTAGGCGGTCGAGATCCCCCGCTGGAGCTCGTTCAGCCGCTCCAATCGCTCCACGGCGACTTCGCGGGGAACGAGCCCCTCCTCGATCTCGGCGGCTGGAGTGTGCGGACGCGGCGAGTAGATGAAGATGTAGGCGGAGTTGTAGCGCACCTCCCGCATGAGGCGAAGGGTGGCCTCGAAATCCGCCTCCGTCTCGCCGGGGAAACCGACGATGACGTCGGTGGAGAGCGCGCAGTCGGGCACCGCCTCGCGCAGCATCGCGATCCGCCCGAGGTACCAGGCGGCGGTGTGCTCGCGCTTCATGGCTTCCAGGATCCGGTCCGAGCCCGATTGGAACGGCAGGTGGACGTGTTCGCAGATCGTCTCGTGAGCGGCGATCGTGTCGACCAGCTTCCGGGTGAAGTCCCACGGGTGGCTCGTGGTGAAGCGCAGGCGCTCGAGCCCGTCGACCGCGGCGACCGCCGCCAGCAGGTCGGGGAAATCGCGCTCGCCGTCGACCCAGGAGTTGACGTTCTGGCCCAGCAGCGTGGCTTCCTTGGCCCCTTCATCCACCGCCCGCTTCACCTCGTCCACGATCGAACCGAGGTCGCGACACTTCTCGCGCCCGCGCGTGAACGGCACGATACAATAGGAGCAGAACTTGTCGCAGCCGCGCATAATCGTGATCCAGGCGGCGAAGTTCTCGAGGCGATACGGCTCGAGGTCCTCGTAGTTCTCGCTTCGGTTGAACCGGTCGTACACCACCCGCTCGCCGTCTTCGATCCGACCGAGGATCTCGGGCAGGTGGCGGTACGAATCGGGGCCTACCACGAAATCGACGTGGCCCGCCTGCTCGAGGAGATCCGCGCCGAGCTCCTTGGCGACGCATCCGGCGACCCCGAGGCGGACGTCGGGGCGGGCGAGCTTGAACCGGTTGAGCTGTCCCACCCGGCCGATCACCCGCTGCTCGGCG
>JAHWKZ010000133.1 GCA_019347645.1 Gemmatimonadota bacterium | reverse complement strand
GAGGCCGGGCGGTTCGCGATCCAGGGGGTCCCGGCCGGATCCCACCAGGTGCGCGCGGAGTTCCTCGGCTTCCGGACCTCGGTCGCGACCGTCGAGGTCGGGGCGGGCGCGACGGCCGAGCCCGACTTCTCGCTCGCCCGGGACTACCTGGGCATGGAGACGATCGTCGCCACCGCCCAGCGCACCCCGCGACTGAAGCTCGAGTCCTCGGTCGCGATCACCACCCTCGACGAGCGGCAGATCGAGCGCGAGGCGCCGCAGTCGACCGCGGACATGCTCAAGGCCGTCCCCGGCTTCTACGTCGAGAGCTCGGGCGGCGAGGTCGGCGGCAACCTCTTCGCCCGCGGGCTCCCGGCCGACGGCTCGTTCCGGTACGTGTCGTTGATGGAGGACGGCATGCCGGTGTACGACTCGACCGAGCTGTTCTTCGTGAACGCGGACATCCTCGTCCGGATCGACGAGAACGTGCAGCAGATCGAGGCGGTCCGCGGCGGTAGCGCCGCGCTCTTCAGCTCCAACGCGCCCGGCGGGCTCGTGAACTTCATCAGCAAGACGGGCGGGCCCGTCCATCGTGGCAACCTGCGGCTCAAGGGCGGGGAGGCGGGCCTCTTCCGGCTGGGCGGGAACGTCAACGGCCCACTAGGCGAGAGCGGCTGGCACTACAGCGTCGGCGGCTTCTTCCGCAGCGACGACGGGATTCGGGACCCCGGCTTCACGGCGTCGGAGGGCGGTCAGGTGAAGGCCAACGTGACCCGCGAGTTCGACCGCGGGTTCGTCCGGATCTACGGCAAGGTGCTGATCGACAGCAACGTGTTCTTCCTGCCGCTGCCGCTCGTGAACCCGAACGACCCCGATTTCGTTCAGGGCTTCCCCGAGGACGGGACCCTCACCACCGAGGAGGGGATCGGCAAGGTCGTCCCGCTGCCGCGCGGGGCCGGCAGCATCACGCTCCCGCTGGACGACGGCCAGCGCCAGGAGGGGGGCTCCATCCTCGCCGATTTCGGCTACGACCTCGCCGAGGGCTGGTCGATCCGGAACACCTTCCGGTGGATGGACGTCGACCACAGCTGGAACGCGATCCTCCCCTTCGAGCTCGTCGAGGCGGACGAGTGGGCGCAGGGGTTCGTGGACGAGACCTCGGGCGGGACCGGCTTCCGCATCACCTACACCGAGAGCGGACAGGCCTTCGCGACCCCCAACGGCCTCCTCTCGCTCGGCGGACAGTGGCTGGTCGAGAAGCCGCTTTCCAACATCTCCAACCAGTTCCAGATCCGCAGAGAGGGGGGGCGCCACTCGGTGACGGCCGGGGCCTACCTCGGCCACTACGAGGCGGACAACACCTGGTACTTCAACGACGTCGTGACCGAGGTGGCGAACGCGCCGCGGTTCGTGGACCTGGAGGTCCTCGGACCCGGCGGGGAGGTCGTGCGCCGGGTGACGAACGAAGGGTTCCGTCAGTACCTGCCGTTCTTCGTAAACGGCACCGGGGACGTCGACCTGGTCGCGCTCTTCCTGGGCGACGAGATCGCGGTCACCGACCGGGTCGATCTCGATATCGGCTTCCGCTACGAGCACGATTCGTTCCACCAGGAGAACGAGCGGACGGACACGTTCGACGTCGCGGGTGGGACCGACGCCCACACCGGGCTCAACTTCGGCTCCGGTCAGTTCGAGACCGTGGAGGACGAGTTCGACGAGTGGGCGGTGTCGGTGGGTGCGAACCTGCGCCAGAGCGAGAACGTCGCGTGGTTCGCCCGCGGCACCCGCGGCTACAAGATGCCGATCCTCGACCAGTTCCTCTTCTCCGGTCCGGACCCCGACCTCGAGGCCGAGCAGGTCCTCCAGTTCGAGGGCGGGATCAAGGTGGCCTCGCCGAAGCTGGGGCTGTCGGCCGTCGGCTACTGGCTGCAGCTCAAGGACTTCCCGATCCAGGACGCCCAGGTGGACCCGGAGACCGGCGAGACGGAGTTCGTGACGGTCTTCGCGGGCGAGGCGGTGACGCCGGGCGTCGAGGTCGAGGTGGTCGCGGCGCCGGTGCCGGACCTGCGGCTGAACGGCACCCTGACGCTCCAGGACCCGCACTTCGAGGAGCTCAACGTCACCCAGGACGGCAAGCTGGTCAGCCTCGAGGGCAAACAGGTCCGGCGGATCCCGCAGGAGATCGTCGAGGTCGGCGCCGAGTTCGATCTCGGCGACCTCACCCTCCATGGTGACTGGAGCTTCGTGGGCGACCGGTTCTCGAACAACGACAACACCATCACGCTCGACTCCTACAACCTCGTCGACGTGGGAGCCTCCTACTCGTTCCCGCTCCAGGGCGTGACGCTGTTCCTCGACGTCCACAACGTCACGGACACGGTGGCCGAGGCGCTGACCGAGGGGAACCCGAGGGTGGACGAGCAGTTGGGCGCCCAGCGGACCCTGTTCCTGGCGCGCCCGGTGCTGCCACGCCGGATCGTGGGGGGGGTCGGCTACGAGTTCTGAGCCGCCGGGTGGCGACACGAACGGGAGGGGCGCGCCGAACGGTGCGCCCCTTTCGCATTCTGCGGGCTTTCTACTCCAGCCGTTCCCCGGTCCCGGCGTCGAAGAGGTGGATCGAATCGACGGGGAAGGCGAAGCGCTTGTCGGAGCCCTCCTCGAACTCGACATCGATCGGGGCGACCACGACCAGGCGCTCGTCCTCGGTCGTGCGGCAGTGGACGATCTGCTGGCTGCCGATCGGCTCGACGACGCCGACGGTAGCGGGGACCGATCCCTCGGCCTCTCCATTCACGAGCTGGACCTCCTGCGGGCGCACGCCGAGGGTGACTCGGGCGGCCTCCTCCACGCCCGAGGGCCGGGGCGCCGGGACGGAGACTCCCGCTCCGTCGAATCGCGCGGCGTCCCCCTCGGCGTGTAGCGTCCCGTCGTAGAGGTTCATCTCCGGGCTGCCGATGAAGCCGGCCACGAACCGGGTCGACGGGTGGCCGTAGAGCTCCATCGGCGGAGCGACCTGCTTCAGGAAGCCGGCCTCGAGGACCGCCACCCGATCGCCCAGCGTCATCGCCTCCTCCTGGTCGTGGGTGACGTACACCATGGTGACGCCGAGGCGCTGGTGCAGCCGCGCCAGCTCGGCCCGCATCTCGATCCGGAGCTTCGCGTCGAGGTTCGAGAGCGGCTCGTCGAGGA
>JAHWKZ010000132.1 GCA_019347645.1 Gemmatimonadota bacterium | reverse complement strand
ATTTCCGCTTCGTCGAGGGCGACATCCGCTCCCTGGACGCCTGCCGCGGCGCCTGCGCCGGCGTGGAGGTGGTCCTGCACCAGGCCGCGCTCGGCAGCGTGCCGCGCTCGATCGAGGACCCGCTCAGCACCCACGCCGCGAACGTCACCGGCTTCGTCAACATGGCGATCGCCGCGCGCGACGCCAGCGTGGCGCGCTTCGTCTACGCCAGCTCGAGCGCGGTGTACGGCGACCACCCGGTGCTGCCCAAGCTCGAGGAGCGCATCGGCGCCGCCGCCTCGCCCTACGGCCTGTCCACGCACCTCGACGAGCTCTACGCCGGCATCTTCTCGCGCTGCTACGGCTTCCCCTCGCTCGGCCTGCGCTACTTCAACGTGTTCGGGCCGCGACAGGATCCGGACGGGCCCTACGCCGCCGTGATCCCCAAATGGATCGGCGCTCTGCTCGAGGATGAACCCGTCGAGATCTACGGGGACGGCGAGACCAGCCGCGACTTCTGCTACGTGGCCAACGCGGTCCAGGCCAACCTGCTGGCCGGCACCACCGGGAATCCCGAGGCCGTCGGGGGGGTCTTCAACGTGGCGGTCGGCCAGCGGACGACCCTGAACGAGCTGTTCCGGCTGATTCGCGATCGTCTGGCGGAGAGGCGGCCGGAGATCGGACGGCACGAGCCGACGTACGCCGATTTCCGCCCGGGCGACGTGCGGCACTCCCTCGCCAGCGTCGAGGAGGCGCGGGAGCGGCTGGGGTTTCACCCCACCCATGGTGTGGAGGAGGGGCTGGACGAGACCGTCGCCTGGTTCGCGGACCGTCTCCCGGGCAGAACGGACACGGCCGGACGGGCCCTCGACGAGGTTTGACACCCTCTTCCGCACGACGCTAGACTACCCGCCATGCCGGAACTGATCCCCCTGGAGTCGTTGACGCGGGACGACTCCGCCCCGTTCGAGCTCGTTCCGGGCGAGGCCGGTTCGGGACGCAGCGTATCGATCGATCTTCCGATCGGCCCGCCGCTCGTGGCCGAATCCCCACTCCTGACCGCCGAGCCGCGCGCCCGGCTCTCGAAGAAGGGCCGGCTCCTGAAGGCGTTCCTCCTGGACCGCCCGGTGTGGGTCACCTGGCAGGTGACCTACAACTGCAACTATGGTTGCTCGTTCTGCACCTACTGGCAGAACGACTTCCAGCCCCACGAGGAGAACTCGCTCCACGATTTCGCCGTCGGAGCGGAGAAGCTCTCCGAGCTGGGGTCGCTGATCGTCTCGCTGGCCGGTGGCGAGCCGATGCTCCGTCGGGACATCCATCAGATCATCGAGATTCTGGCGCAGGACCACTTCCCGTACATGACCACCTCGGGCAGCGGCATCACCCCCAAACGGGCGCGCCAGATCTGGGAGGCGGGTTGCTGGGGGGTCTCGGTGTCGATCGACTACGCCGACCCCGACAAGCACGACCACCACCGGGGCGTGAAGTACGCCTACCGGCGGGCGATCACGGCCATCGAGCAGCTCCTGTCCGAACGGACGGACCCCTCGTATCAGCGGGTCCAGATCATCTCGGTCCTGACCGACGACAACCTCGAGGAGATGCCGAAGCTCTGCGAGCTGGCCCGGGATCTCGGGGTGTACTGGCAGGTCCAGCCCTACTCCGTCATGAAGACCGGCAACGAGAAGCAGCGCCACCTCCCCGGAGCCACCGAGCTCCTGCTGGACCTCAAGGAGCGCTACCCGGAAACGGTCCACGCCAACAGGGTCTACCTGGAGAAGTTCGAGGAGGCGGTCAACGACGGGATCGACGGGTGCATCGCCGGCCGGGCCATGTTCAATGTCGACAACCGGATGGTGGTCTCCAAGTGTGTCGAGTTCAACGAAACGGAGCCCTGCGGGAGCCTGAGGGATCACTCGATGGAAGAGGTCCTCGACCGGCTCCACGACGCCAACGAGAGGAACACCTGCACCGCGTGCTGGTACTCCTGCCGGGGTGAGACCGAAGTCCTCTACACGCCCCGGGGGTTCTACCATTCGATGCACAGCTTCCTGTATCAGAGCCGGGGCCAGCAGGGAGCGAACGGGAACGGAAAGGGAGGGGAATAGCCGAACCCTTTACATCGTCAACCCGTATCGGTACCGTTAGGCGAAAGTCAGCACCCTCAGGCCTCTCCCGAGGAGGACGCGCGATGATCAAGGTCAACTCCCAGACCATCGAGCCCGCCAGCGATGCCCGGACCGAGTCTCTCGGGAACGGGAACGGCGCGGGACCCGCCTCCGAATCGTTCGATACCTCCTCCTTCCGGGTTCCCGACAAGATGCTGAACCCGGACGGCACCGCGACGAAGAGCCTGAAGTCGCTCGCGATCAAGCTGTTCGACTGGACCGTGTCCAGGGTCGCCGCCGGGGCCTTCCACGCCATCCAGCTCTTCAACCGCTACCGGCCGAACCCCTCGTTCACCCCGAAGTGGAGCGAAAAGCCGCTCCTGAAGAGCTGGGAGAAGTCCAAGCCCAGGCTCGGCTTCCCGCGCGAGACCGACTCGCTGTGCCCCAAGTGCGTGATCGAGGCCCGCGAGCGGATCATCGAGGGCGAAGAGGACTACCGGGTGCTGGTCAACGAGAAGGTCGGCGAGATCAAGGCGAAGATCATCGAGCGCGACGGCCAGATCTGGATGGTGAAGGAATGCCCCCAGCACGGCCGATTCGAGGACCTGATGGCCGTCGACGCCGAATTTCTCAAGTGGATCGAACAGAACTTCCCGGGACGCGACCTCCGGGCCCACAACGACGGCAAGCTCCACGATCACGGCTCCTCGACGATCAAGCACGGCCGCGGCTCGGTCCTGACCGTGGACCTCACCAACCGCTGCAACATGATGTGCGACCCGTGCTTCATGGACGCCAACCAGGTCGGCTTCGTCCACGAGCTGGAGTGGGAGGAGATCAAGGAGATCCTGGACAACGCGCTGACCATCAAGCCGCGGCGCCAGATGTCGGTCCAGTTCTCGGGCGGCGAGCCGACCCTCTCGCCGCACTTCCTGAGGGCGGTGGAGTACGCCCGCGACATCGGCTACAACTCCGTCCAGGCGGCGACGAACGGGATCGAGTTCGCGAAGAGCGCCGAGTTCGCCGAGCAGGCGGCGAAGGCGGGGCTCCGGTTCGTCTACCTCCAGTTCGACGGGATCGGCAACGACG
>JAHWKZ010000131.1 GCA_019347645.1 Gemmatimonadota bacterium | reverse complement strand
TGGCCAGCCAGATCGTGGTGGTGCCGTCGGTGCCGGCCCGCAGCGGCGACCAGGACGGCCTGCCGGTTGCGCTGCTGGAGGGCATGGCGGCCGGATGCGCTCCGGTGGCCTCGGACCTGCCCGGCATCGATCAGGCCCTCGAGCCCGGCCGCAGCGGCCTGCTGGTGCCGCCGGGTGACGCCGGAGCCCGCTGCTCCGGGGTCGCGGGCGGTAGCGCTGGTGGTGCTGGATTCGGTCGGGATCGGCGGCGCTCCGGATGCCGGCTCGTTCGGGGATGAAGGCTCCGCCACCCTGCAGCACGTCGCCGAGGCCGTGGGAGGCCTGAGCCTCCCCAACCTCCGGCGTCTGGGCCTCGGCAACGTTGCCGAGGTGCGCGGCGTCGGCGCCACGGAGACCCCCGAAGGAGCCTTCGGAGCGATGATCGAGCGTTCTCCCGGTAAGGACACCACGACCGGCCACTGGGAGCTGGCCGGCGTGGTCCTGGATCGGGCCTTTCCGACCTATCCCGAGGGTTTCCCTCCCGAGGTGATCGAGGCGTTCGAAGCCGCCATCGGCAGGGGTTCGCTCGGGAATGTGGCGGCTTCGGGGACCGAGATCATCGAGCGTCTCGGCGCCGAGCATATGGCGACCGGCTACCCGATCGTCTACACCTCGGCCGACAGCGTCTTCCAGATCGCCGCGCACGTCGACGTGATCCCTCTCGACCGGTTGTACGAGATGTGCGAGAAGGCGCGCCGGATCATGAGAGGCCCACATGAGGTCGGACGGGTGATCGCACGTCCCTTCACCGGCGACCCGGGCGCGTTCCGGCGTACCCCCGACCGCCACGACTACTCGGTCCTTCCTCCGCGCGACACGGTCCTGGACGAGATCAGCAGGGCGGGGCTGGAGGTGCGGGGGGTCGGCAAGATCGCAGACATCTTCGCCGGGAGGGGAGTGACCTCGTCGCGCCCCACCAGATCGAACGCAGACGGAATCGATGCGGTCGTCGAGGAGATCGCCGCGCTCGAGCGGGGGCTGGTCTTCGCCAACCTGGTGGATTTCGACCAATCCTTCGGGCATCGCAACGATCCGGCGGGATATGCCGCCGCTCTCGAGGAGTTCGACGCGGGCCTGACGCGGATACTCGCCGCGCTCGGGCCAGAAGATGTCCTCTTCATCACGGCCGACCACGGCAACGACCCCACGACTCCTTCCACGGATCATTCCCGGGAACGGGTGCCGCTGCTGGTCGCGGGGGAGCGCGTGGCGCCGGGGGTCGATCTGGGCGAACGGGCCTCGTTCGCGGACTGTGGTGCGACGATCGCCGACCTGCTGGGAGTGCCGACGTCGACACCGGGCCGCTCGTTCCGCTCGCTCCTGTTGGCCTAGGGCCCCAACAACTGGGTCTTGTGTCGCTTAGCGTTGCCGTTGTAACCTCCGAGCTCACTGGCTACTTGTAGACAAGTTTCCTTAGACACAGGCGCGGAGGTCGCATGGAGGAATCCCACACCCGTATCGACACAGCACTCGACGCCGCGCAGGTCGTCCCGGCATCGCAAGGCGGGGCCGACGGCATCTCCCAGCCAGCCGGTCCCCCTGTGGTTCCGGGTCCCTATGCCGGCGGAGGGGGGCCCCGCAGCGCGCGGATCATCGCCGTCGTGAACCAGAAGGGTGGCGTCGGCAAGACCACCACGGTGATCAGCCTGGGAGCCGCTCTCGCGGAACACGACCAAAGCGTGCTGTTGGTCGACTTCGATCCCCAGGGCGGCTGCGCGCTCGGCCTCGGCATCGAGCCGGGAGGACTGGATCTGTCCGTCTACAACGCGCTCTTGGACCGCCACTGTCAGGTCGAAGAGGTCGTCTTGAAGACGAACGTTGACAACCTCGAGCTCTTGCCTTCGAACATCGATCTCTCGGCGGCGGAGCTGATGTTGGTTCAGGAGGTGGCGCGCGAGCAGACCCTGATGAGGGTCCTGGCACCTCTAAGGGTCAACTATGACTTTATCCTTATCGATTGCCCTCCCTCGCTCGGTCTGTTGACCATCAACGCCCTGACCGCCGCCGACGGGGTCATCGTGCCGCTGGAGTGTGAGTACTACGCCCTGCGGGGCATGGGTCTGTTGATGGACTCGATCGAGAGGATCCGGGAGCGGCTGAACCCTCGCCTCCAGATCGACGGCATCCTGGCGACGATGTTCGACAACCGCACGCTCCACGGACGGGAGGTCCTCGAGAGGGTAGAGGAGGCCTTCGGGCAGTGGCTCTTCGACACGAAGATCAGAAAGACGATCCGCTTCGCCGAGGCTCCCGTAGCCGGGGAGCCGATCCTTACCTACGCGCCGACCTCACCGGGAGCCGTCGCGTACCGCAAGCTCGCCCAGGAGGTGATGGATCGTGTCGCCACGCGCCAGTCTGCCCGGAGCTGAGGAGCTCTTCCGTCGCACTACCGGCCCGGCCCGAGAGGCCAAGGCCGGACCACAAGTCGCCAAGTCGACAAAGTTACAAGTCGCCGACGAGCCCGAGGCCACCACGCAGGCCGCGCCGGCCACCGGCACCAAGAAGGCTCCCAAGCACGACGAGAAGGTCACCTATTACTGCACGGCAGCGGAGCTGATGGCGCTGGAGCGGGCCCGCCTGGCCCTACGTGCGGATCACGCCACGGCGGCAGACCGAGGGCGGATTATTCGCGCCGCGCTGGCCTACGTGCTCGAGGACTTCGACGCCCGCTCGGACGACTCGATCCTGCTGCGCCGCCTCGAGCAGTAAGGGCGCGGGCGGAGCCCGGGCAGGAGCGGCGCCTCTCTCGGGCCACCATAAACCTAAAGTAGAGCTGTAGCACTGCAGCCGTCTCGCACGTGTTTTCTGCGGGAGCGCCCCAGCGCTCCGTGTATTCCCCCAACCGCGCTCGGTGGCGGAGCCGTCGGCGGCCGATCCCCGCGGAGGGCGCGCCGCGGAGCGCTGAAGCCCACCCCCGTTTCCGCTCATCGTCAGAAACATGACTATAAATCTCTAAATCTATAAGACTACTTGTCACGCGCCTTTTCGTCGCAGTCGGGCTGGTGGTGCCCTAAGTGCTCTTGTCGATAAATCATCTAATCGATATATGCCTAAATGCACGAGTAGAGGATCGCCCGAGGCTGCCTGGTCTTATTCGGCCCCGTCTCCGATCGGGATTTCTCTGCTCCCAAGCTCCCCGTGCGGGCGAGTCG
>JAHWKZ010000130.1 GCA_019347645.1 Gemmatimonadota bacterium | reverse complement strand
CCTCGTGCACATCTGGGTGCTGCTGGAGCTCGACCACATCCTCGGCCGCGGCGAGAGCATCGAGACGCGCGTGGCGGTGATGGGCCTGATCGGCTTTCCGCTGACGGTGCTCAGCGGATCGCTGTCGTATCGCTTCGTCGAGCGCCCGTTTTTGGAGCGCAAGCAGCGCACGACGCAGCACGCGCCGCCGGAGCCCGCCGCCGCCGCGCTCGAACCGGCGCGCTGACAGGTCAGACAGGTAGATTGCCCGGCGATGTCGGGGGCGTTGAAGATCTTGTCGCTGGTCGCGCTCGTCGTCGGCGCGCTATGCGAGCGCTCGAGCTACGCCGGCGTATCGGTGAGCCCCGCGACGCTGCGGCGCGCGCTCGCCCGCCCGCGCGAGGAGCGCGATCAGACCGGCAAGGCCGAGCTCGTCCAACTCGCCACAGTGCCCGAGGAGCCTTCCTCCCCGGTACCGGCGTCGCCGCTTCGGCCTCCTCGGCCGTCTCGCATACGGCGTCTGGCGGCACCGGCAGGCCGTGGTCGCGGAACATCTCCCGCGCCTGGTATTCGTGGATCTTCATCGTGGGCTCCGAATCGGGAATCGACGCGCTGCGCGGTGAGGCGAACGCCCGTGGAGCGCGGCGCCCGCGTATCGATTTGAACGCGAGACAAGGTACGGCGGGACGGAGGGGGGTTCAACCACGCGGTCACACGTGGCTAGCGTGTCACCCCCGGACTGACCGACGGACGTGACCCCGGAGGGACGGATTTCCGTGAAGCCGGTCGGACATCAGCCGTCGAACGCCGCGGCGAGCGCGCGATCGTACGTCTCGACCACGCCGACGTCGCGGCGGAGGCAACAGGCACGATGAAGGAGATCGCGTGCCGAGAGGGCGGAGTGACGCTCGGCGAGATCCCGGGCCAGGATCACGTCCTCGGCCTCGACGGGCCAGACCTCCGTGGTCCTCGCGGTGGCCAGGGCCACCGCGGCGTCGAAGTCGGCGAGTCGATCGACCGGGAGGTAGGCGTGCAGGATCTCCTGCAGCACCTCCGCGGAGGTCACCAGGGGAGCTCCCTTCTCCAGCGAGCGCTTGAAGAACGAGCGGGAGGCCTCGGCGAGCGGATGATCTCGTCCAACGGCGTACATGAAAACGTTCGCGTCGACGAAGATCAGGCGTCCTCCGCTCCCGCCAACCCGGATCGCATCGACGCCTCGATCACCTTCTTGTGCTCCTCCCAGTCGGGCTCCGGGCCCTCCCCATCGTGGCGGGCGTCGCACTCGGCGAAGAACGCTTCCAGGTCTTCCACCGTCTCGAGCCGCCTTCCAGTCGAGGCGCGGTTCAGCTTCTCGCGGGCCGCCTCCCTGAGCCACTCGCTCAGAGAGACGCCCGCACGTTCGGCGCTCGTACGGTACCGTTCCTTCTCGTCCTCTCGGACGACGAGATGGATGCGATCCTTCATGGCCTTGAACCTACGACTTAACCATGCGGATGTGCAAGAACGATGTGTAGTCCTACTCTCGCGAGATCCGCTCCAGGATCCGGCCCAGCTCCTCGAGCGCCTCGCCGTAGGCCGCCCAGTCGCCCTGGCGCTGGGCCTGCACCGCCCGGTCGTAGGCGGCCTTCGCCTCCCGGCCGAGGGCGCGGGTCTCGGCGATCGTGCCGCGGCCGGGCCGCTCGCGGTCCACCGCGGGCGCCGCGGGCACCGCCTCCACGGCCAGCTCCGCCGGCGCGATCTCGGCTTCCCCGGCGAGCTCCGCGCCGCCGGCGCGGCGGATCAGCGCGAGCATGGCGTCCTCGAGGGTGGGCTCCATGACGATCGAGGTGCCCCAGGTGGCGATCACGCGCCTGAGCTCCGGGAGCTGGCTCTGCTGGGCCTGGAGGAACAGCGGCTCCACGTACAGGACCCCGCTGCCGATCGGGATCACCATCAGGTTGCCGCGCACCACGCTCGAGCCCTGCTGGCTCCACAAGGTGATCTGCTCGCTGATCACCGGGTCCTGGTCGATCCGCGCCTCGATCTGCATCGGGCCGTAGATCAGCCGGTCCTTGGGGAACTCGTAGATCACCCGCCGGCCGTAGTTGCCGGGATCCGACTTCGCCGACAGGAGCGCGATCATGTTGTCGCGGCGGTTCGGGGTGAACGGGAGGACGAGCTGGAACTCGAGCGTCTCGTCATCGGGGAGCCGTAACAGCACGTAGTAGGGGAGCATCCGCTGGGGGCTCCCCTGGTAGATCTCGTTGGGGATGTTCCACAGGTCCTCGCGGTTGTAGAACACCTTGGGATCCTTCATGTGGTACGCCCGCAGGACCTCGGCCTGGATGGTGAACAGGTCCTCGGGAAAGCGCAGGTGCTCGCGGAGCCCCTCGCTCATCTCCGACGCCGGGGTGAGCAGGCTCGGGAAGATGGAGGCGTACGCCGCGAGCACCGGGTCCTCGGGGTCCCACGCGTAGAAGGTCACGTCGCCGTCGTAGGCGTCGACCACCACCTTGACGCTGTTCCGGACGTAGTTGACCCGCCGCCGGCCGCCGAACGCCTCGGTCGGCTCGGAGTAGGGGTAGCGGTCCGAGTACGTGTAGGCGTCCTGGATCCATACGAAGCGCCCATCGAGGAGCACCAGGTAGGGGTCGGCGTCGTAGCCCAGGAACGGCGCGATCTTCGCGATCCGCTGCTGGACCTGGCGGAACAGCATCAGCCGGCTCTCGGAGGTGATGTCGTCGGTGAGGAGCATCTTCATGGAGCCGAAGTACCAGGCGAACAGCGCCCGGCGCCACCACGCCTCGACCGGCAGCCCGCCGGTGCCGTCGTAGGAGCGGTAGATGTTCTCGTCGCCCTGGGGGTAGTCGAACTCCTGGGTCCGGGTGGCCGCCAGCACGTAGTTGAAGGTCCGCTCGCCGTAGTAGATCTCGGGCCGATCGATCGACAGCGCCTCGGCGAGCGAGTCGGGGATCACCGGGGGGATATCGCGGACGTAGAACTTCGGCAGCCCCTCCTCGGTGACCTCGTTGACCGGGCTCATCACGAACCCGTAGCCGTGGGTGAAGATCAGGTGCTGGTTCTGCCAGGTCTGGACGTTGGGGGGCAGCTCCTCGACCGCCATCTCGCGAGCCGCGAGCATCACCTGCCGCGGCCCCTGACCGAGGTCGTAGCGGTCGACGTCGACGTCCTCGAACTCGTAGTAGAGGCGGATCTCCTGGAGCTGGCTGTAGGTGTCGAGGAGCGGGCGCCAGT
>JAHWKZ010000012.1 GCA_019347645.1 Gemmatimonadota bacterium | reverse complement strand
GCGGGCCACGCCGGCGCGCCGCCCAGGCTCGGCCACATAGAGGTCCTCCAGCCAGCAGTCGGGCGCGGCGGTCCACAGCGAGTGACGGAAGCGCAGCTGTGCGACGCCCGCGGGTGGCGCGTCGTCGTGGGCCACGGCGAGCAGGAACTCCGTCGCCGGATCCTCGCCCAACCGCTCGACCCCGGCCAGGAACGCGTTGTCTGACGGGCGGTCGCGGCCCAGATGGTCGCGGAAGGCGACGAGCAGCCCGGCGACGGTCTCGGCCTCCTGGGGGCCGGCCACCCACGCTCGGGGCGCGGGACGCACTACTCGGCGTCGGCGATGACCGCGAGGGTGTCGCCGGGGCTGACCGAGCCGCCCTCCTCGATGCGCAGTTCCTTGATCGTGCCCGCCTTGTGGGCGGTGATCTCGTTCTCCATCTTCATCGCCTCGATGATGGTGATGAGCTGGCCCGCCTCGACGGTCTGGCCCTGCTCCACGCACACCTTCCAGACGTTGCCCTGCAGCGGGGAGGTCAGGGCGTCGCCGCCGCCTCCTGCGCCGGTCGAGCGGTCCGAGCGCTTGGGCGCAGCGCGGCCAGCCGCGGCCGCCGCGCCGTTGGGCGCCCCCGCGCCGCCCGCGGGCAGCGGCGGGCCGATGACCTTGACGTCGAAGCGCCGCCCGCTCACCTCCACGGTGTAGGCCTGCTCGACCTTCTCGTCGTCCTCGTCCTCGTCGTCGTCCTCGATGACCTCCATCTCGAACTCGCCGAGGTTCTCGAGCAGCTGCCGGTAGGCGCCGCTGGCGGCCTCGTAGTGGCGGTTGATCGCGTCGATGATCGAGAACTCGTCGGCGACCAGCGCGTCGATCTCGTAGCCGGTCAGGAACTTGAGGTCGTCGATCACGGTCCAGTCGGTGGGGTCGCCCATCGCCAGGACGATCGTGTGCCCGTCGCGGCGGACGGGGAAGACCTCGTATTTGTTGGCGATCTCGGCGGGGACGAGCTTCAGCGCGGCGGGATCGACCTCGATGTCGGAGAGATCCACCCCGCGCACCCGAAACTGCCGCTCGAGCATCTGGGTGATTGTCTTGGGCTCGACGAAGCCCAGCTCGATCAGGTTGTACCCGAGCTTGTGGCCGTTCGACTTCTGCCGGGCGTGGGCCTTGGCGATCTGCTCGGCCGTGACGTAACCCTCCTGGAGGAGCATCGCCGGGATGTTCAAGCCGGGTCCGTACGGCTCCTTGCGCGGCTTCCCGGTCCCTTCTTCCGAGCGCGTGGCGTCCTCCACTCGCCGGGTCCTGGCCTGCGCTGAAGATCGACTCAAGGGTCCTCGCTCTTGGTGGTCCCGCCAGTGGGGTGCGGATTCGGGAGTCGGGTGGCGTTCTGCAGGACGGCCAGACGCGACGGACCTATGCCCTCGATCGCCTCGACGTCCGTCCAGTCGCGGAACCCACCGCGTCGGCCTCGTTCGCGGAGGATGGTTGCTGCAAGTTGTGGACCAATGTTCGGAAGCGTGGCCAGGAAATCGAGGTCGACCCGGTTGAGGTCGTCCTTGCGAGGGTCCGATGGAGGCGTTCGATCACCGCTCGACCCCTCCGGTGGCGGATCGTCCTCGGCCGTCCCTCCGGGCCAGACCAGCCAGGGTCGGATTCGCTCGAGCGTCTTGGGACCGATGCCCCGCACCTCCAGCAGGTCTTCCGGCTTGGCGAAGCCTCCCCGTTCGCCACGAACCGCGAGGATCGCCTCCGCGGTGCGGGGCCCGATCCCGGCCAGGCGGTCCCAGTCGGCCCGATCGGCGGTGTTGGGGTCGATTCGCGCCGGCCCGGATGCCGCACGCTCCCGCTCCCGGCGCAGAGCGAGCCCGGCCGCGTACCACGTCGGTCGCGGGTCACCGGGCGGCAGCCTCTCGGCCAGCGCGGCGGGCGAAGGGAGCTCGCCCGCGAGCCGCCGGTGGGCCCACCGCGCCGGCGCCTCGTGCCAGCCGCCGGACTCCAGAAGCGCGCCGGCGCCCCACGCGATTGTGACCACCAGGAGGGCGTGGCGCTCGGCGGCGGTCAGCCTCGCTCCCCATCGGCGGATCCCTGTCAGATGGTCGACAGTCGGGGGGTGCATGGCCGGCTATCGTCTTCACGAATCGTGCCGACACGGGAGGTGCCGCGTGTCCGATCCCCTGGAGGAGTACCGACGGAAACGCGATTTCCGGAAGACGAACGAACCGCGGGGCGACCGCTCCGACGACGGACGACGCTGGGTGATCCAGAAGCACGCCGCTTCCAGCCTCCATTACGACTTCAGGCTCGAGGTGAAGGGGGTCCTCAAGTCCTGGGCCGTGCCCAAGGGCCCCTCCACCGATCCCGGCGAAAGGCGACTGGCCCAGCCCACCGAGGACCACCCCATCGAGTACGGCGATTTCGAGGGAGTGATCCCGGCGGGCGAGTACGGCGCCGGAGCCGTCATCGTGTGGGATCGGGGCCGTTATCGAAACCTGACGACGGACGACGACGGCGAGGAGATCCCGATCGAGGCCGCGCTCGAAGGCGGCCACGCCTCCTTCTGGCTGGAGGGGGAGAAGATCTCCGGCGGCTACGCCCTCACCCGGATCGGCTCCGGGGGCGACGAACGATGGCTCCTCGTCAAGATGGACGACGAGGAAGCGGACGCGCGGCGGAGGCCCACCTCCACCCAGCCCGAGTCGGTGAAGAGCGGTCGCACGATCGAGGAGGTGGCCGAGGAGGAATGACGGCCTCCGTCCACGATCTTCCCGAGGAGGCGCGGGACGCCCTGAGGGAGGCTTCCGTCCCCGAGTGGACGAGCCCCATGCTGGCCACGCTGACCGACGAATCCTTCTCCGACCCGGAATGGATCTACGAGCGGAAGCTCGATGGGGTCCGACTCCTCGCCTTCCGCGAGGGCGGAGGAGAAGTGCGGCTCTGGACCCGCAACCGGAAGAGCCGCGACTCCGCCTATCCGGAGATCGTGGAGGCGCTCGCCGATCTCGACGTCGACGATTTCGTGCTCGACGGCGAGGTGGTTACCTTCGACGGCGACGTCACGTCGTTCTCCAGACTGCAGCCGCGGATGAACCTGCAGGATCCCCAGGCGGCCCGGGAGACGGGGATCGACGTCTACTATTACCTCTTCGACCTCCTCCACCTCGACGGCTATGACCTGACCGGTCTCGCGCTCCGCCATCGTAAGGCCGTGCTCCAGAAGGCGATCGCGTTCGCCGATCCGCTCCGCTTCACCCCGCACCGCAACGAGGAGGGTGAGGCGTTCCTCGAGGAGGCGTGCCGGAAGGGGTGGGAGGGAGTGATCGCCAAGCGAGGCTCGAGCCTCTACGTCCATTCGCGCTCGAGGGACTGGCTGAAGTTCAAGTGCGTGAACGCGCAGGAGTTCGTGATCGGCGGCTGGACCGAGCCGCGAGGAGAGCGGATCGGCCTGGGAGCGCTGCTGATCGGATACCACGCCGACGGCGAGCTCGTCTATGCCGGCAAGGTCGGCACGGGCTACGACCACCAGACGCTGAGGGACCTCTCGAGGAAACTCGAGTCGCGAGAGCGCAAGACCCCGCCCTTCGACCGCGGGGACCTCCCCGGCGACGGCGTCCACTGGACCACGCCGGACCTCGTGTGCGAGATCGGATTCACCGAATGGACGAGCGACGGCAAGCTCCGTCACCCGCGCTACAAGGGGCTCCGCCACGACAAGGATCCGCGGGAGATCGTGCGGGAGAGGCCCGCTTGAGCGGGGAGAGCCTCCGGTTCGGCCCCTACATGGTCGAAGTCTCCAGGCGCGAAAAGACCTTGTTCCCCGACTCCGGGGTGACCAAGGGCGACCTGATCGAATACTACCGGCGAATCGCCGACCGCATGCTCCCCTACGTGAGGGAGCGCCCGGTCGTCATGCAGCGCTTCCCCGACGGCATCGAAGGCGAAGGGTTCTACCAGAAGGACGCTCCCGACTACTTCCCCGAGTGGATCGAGCGGGTCACCGTCGAGAAGGAGGGGGGTACCGTCGACCACGTCGTCTGCGGCAACGCGGCCACGCTGGTCTATCTGGCCAACCAGGGGGTGATCACGCCGCACGTCTGGCTCTCGAAGGTCGACCGGCTCCACCATCCCGACCGGATGATCTTCGACCTCGATCCGCCGGAAGACGACTTCGACGTCGTCCGCCACGGAGCGCGCGCGCTACGCGAGCTGCTGGAGGACCTCGATCTCTCGGTCTGGCCGATGGCCACCGGCGGGCGTGGGCTCCACCTCGTCGTCCCGCTGGACCGCGGCGAGGAGTTCGATCCGGTACGCGGCTTCGCCCACCGAGTGGTCGACCTGCTGGCCGCTCGCCAGCCGGATCGCTTCACCACGGAGACGCGCAAGGACAAGCGCCGCGGTCGACTCTTCCTCGACTACCTGAGGAACGCCTACGCGCAGACAGGCGTGCCTCCGTTCGCGGTACGTCCCCGGGCGGGCGCTCCGGTCGCCGTCCCGCTCGACTGGGACGACCTCGACGATCCCGATCTCCGGGGGAACGCCTGTACGGTGGAGAACGTCTTCCGGCGTCTCTCCGGGAAGGACGACCCCTGGAAGGGGATGGCCCGCCACGGCCGCTCGCTGACGGAGCCCCGTTCGCGGCTGGAGGCGCTGGAGGAGGAGGAGGGATCCTCCGACTGAATTCCCAGGACGAGGGCGCCCGACCGCGCGTGGTCGTGATCGGAGCGGGGTTCGCGGGGTTGCAGTGCGCGCGCCGGCTGGCGGGCGAGCCCGTCGACGTCCTCGTCCTCGACCGCGAGAACCACCACCTCTTCACCCCGCTTCTCTACCAGGTCGCCAGCGCGCTGCTGAACCCGAGCGATATCGCCAATCCGGTGCGCCGTATCTTCCAGAACGCGGGCAACGTCCGGGTCCGCATGGCCGAGGTCGAGGGCGTCGACTTCGCGGGGCGAAGGGTGGCGCTGGCGGACGGCACCTCGATCCCGTACGACCGGGTCGTGGTCGCCTGCGGGAGCCGCACGAACTGGTTCGGGATGGACGGGATGGCGAGCGCCGCACTGCCGCTGAAGAACCTCCCCGACGCCCTCGCGCTTCGGAACCACGTCCTCGCCTGCTTCGAGGCCGCGGCCTTCCGCGACCCCACCGAGCGGGCGGCGCTCATGCGCTTCGTGGTGGTCGGGGGCGGCCCCACCGGCGTGGAGTACGCCGGCGCGCTGTCGGAGCTCATCCGCCGGCCGGTTCGGCGCGACTTTCCCGATCTCGACATCGACCGCGCCAGAGTCGTGCTGATCGAGGCCGGGCCCAGCCTGCTGACCGGCTTTCCCGCCGAGCTCGGCGACTACGCGCGGAGGGAACTGGAGCGCCGGGGGGTGGAGGTCCTGCTCGAGACACCGGTCGTGGGAGGCGACGAGCGGGAGGTCCGCCTGGGGAGCGAGGCGAGGATCGAGACCCGGACGATCGTCTGGACGGCGGGGGTCCGGCCCGCCCGGCTCGTCGACGCCATGGCCGTGCCGAAGACGGACGGGGGCCGGATCGAGGTGGACGAACGACTCCGGATCGTCGGAGTCGCCGACGCGTTCGCCGCGGGCGACGCGGCCGCGGCGCGGTCCCGCGGTGGCACGCCCCTCCCCATGATGGCGCCGCCCGCCATGCAGGCCGGGCGCCACGCCGCCGACAACGTGCTGCGCGACCTCCGGGGCGAGCCGCTGCGCGGTTTCGCGTATCGGGACAAGGGGACCATGGCCACGATCGGGAGGAGCGCCGCGGTGGCGGCGATCGGGCGGGTCCGGCTGAAGGGATTCCCCGGATGGATCCTCTGGCTCGCCCTCCACCTCTTCTACCTCATCGGGTTCCGGAACCGACTCGCGGTCCTGCTGGAGTGGACGTGGGACTATCTGCGGTGGGACCGGCCCATCCGGCTCATCACCCGCGCCCGAGGGGACCCCGCCGCCCCGCGGGTGGGCTGAAGCCCGGAGGGGGGGGCGGGCCGCTAGGTCCGCCGGCGTGTCGCCGGATCGTCTCGAGGACGACCTCCCGGACGATGCCCAGCGTCCGCGCCGACACCTTGTCCGGGGTGTCCTCCACCGTGTGCCAGTACGGGTAATCGAAATCGATCACGTCGATGGTGCGGATGCCGATCTCGTTGAGCGGCACGTGGTCGTCGTTGATCGCCCGCCCCTGGCGCGACACGAAGACGTCCGAGTGGCCGAGGTCGGCGGCGGTCTCCCACACCCGGCGGACCACCTCCGGCGCGTAGCGGACGCTGTTCCCCTCCATCGGGAAGTGCGGGTCGCGATCCCCCACCAGGTCCAGCAGGATCGCGAAGAGCGGCCGATAGGACCCGCCGCGCGTCGCGGCGAAGCGCCGGGCGCCGAGGAACATGTCCTGGACCTCGGTGGCGTAGGTGACCGGGTCGTGGCCCCAGTCCTCCCCGTCGGTCAGCAGGAGATCGACGCCGATCCCCGGCGGATCCTCGGCCAGCGCGTCGGCGACGGCGAGCAGCACCGCCACCCCGCTCGCCCCGTCGTTGGCGCCCGGAACGGGCCGCCCGCGGTCGGCGGAGTCGCTCGACATCTCCGCCACCGGCCGCGAGTCCCAGTGGGCGAGCAGCAGGACCCGCGACGGGCTCTCCGGCGAAAAGGAGGCCCAGACGTTCGTCAGGGCCAGCGTATCTCCGCGGGTCGTCACCCACGTGAACGGCCGCTGCTCCACCGTATCCGCCCGCTCCCGCAGATACGCCGTCATCCACTCCAGCGCCGCCGCGTGCGCCTCCGTCCCCGGCACCCGCGGCCCGAACGCCACCTGCCGCTCCACCAGCCCCATCGCCACCCCCCCATCGACCGCCCCCGCCCCCCCGATCTCCTCGCCACAGGCGGAGAGAAGGAGCAAGGCGAGCGAAAGGACCGCGAAGAGCCCGCTCCACGCAGGGAGGCGCGTCAGCATCGTCCAGATCGTGGGCTTCGCGACGAAGGTTTCCGAGGCGTGGGAAAAACCCACGCCGCAGGAAGCCTGAGGAGCGAAGGCCGCGAGATGGGCGATGATCACGCGCCTCCTAGAAGAGGAAATCGAGGTAGGCTTCCAGGCTTGTTGTTGTATGTGTGATGTCCCGCTTCTCGTCCTTCCGCGACAGATACGAGAAAGCGAACCCCGAGATGATGCGGCCGAACTCGTAGCTCGCGCTGGGCCGCACCTCCGTCGTCAGGGTCTTCAGGTTCAGAGCCCCCTCCGTCAGCGCCTCCCCCGCCAGCCGCGTCTCGTCCTCTCGCAGTCGCCGCGCCACCATCAGCGACGTCCGCAACGGACGCTCGAGCTCCAGGCCCCAGAGGGTCGGGAACGGAATCCACAGCTTCGTCCCCGGTTGAATCGCGTAGTTCAGATTGAGTTGCAGGTCGCTGGTCACCTCCTCGCGCTCGCTGTCCACCACCCCGCCGCGGATCTTCGTGACCGTGGTGGTGCTCGTGTTCGCGCGCAGGTCGGTGGTCATCCCGTTCCTCCACGTGAACGTGACGGCCAGCAGCGGGTCCCAGACCGCCCGCTCGCTCTCGTCTAGCGGCTGTCCGTTCGAGCGGTTCTCCGTCTCCCGCAGCTCGAAATCGGAGGAGAGGGTGACCGCCGCGAGCACCCTCTGGAAGACGCCCGGCGGACGGAGGTTGGGCCATCGCACCTCGACGTCGGGCCACGTCCGGGTCGTCGTTTCGTTCGTCCCCGCAAAGTAGCGCCGGTTCTGGTCCGTCTCGCGGTAGGCGGCCCGGACCCGCAGCCCGCGCCACAGCTGGAGGCCGCCCTGGACGCCCTGGCCCTCGATCTCGCTCCGGTTCTGCGGTTCGCCGCTCGCGGCTTCGGACAGGTCGCCGAAGCCGAAGATGAAGTCCAGCCCCGGGTCGTCCTCCTCCTGCACGTACGAGGCGGACTGCTGGCGCGTACGGTCGAACCGGATCGGCTCGAAGGCCCGCTTCCACCACACGTCCCGGGCGGCCTCCTCTCCGCCCGAGATCGCCTCGACGAGCTGCGGGACGGCCAGCGCCAGGGTGAGGTTCTGGTTGGTGGTCACCGAGAAGTCCCGCAGGTCCAGGCTGTCGAGCGATCGACTGGCCTCGCGGGTATGGTTGCGGGTGAACCTCGAAGTGTACGACCAGCGCGGCGTCAACCACTGCGCGACCGGCGGCGACCAGTCGAAGTCGAGCGAATGGGTCCGCAGCGCGTCGACGCCGAGCGCCCCACGCTCGATCACGGTCTCCGGGAAGTTCAAGTCGCGCGTATTGTCCATGCCCATGGAAAGACGCATCGACCGCACCGGCTGGAACGCGATGTTCGCCGTCCCCTGGAGCGTGCGCGTGGAGTCGGCGGTGAATTCGCGCCCCTCCTCCGCCAGGCGCTTCTCGGCCTCGCGCTCCTCCAGCACGGTCTGGGTGCTGAGCACCACGTTCGATGGAGCCACGTTGAAATCGGCGCTGGAGAGCTTCTGCAGGGCGCCGCTCCGCTTGATCGCGCCCGGCCACGGGAGCTTCGCGATCCAGTCGAGCGGCAGCGGCAGGGTCCGCTCCCGGAACCCGTGCCGGTAGCCGAGCCAGGCGTCGAGACGGCCCCGATCGGTATCGAGGTCGAAGGACTCGAACACCTCTCCGCGGTACGTGATCCGTGCCTCCAGCCGATCCAGGGTCGCCCCGATCAGCGGATTCGACGACTGCCGGGTGCGGAACGCGCGCAGCGTCATGATGTCCCGGTCGTTGCTGCGGGTCATCGCGTCGCGGAGCGGATCTCCCTCCTTCAGCTCGATGTCGCTGCCCACCCTGAACAGCGGGGCGTCGCTGCGACCGTAGTGGTCCCAGGTCAGGGGCATGGCGATCCCCCACGCCTCGGGAAGGATTTTCCCCAGGCGGAACGTCGAGCTCATGTCGAACCGCCCGCTGTCGAAGTTGTTGGGCGCGGCGTTGAGGTTCCGGTACCGCGAGCCCCGGCTCTCCCACGTGATCGAGACGTCGGCGAAGTCCGCCAGCGTCGCCCGGGCGTCCACGTAGCTCGCCAGACCCCCCTCGCGGACCGGGTCCGTCAATCGCCACTCGTCGATCCAGAACCTCCCGCTGGCGGAGCCGACGGCCTCGTTCTCCACCCCGATGGTCAGCTGTCCCACATCGGTGAGCGTCGGCGGGGGCGACGTCTGGCTGCGGATCCGGACCCGGTACAGCCCGTCCTCGCTGACGATGCTCCCGGTGTCGGCCGCCCCCAGCCGGTCCAGCAGCTCCTGCTTGAGATCGGTGAAGACTCCGAAGTCGATAAGGTGCTCGTCCCACTCCCCCTCCCTCAGCGGGGCCGCGTACTCGTAGACGTTCAGCGTGTCGATGCCGAACGCGACGAAGAAGCGGGGGGCGCCGTCCGCCTCCAGATCCCGACCCTGCACCCATACGCTCATCCGCCCGTAGTCGATGTACGACTCGCGGTCGAACAGCGGCCGGTAGATCGACGCTCGGGCGCCGCTCGGCAGTCCGGTGAAACCGAGCTCGAGCGACTGCTCGCGGACGATGCCGCCGAGACCCGCGATCTCGTTGGCCCGCTCCTGCTGGGCGACCACCCCGGGCGGACTCCGGTAATCGGGGTTCTCGACGTCGTTGACCGCCGAGATGCGCAGGCTGTCGGTGTCCGCTCCCGCGATCGGCGTCCCCTGCGCGTCCACGATACCGCGCTTGAGGAACGTCGAGCCGACGATCTCGAGTCGGGCGATCTCGAGCTCGGTCCGCCGCTCCAGGCCCGTGAACGTCATCCGGATCGCGCGGACGTTCCGGAGATCGGCGCTTCCGATCCGCTCGTCCGGCGAGACCAGCGGCAGGCGGATCTTCCGGAATCCAGAGGTCGTGCGGCTTCCGGCCACCTCGTGGCGCGGATCCGCCAGGTCGACGACCCACCGCAGCACGTTCTCCTGGCGATCGAGCAGGCCGTTGAGGTTGAGGTCCTCGGTGTCGAGGACGTTGTTGTTCTCCGTGCCGTTGGGGTTCCGCGGGAAGTTGTCCCCGAACGAGTCGTCGAAGTCGTCGTTGCCCACGTCGCCGGGGACGCCGAGGGCGTCGATTCCCGCCACCCCGTCGAGTCCGGTGTCCTCCCGCGCGTCGAGGTTGTTGTCCCGCGTGTCCGGGTTCGTCTCCTCGGTCTCGAGTGTGCCGAACCCCACCGGCGCCCCGGTCCGGTCGACCCGCACCTGATCCTCGTCGATCGTTCCGAGGTCGAAGAGGATCGTCCCCCGATCGCCGCGGACGAAGAACTCCACGAATTCCTGGCGGGTCAGGTCCTCGCCGGAGGTGGAGAGGACGGTCTGGATCGAGCGCCACGATCCCAGCCGACCGGTCGGCGTCTCGCCCGCGGGCTCGATCAGGACGGTGAACACATCCTCGCCGCGATCGACGCCTCTCACGCCGGGGGTGATCTCGGAGCTCGATCGCCCGAACGTGAACCACCGCAGCCGGGCCAGGTCCGTCAACCCGAACGACGTCCCCTGGGGGATCGAGGAGTGCCTCCACCCGCGGAAGAACAGGCCGACCCGCTTGGCGATCTGGATGTTCTCGAAGTCGTTGAGGAAGACCTCGCCGTCGGTGTTGGGGTTCGGCTGGCTGAACGCCAGCTCGCCCCGCATCGAGAGCAACGACGTCTCCTCGGTCTCGAGGCCGGGCAGGGCGTCGAGCCAACGCGTCAGGAACGGCGTCTCCTTGCGCCACGTCGCATCGACCTCCCCGATCAAGGTCCGGGTGGGCTCGGCGCCGAGGATCGGCCGGTTCGCGAGACTCTCCTCGTTCTGCACCAGGAGCGTCGAGTTCACCACCGCGTCCGGAGAGAAATTCCACGTGCCGGTGGCCCCCCACAGCGAGGTGGGCGCGAGGTTGAACAGCGGCGCGACCTCGAAGTCGATCCGCACCGCCGCGTCCGGATACCGCTCGGCGAGTCCGGCCGGGTCGTTGAAGACCAGCCGCCCGAAGTCGTAGAAGATCTGATAGTCCTCGCCGCGCTGGAGGGGCTGCCCGCCGATGGTGATCGTCTCCGAGCCCTCGAGGATGTTGGTCGCGCCCAGCTCCACCTCCCCGGTCAGGCCGCCCCGCGAGAGATAGCTCGCTCCGATGAAGTAGACCTGGTCGTCCAGCGCCGTCCGGCGAGGATCGCTGTTGAAGTATAGCCGCCGGTTCGGGACCTCGAGTTCGATCGGCTGACCGGCCTCCGTCGTCGGGCGGAAGAACGGCCGCACGTCCGGGAAGACGAGGTAGTCGGCGCCGCCGAAGGGATCCCGGAGGATCCGCGGCACCTTGATGCGCCCCGAAGGGTCGCCGATCCCGAAGATCTCCGTGTACTTGCGCGACTCGCCGTCGATGATCTCGAACGTCTGCTGCAGGTCCCGATTGCCGCGGTAGATCGTGAGCGAGAGCGACGAGAGCTGGATGTCGGGCTCGCGGAGCGAGTAGACGTTCCGCAGCGTGTAGTCCCAGGTGAAGTCGACGGTGTCGGGGTTGATCGGCTTGATCAGCTTGAGCTCCAGCTCGTTCGCCCCCTGACCCGAGCCGACCTGCGTGCCGTCCTGGGTCACGTAGGAGACGGCCAGCACCTCGGCGTCCCCGACCTGACGCTTCATCTGGAGGACGACGCCGTCGGTCATCACGTAGTCTTCGCCCTCGACGAGGAGATCGAAGAAACCCTGGTAGGTCTCCTCCGGCCGGGTGGCCGGAGCGGTCGGGTTCACGAACGCCTGGCCCGGCTTCGCCGCCGTCTCCCGGTTGTTGGTGAAGTTGCCGTCGTCCAACCACACGTTCAGCGAGCCGGGTTCCGGAGTCGAGGCGGGATTCGACAGCCGGGTGCCGGAGTTGGGATAGGCCAGCCGACCGCCGGCCAGGCTGTCGGGATGGAACAGCAGGAAGAAGCGATCGTCCTGGAACTGCGTGTCCTTGATGTCGAGCACGACCTCCTGGAGGATCCCTTCGCCGCCGGGGGAGATCGACAGCGAACGCTGGGTCGATTGCCCCTCCTTGCTGCTGCCGAGGACGCGCAGGTCGACGGGCCCCAGCTGGGCGATGGCCCTGGCCCCGAACGTCCCGCGACCGACGCTCGAGCCGAGGAACCTCGACGGTGGTAGCGAGACGCGGATATCGCCGACCTCGACCTTCTTGAGGATCTCGTCCTCGGTCCCGGTGTAGGCCGCGGTGATGAGCTGCTTGGAGTCGAGCTCGCGCGAGGAATTGAAGTCCACCGCGACGTCGAGCTTGGTGCCCACCGTGCCGGAGACATTGAGATCGAGGATCTGGTCGAGGTCGAGGTCGAAGCCGCCGATGGTGCGGCGGAGGAGCTGGGAGCGGAGGTCGGGATCCTGCCGGGACCGCGACCCCACCGCCCCGAGATGGAGCTTGCCCTGGATGTCGAAGTCGGACCCCTCGCCGAAGACCTTGGCCAGCGGCTCGGGGATCTGGAGCGGGTTCTCGAGCTCCGGGACCAGCCCCTGTTCTTCCTTCGGCTGGGGCCGGAGCGCCTCGATCCAGGCCCGGGCGTGGAGGCGCGAAGTCCGCTCCGCCTCCCGGACCTCGAGCCACGCCCGCCAGTCGAGCGCCGAGACCGTGGGGATCCGCTCCGGGCCCGGCTCCTCGAACGGTCGGGCGCGGCGGACCGAAGCGGTCCAGGGATCGAACCGCAGGGGAGAGAAGCCCAGGAGGGTATCGGCGGGCATACGCGCGAGCTCCTCGGGGAGCGGCGCGGGCCTCAGCTCGAGCCGAGGCGCGCGCGGGCGCACGATCTCCTGGGCCGACGCCGGCGACGGGAGGGCCGCCAGCGCGAGCGATGCGGCCCCTGCCAGGGCGAACAGCGTCCGGCGATCGAAACGGTTCATTCCAGGGTTCGCGGTCGAGTCCGCCAATTCTGTGCGGGTCGTTGGGCGAATGTTAGGTTGAACGGGATCTCACCGCGGAAGGACCGTAACCGATTCTCCGGCTGGGGGTTGGGTGAACAGAAGGATGAGCCAATATACGACCGTCCCGCAGCCGGGCAACCGTTGAACCTCTCCCGACCATGAGACGCTGGCGCGAGTTCCTGCACGCGCGGACGCTGTCTTGGTACGCGCTTCGGGAGCACGTGGGCCCCTTCCTGTTCGCGATGGTGATCTTCACCGCCATCATGCTGATGAACCAGGTCGCCCGTCAGCTCCAGCACCTCGCGGGCAAAGGGCTCGGCGCGGGCGTCATCCTCGAGGTCTTCGTCCTGTCGATCCCGCTGACGGTGGCCATCACCATCCCGATGGCCACGCTGGTGGCCACCATGGCGGCGTTCGGGAGGCTGAGCGGGGACAACGAGATCACCGCCATCCAGGCCAACGGGGTCGGGTTTCACCAGATCCTCGCCCCCAGCGTGCTGGCGGCCCTGCTGGTGGCCGTCGCGACGATCGGCCTCAACGACACGATCCTGCCGGAAGCGAACCACCAGCTCACCCGGCTGATGACCGACATTCAGCGGACCCGGACCACCTTCGTCCTACAGGAGAAACGGATCAACGACCCGACGGGTTTGGGCGAATGGCGCATGATCCCCCAGGAGATCGACCACGAGACGAACATGATGTACGACCTGCGGATCTTCGACATGACGAACCTGCAGGAACAGCGGACGATTCTCGCCGACTCGGGACGCCTGGAATACACCCCGACCGGCGAGGACGCAGTCCTGACGCTGTGGAGCGGCCAGGTCCACCACCGGGACATCACTCAGCCTCGCGAATACGAGGTCCTGCACTTCGACCGCCAGCGGATCGTCCTCCGCGGCGCCGGCACGCAGCTCGACCGGGGGACGGAGATGCAGCGCATCCGCAGCGACCGGGAGATGGACCTGGAGACGCTGCTCGGCAATGTCCGGAACGAGGAGGTGAAGATCGGGCGGGCGCGAGAATCGATGGCCGCGGCGGCCGCCGCCCACGTGGCCACCCTCGTGGCCGACACCTTCGCGGTGGCGACCTCCGACACCGCCGGGGCGGAGGTGATCCGTTTCCAGCGCCCCATCGACCAGGAGCGCTACCGGGTCAACGTCGTGCTCCGGGAGGGCGAGGGAATCGACTTCTCCCACCGCCAGCGCAACGCGTTCCTCGTCGAGTACCACAAGAAGTTCGCGATCCCGGTGGCGTGCATCGTCTTCATCCTGGTCGGGGCGCCGATCGGCGTCCGGGCCAGGCGCGGCGGGTACGGCTTCGCGATGGGGGCCAGTACGCTCGTGTTCGTCTTCTACTACCTCTTGTTGACCGGGGGCGAGGACCTCGCCGACCGACGGCTCCTGCCGCCGTGGGTCGCCATGTGGGCGGGAAACCTGATCTTCCTGCTCCTCGGGGCGTGGCTGCTGCGCCGGACCGCCCGCGAAACCGCCGGCCGAGGCTGGCGCCTTCCCGGAGTCTGGCCGTGGCGCCGCTCGAGGTCCGGCGAGCGGGAGGAAGCGGACACGCGATGATCTTCGTCCGCAAGCTCGACCGGTACGTGACGTGGCAGTTTCTCAAGATCCTGATCGTGGCGCAGGTGTCGTTGCTGGTCATCACGACCCTCGTCCACCTGATGGACCACATCAACGTCTACCTGGACAACGACGCCGCGTGGGCGGACGTCGCCCGCTATTACTTCCTGCAGGTCCCCTACAACAACCTGCTGACCCTTCCCATGGCCATGCTGATCGCGACCGTCCTCACGATCGGCGAGCTCGGCCGCCACGGGGAGCTCACCGCCATGAAGGCGAGCGGCATCTCGCTCTACCGCATGGCCGCTCCCCTGTTCGCCTTCGGCATCGCGACCAGCCTCGCCGTGCTGGCCCTCGGCGAGACCGTCGTCCCGCGGATCAACGAGCGGTCGAACGTGGTGTACGACGAGGAGATCCTCGGTCGGCAGGTGGAGTACGAGACCTACCGCGGGAGCTTCGTCTACCAGAACTCGGAGGGGTATGCCTACATCGTGCGCTCCCTGTTCGTGGAGGACAGCCTCGCTTCCGCCGATCAGGTCGAGATCCAGCGCCGCTACCTGGACGGCACGTTCGTCCGGATCAACGCCTCGCAGATGGTGTGGGAGGAGTCGGCGGACGCCTGGGTCCTGAGGAACGGCGAGATCCGGATCTTCCCGGGTCTCGGGATCGGCACCGGCGCCAGGCCGGCAGTCCCCGCGGCCACCGACACGCTCGCGGCGGCCGGACCCGTCGATACCGCGGCGGCCACGGACACCGTCGAGGCCGATACGACGCCGGCGCGGGACCGCTCCCTCCGCGAGAGGATGTACGCCTTCCGCATCCTCCGCTCGCCGCACCTCGACGACGCTCCGCAGGAGCTCCTCGCCCGCCAGAAGAACCCCGAGGAGCTCGGCTACTACGAGCTGGAGGAGTACATCGTCGAGCGCGAGCGGCTGGGGGCGGAGACCCGCCGGGAGCGGGTCGACCTGCACATGAAGCTCGCCTATCCGTTCGCCAATTTCGTGATCGTGCTCTTCGGGGTGGCCCTCGTCGGCTCCTCCGCCCACGCCGGCCGCCAGGGCGCCGGCGCCGGCTTCGGCGTCGCGCTGTTCCTGACGATCGTCTTCTGGGGCTTCATCCGGGTCGGCCAGGGGATCGGCTACGGCGGCGGGCTCGCTCCGGCGGTGGCGGCATGGCTGGCGAACGGGGTTTTCGGAGTGGTCGCGATCGGGCTGTTGTTCCGGGCCCGGACCTAGGGCGACCGGCCGAGCGTCTGCGCGACGACATCGGGCGGACGGGCCGGCGACCGTCTCACGCCCCGTCATCGGGCGAGGCGGGGCGGGCGGAGGAGGGCGAGGAGGAAGCCCGCTCGCGGGCCGCCCGCACGAGCCCGGCGGCGGACAGCGCCCGCACCGCATCGCCCGCGGCCGCCTCGGCCTCGAGGTCGGCGGCCGGGGGACGTCCGGCGACCGTGCCGACGACCTCCTTCAGGAACGAGGAAGCGCCGAGGTGGGCGCCGGTCCCGCCGAGCTCCACCAGGATGTCTCCGGGGAGGGCGCCGTCGGGACGGATCCGCTTCTCCAGGTCCTCCAGGATCCCCACCATGCCGATGGTCGGCGTCGGATGGACCGCCCCGGTGCTCGACTCGTTGTAGAACGAGACGTTGCCGCTCACCACCGGGGTGCCCAGCGCCCGGCACGCCTCGGCGATCCCGCGGATCGCCTCCACGAACTGATAGTAGACCCGATCCTTCTCCGGGTTCCCGAAGTTGAGGCAGTCGGTGACCGCGAGCGGCTTGGCACCCACCGCCGCGAGGTTGCGCGCCGCCTCGGCGACGGCGAGGGCGCCGCCCGTCCGCGGGTCGCACCAGACCCAACGGCCGTTCCCGTCCACGGTCAGGGCGATCCCGCGCCGGGTACCGCGGAGCCTCAGCACGGCCGCGTCGGCCCCGGGACCGAGGACGGTGTTCGTCTGGACGTGGTGGTCGTACTGCTCCCACGCCCAGCGCTTGCAGGCGATCGTCGGCGCGGCCAGGAGCGTGGCCAGGTCGTCGAGCGGGTCGCGCCCCGCCAGCCATCCCTCCTCCGGCTCCCAGGCCTGGACCTCGTCGAGGTAGGCGGGACGCCCCACCTCGCGGACGTACTTCGGCACCTCGTCGACCAGCGCGGCCACCGGGATCGAGCACACCTCCACCTCGTCCTCGACCACCCGCCACGTCCCGTCCCCGGTGACCTCCCCGATCCGGGTGCAGGGGAGGTCCCACTTCTCGGCGATCTCCATCAGGAGCGGCTCCTTCGCGTCGTCGGCGACCACGAGCATCCGCTCCTGGGACTCCGAGAGCAGGACCTCGTAGGGGGGCATCGCCGGCTCGCGCCGGGGCACCCTGGCGACATCGATGGCGATCCCCGTCCCCGACCGGCTCGCCATCTCGCTGGACGAGGAGGTCAACCCCGCCGCTCCCATGTCCTGGATCCCGATCACCGCGTCGCGCTCGATCAGCTCGAGGGTCGCCTCCAACAGCAGCTTTTCGCTGAACGGATCGCCCACCTGGACGGTGGGCCGGCTCTCCAGGGTGTCGTCAGAGAGCTCGCTGGAGGCCAGGAGGCTGGCGCCGTGGATCCCGTCCCGGCCGGTGGAGGCGCCGAGCACGTAGACCCCGTTGCCGGGCGCGCCCGTGGCACCCTTCGTCAGCTCGTCGTGGCGCAACAGACCGACGCACATCGCGTTCACCAGCGGATTGCCGCGATAGGCGTCGTCGAAAACCACCTCGCCACCCACTGTGGGCACGCCGACACAGTTGCCGTAGTCGCCGATGCCGCGGACCACGTTGCGGAACAGGTACCGGGCGTGAGGGTCGGAGAGCTCGCCGAATCGGAGCGAGTCCAGCAGCGCGATCGGCCGGGCGCCCATGGTGAAGACATCGCGGAGGATCCCGCCCACTCCCGTGGCCGCGCCCTGGTACGGCTCGACGGCCGAGGGGTGGTTGTGGCTCTCCATCTTGAAGACCACGGCCAGCCCCTCGCCCACGTCGACGGCGCCGGCGTTCTCGCCCGGACCCTGGACGACCTGCGGCCCCTCGGTGGGCAGCTCCGCCAGCCGGGCGCGGCTGTACTTGTAGCCGCAGTGCTCGCTCCACATCAAGCTGAAGACCCCCAGCTCGGTGACGTTCGGCTCGCGGCCCAACAGGTCGACGATCCTCTGGTACTCGGCCGGTGTGATCCCGTGGGCTTCCACCAGATCATCCGTGACCGGCTGATCGCGGAGCGCGGTGGCGGGGCTCACGCCGCCGCCTCCACTAGGCCCCTGAACACCGGCGCCCCGTCGCCCGAACCCAGCAGCTCGCTCATCGCGCGATCGGGATGCGGCATGAGCCCCAGGATGTTGCCGCCTTCGTCTCGAATGCCGGCGATGTTCCTCAGCGAGCCGTTCGGGTTGGCGGCGTCGGTCGCCGCCCCCGTCTCGTCGACGTAGCGAAAGGCCACCCGCCCTTCCTCCTCGAGCCGATCCAGGACCTCCTCCTCGGCGACGTAGTTGCCCTCGCCGTGGGCCACGGTGTAGCGCACCAGCTGGCCCGCGGAATAGTGACGGGTGAAGGGGGTGTCCGTGGTCTCGACCTTCAGCCACTGGTCGCGGCAGACGAACGTGATCCGGTCGTTGCGCATCAGCGCTCCCGGCAACAGCCCGGCCTCGGTCAGGATCTGGAACCCGTTGCAGATCCCGAGGACCGGCCCGCCGCGCCGGGCGAAGGCCACCACCTCCTCCATGATCGGACTGAAGCGCGCGATGGCGCCGGCCCGGAGGTAGTCCCCGAAGCTGAACCCCCCGGCCAGGACGATCCCGCGCACCCCTTCGAGGTCGCGCTCCTTGTGCCACAGCCACACCGGCTCGGAACCCTCCACGGAGCCCACGGCGTCGAAGACGTCGCGATCGCAGTTGGTGCCCGGAAAGCGGACGACCCCGATCCTGACGCTCATCGGGCCTCCTCGCCGCCGTCCGCGGCCGTCTCCTCGAGACCGGCCTCGGCCAGCCCGTATCGATACGTCTCGATCACGGGGTTGGCGAGGAGCCGCCGGCACATCTCGTCGACGCGGCCCTCGATCTCGGCGCGCTCGCCACCCTCGACCGCGAAGGTGATCCACTTGCCGACCCGCATCCCGGAGACGCCCTCGTAGCCCATCGACTCCAGGGCGCGCTCGAGCGTCTCCCCCTGGGGGTCCAGCATGCCCGGCTTGAGCTGCACGAAGACTTCGACCCGCGCGTTCACGAGGGCTCGGGGAGCTCGTGACCCGTGATTCTCCGGTAGGCTTCGCGGTAGCGCTCCGACGTCTCCGCCACCGCCTCGGAGGACAGCGCGGGGAGGGGCGGTTCGCCGTCCCACCGGCCGGCCCTCCGCTCGGCCTCGAGAAAGTCCCGCACCGGCTGCTTGTCGAACGACACCTGCGGCCCGCCCGGATCCCATCGATCGACGTCCCAGAACCGCGAGGAGTCCGGGGTGAGCACCTCGTCGATCAGCAGCAGCGGTCGCTCGCCACTCTCGGGCGCGGCCGCGTGGCCGAACTCGAACTTGGTGTCGGCGAGGATCAATCCCCTCTCGGCGGCGTGTTCGGCCCCCTCGGAGTAGAGGGACAGCGAGCGCTCGCGCAGAACCTCCGCCAGGGACCCGCCGACCCTCTCCGTCATCCGATCGAAGTCGATGTTCTCGTCGTGCCCCTCCTCGGCCTTGGTGGCCGGCGTGAAGATCGGCTCGGGCAGCCGATCGCCGCGCTCGAGCCCCTCGGGGAGCCGGACGCCGGTCACTCCACCGCTCTCCCGGTACTCGCGCCAGGCCGACCCGTCGAGGTAGCCGCGGACCACGCACTCGATCGGGACCGGCTCGGCCTTCAGGCACCGCATCGAGCGCCCGAGCAGGTCCGCGCGGTGCTCCGCCAGCGCCGGGACCCCGGAAACCATCTCGTCGACGTCGGCGGTGAGCCGGTGATGGGGAAGGGCGGAGTCCAGGCGATCGAACCAGAAGTCGGAGAGGCCGGTCAGGACCCGGCCCTTGTCCGGGATCCCTTCCTCGAAGACGATGTCGAAGGCGGACAGCCGATCGGTCGCCACCATCAGCACGTCGTCTCCGAGGGCGTACATCTCGCGCACCTTTCCGCTGTGGAATCGGGGAAGCGGCAGCTCCAGACGGGTCAGCGCCGTCGCGCCCGTGGCTCTGTCGGTCGTGTCCATGCCCGTACCTTTCGTTCGGTTCAGCAGAGCATCCGGTAGCAGTATCGTCGAACGGCCCCCTCGTGCTCGAAGTACAACACGAACGGGCGGCCCGAGCCGAGTGTCTCGATGAGGACCTCGACGTCGTCGGCGGTGTCGAGGCGATGGTCGCCGAGCGCCAGCAGGGCGTCCCCCACGCCGATCGGCGTGCGGCGCAAGGGGCTGTCGAGGCTCAGCTCCGCCACGAGCAGCCCGGTGGGGCTCCTCAGGCCGAGGTGAGAGGCGATCGTGGGCGTGACGACGACCAGCTCCGCGCCGAACGGAGTGGAGATGCGGGAGGCGCGCCGGAGCGGGTCGTCGGCCGGGATCAGCTCCAGCCGGAACGAGCGGCCCTCGCGCTCGACCTCGACGTCGACCGCCTCGCCCGACGGCAGGTCGAGGAGGCGCCCCTCCCACTCGAGGGAGGTTCGCAGGGGACGGCCGTTCGTGGCGACAATCAGATCGCCGGGCTGGAATCCGGCGCGCTCGGCGGGGCTGCCGGGATCGACGCGCACCACCCGCACACCGCGCGGCGGGACCCCGTTCCGGACGGGCGGAGTGGTCACGTGGATGCCCGTCCAGGGGCGCCGGATCTCGCCGAACTCCACGATGTCGCCGAGGACCCGCTTCAGCCGGTCGATCGGGATCGCGAAGCCGAGGCCGATCGAACCGCCGCCGCCCCCGGAGAAGATGAAGGCGTTCACCCCGATCACCTCGCCGCGCGCGTTGACCAGCGGACCCCCCGAGTTGCCGGGATTGATTGCGGCGTCCGTCTGGATCATGTTCGACCACACCTGCTGCTGCCCGGCCCCGCTCTCCGGGCGGACGTCCCGACCCAGGGCACTGATCACCCCCACCGTCACCGACGGGTTGCGATCGGCCAGCAGGTAGCCGAACGGGTTCCCGATGGCGATCGCCCACTCGCCGATCAGGAGGTCGTCGCTGTCGCCGAGGGGCGGC
>JAHWKZ010000129.1 GCA_019347645.1 Gemmatimonadota bacterium | reverse complement strand
GATCGGATCCCGTCCTTCGTTAGGGGCGTGGTGACACGGCGGGTGGAGGCGTTCGCGCGTGAGCGTGGTCACGCTCGGGTGACTCCCGAGCTCATGGATGAGGTCCGGCGGTCGCTTCCCGTGGACTTCTCCCGACGTCGGCCGTTCTTCCTGGGGGGTGAATGAGCGCGCGGTGCAGATTCGGCCTCGGCGGTGAGGGTGGGCGTGCCGGTCGTGCGCGCCTGTGGTCGGGGGTGCCGCTCATGGGCGCGGCTCTTCTGCTCCTGTGGCCGGAGGCGACCGTGGCCCAGGAAGCCGCCCGGCAGTACGGCGACTTCCCGGTGGTCGGGGGGCGGGTGGCCGTATGGATCGCGGCGCAGGTGCACCTGATGTTCGCGGCGTTCGTGCTCGGCGTCCCCATGTTCGCCGTGGTCGTGGAGGCGGTGGCGATCTTCGGCAAGGACGAGCGCTACGACCGGCTGGCCAAGGAGTTCACGCGCCTCCTCCTCATCGCGTACTCCGCCACCGCGATGTGGGGTGCGGTGCTGGTCTTCTTCCTGACGACGCTCTATCCGCGGTTCTGGGGGCACCTCTCGGAGATCTTCGAGGTCTCCATGTGGATCTACGTCGGCCTGTTCTTCGTCGAATCCTTCACGCTATACCTGTACTACTACGGCTGGGAGCGGTGGAAGACCGGACGGGCCAAGCTCGGGCACTGGGGGCTCGGAATCCTCCTCAACGTCTGGGGGACGGCGGTCATGTTCATCGCCGACTCCTGGCTCTCGTACATGATGAGCCCACCGGCCAACGTGACCGCGGCCACGCCCGCATCGGAGATCGACCTCTTCGTCGCGCTCACCAACGCCACGTGGATGCCGATCAACATCCACCGGCTGATCGCGAACGTGGTCTTCGGCGGCGCCGTGGTCGGCGGCTATGCGGCCTACCGGTTCCTGGCGGCACGGACGGAAGAGGAGCGCGCCCATTACGACTGGATGGGCTACGTCGGGAACTTCATTGCCATCGGCGCCCTCATCGTGCTCCCCTTCGCCGGCTACTGGCTGGGGCGTGAGATCTACGAGTACAACCAGCAGATGGGCATCACGATGATGGGCGGGTTCATGAGCTGGCTCTGGATCATCCAGGCCTTCCTCATCGGCGTGCTCTTCCTCACCGGCAACTACTACCTCTGGATCGGGATGGGGCGCATACCCGGCGCGGAGCGGTTCACGCCGTACATCAAGTGGATGCTGCTCGTGCTGGTCCTCGGCGTGATCGTCTGGGCTACGCCGCACACCATGATCGCGAACCGGCAGGAGCTCGCGGCCATGGGCGGCACCCATCATCCGTTCCTCGGGGTCCTCGGTGTGATGAGCGCGAAGAACACCGCGGTGAACCTGATGATCCTGACCACGTTCCTTTCCTTTCTGCTCTACCGCCGGGCGAACCGCCGTCCCACGGTCATGTGGGCGCGGACCGCCACCCTCATCCAGGGGGTGATGTTCGCGCTCGCCGCGGCGATCGTGCTCTTCTACGGCGTCTACGGCTACTTCGTCTCGGCGATCGTTCGGATCGGTTTCTCGGTCTACCAGGTGGTCGCGGTGCTGATCGCGATCGTGGTCGTGCTCGGTCTCGACATCGCCATGGCCCGGGGCGCGGAATCCCGTGGCGAGATCCGCTGGGGCATGATGCCCGAGCGGTCGCAGTACGCGCTGTTCATCCTGCTGGTCACGTTCACGTGGCTGATGGGGCTGATGGGCTTTGCCCGGAGCGGGATCCGGCAGCACTGGCACGTCTTCGAGGTCATCCGTGACACGTCGCCATGGGCGGCCACGCCCGCCCTCGGTGAGGCGGCGCGGGTGATCACGGCGTGCGTGCTGATCTTCCTCGGACTGCTGGCGTTCATCTTCTGGCTCGGCGGGCTGGTCGAGAAGCCGACGCTGGTGGCGACGCCGGCCCGTACGGAGCTCGAGCCGGCGGTCCCCTCCGCGGGCGGCCCCCGGCTCGAGCCAGAGACGGGAGGGATCTGAGCCATGTGGCGGACCAACCTCAACGTTCTTCTGGTCGTGCTGGTGACCGTCGCCCTTTATACGCTGGTCGCGGCGTGGATCCCGCAGATCGAGTCGGAGGTCCCCGAGGAGCTGACGTTCAGCGGGGAGGTCACGACGGACGAGCTCGTGGAGGCGGGGGAGCGGCTCTATGAGGGGGCGGGCGGGTGCGTCGCCTGCCATGGCCTGGGAACCCGCGCGCCCAACCTGGCGGCGGACGAGGGCGGCACCGGCCCCATTGGCGCCCGGTGCGGCGCGCGGGTCGATGGCATGGACTGCAAGGAGTACCTGCACGCGTCGATGGTCGAGCCCGGCGCGTACGTGGTCGAGGGCTACCAGAACATCATGCCGGACATGCGGCGCACGCTCTCGGACGCACAGATCTGGTCGATCGTGGCGTACCTCCAGAGCCAGGGCGGCGAGGTGACGGTGGAGGCCTCCGACATCGAGCTCGGCGAATCCCCGGCCCCGACCACCCCGGCCTCGGCCGAGGGGGCGGGGACGAGCGCCGCGGCCGGTGACGGCGGCGGCAGTCTGGATCCGCTGGCGATCTTCCGTGCGCACGCCTGTCAAGCCTGTCACCGTCTCGGTGAGGAGGGCGGCCCCATCGGCCCGCCGCTCGACGATATCGGAGCCCGGCGGGAGGCGGATCACATCCGCACGTCGATCCTCGATCCGAACGCCGAAACGACGGCGGGCTACGAGGCGGTGGCCGGCACGATGCCCACCAACTTCGGGCAGCAGATGACGGCGGCGCAGCTCGAGGCTCTGGTCCGGTTCCTGGCCGCGCGGGAGGGATCATGATGCGCTACCTGCGCCACCCGCTCGGGCAGGCCGCGGTGGTCCTGGCCGTGGCGTTCGTGCTGTTCGAGCTCGGCATCGCGTATATCCCGCCGCTCCTCGGCGTCGCGTCCGCGCCGGTCCCGGACTCGGTCCTGCTCCAGTACATGCTGACGGTTCTGGTGGGCGTGCTCCTCTACGTGAGCGCGAACGAGGATCGCTGGCGTCAGTTCAAGCGGCCGTTCCATGCGGTGCTCGTGGAGCCGGAGAGGCGCGTGCTGCGAACTGCGCTGCTGGTGATCATCCCGCTCCTCGTCGGGTTCATCGCTTTCGGTCAGGTCCGCCAGACCGTCGCCGCGCCGGCCGGCCTCCGCTCGATCCACCCCGCGCCGCCGTCCTCCATCACGTTCCG
>JAHWKZ010000128.1 GCA_019347645.1 Gemmatimonadota bacterium | reverse complement strand
GGCGACCTGGCGGTGGTCGGGCGCGGTGGTGAGCACGGTGTCGCCCACGCCGATGAGCTGGTCGCCGGGGACCGCCTCGCGGGCGGCCACTGGGCCCGGGCGCTTGAGGGTGACCACGTCGGCCGCCGGGCGGCCAGCATGAGCGAGTCCACCCTCTCGGCCCGGTCCGGCGCACGGGCCGAGAACACCGCCTCGGCCATCTCGGCGTGCTCCCCGCTGTGCAGTCGACCGCAAGCCTCATAGGCGTCGAGGCCGACACCTCCCAGGCGCGCAGGCCCTGGGCCGCCTCGAGCAGCTGCTCGTGGGTGACGGTTTCGCCGCGGGCGCGGGCGCGGGCGATCGCGCGCTCGCGATGGCCGCGATCCTCGAGCCGGGCCGCCTCGGTCCCGGGGCCGAACACGCCGTGGCCCGACTCGCGGAGACGGTCCGCGAGCCCGGCCGCGAGCGGCACCTCGGGCCCGACCACCGTGAACCCCACCTCCTCGCGCTCGACGAGATCGACGATCCCGTCGACGTCGCCGGGCTCGACGGCGAAGGGCTGGGCGAGGCCCGTCGTGCCCCCGTTCCCGCGGGTGATCAGCAGCTCGTGATCCGGCCGGTCGCGGGCGATCTTCCAGGCGAGCGCGTGCTCTCGACCCCCGTTTCCGACGAGCAGGATCCTCACGTCGCGTCCAGCGCGGACTCGAGATCGGCGAGCAGGTCCTCGACGTCCTCGATCCCCACCGACAGCCGCACCAGCCGGTCGGGGAGCCCCATCCGCTCGCGCTCGCCCTCGGGGACGGAGGCGTGGGTCATCACGCCCGGATGGCTGCACAGCGACTCCACCCCGCCCAGGCTCTCGGCGAGCTGGAACACCGCCAGGCCTTCCAGGAACCGTCGCGCCGCCGCGCCGTCGGCGAGCTCCAGGCTGATCACGCCGCCGAAGCCGGACATCTGCCGCTTCGCCAGGTCGTGCTGGGGATGGTCGTCGAGGCCGGGGTAGTGGACCGCCTCCACCTTGGGATGCTCCGCCAGCCACCCGGCCAGCCGTCGGGCGCTGGCCTCGGAGCGCGCCATCCGCACGTGGAGGGTCTTGACGCCCCGGAGGGCGAGCCAGCAGTCCCAGGGGCCAGGCACGGCCCCGATCGAGTTCTGGAGGAATCGCAGGCGCTCGGCCAGCGCGTCGTCGTTCGCCAGGACCACGCCGCCGACCATGTCCGAGTGGCCGTTCAGGAATTTCGTGGTCGAGTGGACGACCAGGTCGGCGCCGAACTCGAACGGGCGCTGGAAGAAGGGCGACATGAAGGTGTTGTCGACCACCATGAGGCGGTCTCCCGCCACCTCCCGCACGGCGGCCAGGTCGACCAGCCGCATCAGCGGGTTCGACGGCGTCTCGACGTAGACCATCCGGACGTCCTCGTCGACCGCCGCGGCCACCGCCTCGGCGTCGCGCGCGTCGACGTACCGGAAGTCGAGGCCGAACCTCCGCAGCACGCGCTCGAACAGGCGGTGGGTTCCGCCGTAGAGGTTCTCGCCGCTGACGACCACGTCGCCGGCGTCCAGCAGCGAGAGGATGGCGTGGATGGCGGCGGTCCCCGAGGCGAAGGCGATCCCGTGCGCGGCGCCCTCCAGCGAAGCGACGCAGGCCTCGAGGGTGGCGCGGGTCTTGTTGTGGGTCCGGGCGTACTCGTAGCCCTTGTGCTCGCCGACCCCCTGCTGGACGTAGGTCGACGTCTGGTAGACCGGCGGCATCACCGCCCCGGTCACCGGATCGGGCGCCTGACCGGCGTGGATCGCCCGCGTGCCGAAGCCGCGAACGCCCGCGCCTCCGCTCACCGGCTCCCTCCCCCGGTCTCGCGCGCCCTGCGGTACATCTCCAGCGCCTGGTCGATCCACCCCTTGCGATCGTAGACGACGCCGAGCTGGTACCACGCGCGCGAATCCCCCGGATCGATCCCGGCGGCCGCCTCGAACGCGGCGGCGGCGAGGTCGAGCCGGTCCATGTGGTTGTGACAGACGCCCAGGTGGTAGTGGGCCCGCGCCAGGGACGGGTCGAGCTCGAGCGCGCGATCCAGCTCCGCGACCGCCGCGCCGTAGAGCCCCTTCTTCGCCAGCACGATCCCGAGCTCGCACCGCGCCTGGGGGTCGTCCGGCTCGAGCCGGATCGCGCGCCGCAGCGCCGCCTCGGCCTCGGCGTACGCCATCGAGCGGGCGTAGGCCCGGCCGAGCCGGACCTTCACGCCGACGTGGTCCGGGTCGGCCTCCTGGGCCTGCAGGAGGAACTCGACCGCTCGCTCCCGGTCGCCCGCCTCCAGCAGCGCCTCGGACAGCCCGGTCACCGCGTCGACGTCCCGCGGGCTCGCTCGAAGCGCCTCCCGGAACGCCTCCACCGCCGCGCCGAACCGTCTCCGGGCGAGCGCGGCGCGGCCGCGCTCGATCGGGTCGTCGGAAAGCTCCTCCGGCTCGGGCCGCGCCTCCGCCTCCCTCGGCTCCGGAGGGGACCCGGACGCCCACGCGCCGTCCAACAGCGACGCGAGGCGGTCGGCGTCGAGGGACGCGAGAGGGTCGGAGCCCACCGCTTTCCGATCGCGGGATCGCCCGCTCACGCGAACCTGGCCACCAGCTTGCGGTAGTCCTCCGCGCCGCGCGAGCGTGGGGAGTACTCCCAGATCGTCTGCTGATGGCTCGGGGCCTCGGAGAGCCGGACGTTGGTCCGGATCGGGTCGGTCAACGCGCCCTTGAAGTGGCCCTTCAGCGCCGTCAGGATCTCGCCGCTCTTGCGCAGGTTCGACTGATAGAAGGTCGGGACCACCGCGGCGATCCGGATCTGGTCCCCGTTGTCGCTCGAGGCCATCCGGAGGATGTTCTCCACGATCTGCCGGACGCCGATCAGCGCCAGGTACTCCATGGGGATGGGGATCACCACCTCTTCGGCGTAGGCCAGGGCGCTGGTGGTGAGGATGCTCATCGACGGGGCGCAGTCCACGATGGTGAAGTCGTAGCGGTCCTCCAGCTTCGCGAGGCGGTTGCGGAGCCACCGCTCGCGCTCCTTGCCGCGGATCAGCGCCTCCTCGGCCTCCGCCAGTCGCCAGTCGCTGGCCAGAACGTCCAGGTTCTCGCGCACCCCGACGACCGCCTCGCTCGCGGTCGTGCGACCGATGGCGACGGCGTCGACCCGCACGTCCTCCCTCTCCAGGCCGAACCACTGACCCACGTTGCCCTGCGGGTCGAGGTCGATCAGCAGCACGCGGCGGCCCTTC
>JAHWKZ010000127.1 GCA_019347645.1 Gemmatimonadota bacterium | reverse complement strand
ACCCCGCTGGCCTTCTCTTCCTCGTTGGTCCACGAAATGTACAAGGACCGACCCCCAGGCCCCACGGGGCCCGCATCGGGTCCCTCCGTTGTCAAACGGAGGCTTTGACAACGGAGGGACCGAAACAACCTCCTCCGGGGCGCCTCGGTCTCGGCATTGGACGAATCCCGGACCATCGGGCCCGGACAGCGGACCCGGACACGTGACCCGCCTGCCGACTTGTCAGGCTCCGTCGATCCCGATCGCCCCGCCCGCGGTAGCGACGATGACGAGGTTGCAGACGAGGTAGAGCAGGTCGTAGTACCAGCCGTTCGAGTCGTCGCCCCAGAAGCCGGTGTTCCACACGAACATCTTGCGGTGGATCGCCCCGAGCATCACCACGATCAGAGCCGCGGCGGCGATCTGGTCCCACAGGCCGACGACCAGGAGCGCGGCTCCGAGAACCTCGACCGCGCCGAGGAAACGGGTGGCTCCGGGAGACATGCCCAGGCCCTCGGCCCGCTCCTCGGGCTGCCTGAAGTGGGACCAGCCGCTCGACCCGAAGATCGCGGCGATCAGCAGCCGCAGGAAGAGAAGGGCGACGTCGGTGAAGATCTCCGGCAGCGGGTAGACCATTTCTTCAGCCTCCTTGGCTCTGCTCGAAAGCGTGGATCGCCACGCTGCGCACGTGAACGCCGTCGAGGAAGACGTCGAACGCGTAGGTCGCCGGACGCGGGAACTGGACGTTGTTGACGTCGATCACGGTCTGGGCCGTCATCGGGCGGCCCGGGGCGGCGCCGTGCAGCCCGAGCTTGCCCTCGATCTTGAACATCTCGCCGCCGTCCTCGTCGACCAGCCGGATCTCGAGCGGGTAGTCCCCCTCCTCGCCGAGCCGCGCCTCCACCCGCAGCACCAGGGACAGGTGCGGGTGGGTGGCCGGAAAACTGCCGGCGTGGATCGAGTTGAAGATCCCCAGCAGGTTGAGCTTGCCCTCGCGGCTCACGTTGGCCGCGTCGCAGCAGACGGCGAGGGTGACCTCCATGCTCAGCGGGCCTGCTCGAGGCGACGCCGCGCTCCTTCGGGCAGGACCTCCTCCTCGCCCACCAGGTGGATGACCACGTCCTCGACCTGGTAGCCCTCGCCCGCCTCGTCCACGTAGTAGTCGAGATCCCACACCTCACCGCCCGGGGCGGTGAAGTCGACACAGGCGACGTACCGGCCGCCCGGGGTATTCCGTACCTCTTCGTGGACGTGATCGAAGGCGAGGGCGACGGTGTCCTGCGTGCCGGGACGGGCGAGTCGCAGGGTATCGTTCCGGAGGTGGATGCGCTGCTCGATCCGCTGGCGCACCGCCTCGGCGGTCTCGGGGGGAACGGCGTCTCCGCCCGTTCCGCCGCAGCCGAGGGCGAAGAGGACGAGCAGGGGGATCGGGATCAACCGGGGCATGCGGCCTCCTTGCTTCGCGTTGGGGAGGGGCTCCTTCCTAGAGTACCCCTGCGAAGACGCGGAGACCAAGCCTGAGACGGCGGATCCCCGCCGGTCTCAGCCGGCCAGGATGTCGTCGTAGCGCGAGCGCGCCTCCGATCGGATCGGCGGGTCGTAGCGCCGGGAGAAGAGCCGCTCGGCCAGCCGGGCCTGCTCGACCGAGAGGTCGGCCACCCAGTGGACGGCCCGGGCGCTCAGGCGGCTCAGGTCGTCGTGCTCGAAGAGCTCGAGCAGCCGGGCGCGCAGGTTCGTCGCGCTGCCCACGAGCAGCACATCCCGCGGCAGCCGACCGGGACCGGCTCCCACCAGATAGACGCCGGTCGACTCCGGCACGCGGAAGCGGACGGCGAGGCGGTTCCAGGGGGTGCGGCGCAGATCTTCCTTCATACCAGTCTCCGATCCAAAGGGGACCTCCACGGGTTGAAGTTTCGAGCGGGAATGGGTGCGGGGCCGGGCCGGTCGACCAAGACGCCCGACCCCGCGGGTGCGGGGCGTCCCCATCCGTCGCCCCGCGAAGATGTGCAAGCTCCGGGCCAGACCCGCCCCGGAGTGTCAGTCCCGGCTCAGCACCGGCTCCAGCCGCAGTGCTTGCAGGTCAGGCACGCGTTCTCGCTCACCACCGGGCTGCCGCAGTCCGGGCAGGAGGCCATAGGCCGCGCGGGCATCGCGCCGGGTCCGTCGAAGGCCTCGCTCTCGGCGGCGGCCCTGATCACCGCGTCGGCCGTGGCCGCCCCGCCGCTCCCGGCCTGCTCGCCCTCCACCGTGCCGTCCAAAGTATGGCCGCGGCGCTCGAGGTAGCGCTCCAGCGCCCGTCCGATGGCGTCCGGCGGGGAGAGGATCAGCTCGCCGTCGTCCCAGACGGGGTTCGGCCCGCTGATCCCCTTGAGCTGATCGACGATCGTCCAGGGGTCGATCCCCGAGCGCAGGCACAGCGAGATCAGCCGGCACATCGCCTCCGACTGGGCCGCCGCCGACCCGCCCGCCTTTCCGAGCGAGGCGAACACCTCCGCCAGGCCGTGTCCGTCCTCGTTGATGGTGACGAACAGCGAGCCGTCGCCGGTCCGGATCTTCTCCGTCGATCCATGCGTGATCGCCGGCCGCGGGCGCGGCTTGAGGCGCGGCCTCGAGCTCGCGGAAGCCGGTTCCCCGGCGGGATCGGCCACCGGCTCGGCCTTCGCGGGCGTTTCCTTCTTGTTCGAGACCAGCACGCCCTCCCGGCTTCCCTCGCGATAGACAGTGATCCCCTTCAGTCCCGTCCGATAGGCGGTGATGTAGATGTCCGCCACCGTCTCGATGGAGACGTCGGTGGGCAGGTTCACGGTGGAGCTGATCGCCGAGTCCACCCATCGCTGGATCGTCCCCTGCATCCGGACCCGGAAATAGGGATCGATGTCGTGGGCGGTCACCATGTGGTCGGGCAGCTCCTCGTCGTCGCCGAAGAGCTCCTCGATCAGCGGGTGGTAGACGGTGTACTCGCTGAACGTCTCGCCATCGTCCTGCTTGACCCGCCGCTTGTAGGAGGTCTGGAAGATCGGCTCCACGCCGCTGGAGGACTGGGCCACGATCGAGCCGGTGCCGACCGGCGGGACGGTGAGGACCGTCGAGTTCCTCAGCCCGAAGCGCTCGATCTGCTCGCGCAGGTCCTCGGGGAGGTTCTGGACGAAGCGGCTGCGGGCGTATCCGTCCCACTCGAACAGCGGGAAGGCTCCCTTCTCCCGCGCCAGGTCGATCGACGTCTGGTAGGCGGCGCGGCAGATCGTCTCCATCGCCCGGTCGACCAGCGCGAGCGCCTCCTCGCTGTCGTACTTGAT
>JAHWKZ010000126.1 GCA_019347645.1 Gemmatimonadota bacterium | reverse complement strand
CGGTTGAGCCGGGCCGCGAGACCGACTAGATGAGGCCTGCGGACGGCCGGATGGTCGCGCCCCGTGTCCGGAGACGGCCGGGGCGAGGAAAGTCCGGGCTCCACGGAGACACGGTGCCGGGTAACGCCCGGCGGGGGCAACCCCAGGGAAAGCGCCACAGAGAACAGTCCGCCGGGCGTCGGTCCGGCAAGGGTGAAACGGTGGGGTAAGAGCCCACCGCGCCTCCGCGTGAGCGGGGCGGCACGGCAAACCCCGTCCGGAGCAAGGCCACATAGGGGAGGATGCGGTGGCTCGCCGCGCTCGACTCCCGGGTAGGCCGCTCAGATCGATGGCCGTCCTCTCGGTCCCTCTCCGGAGGGGTGGGGAGACAGAACCCGGCTTATAGTCCACCCGCCTCCTGCTTTTCCTACGGGCCGCTGGAAACGGCCGATCTCGCGGCGATCACTCGTCCGCCTCGCCTGCGGCGTGGTAGGACCACGCCTCGGCGGGGCCTCCTCGCGATCGCCACGATCTCGACCGTTTCGAGCGGCCTATCGACGGTGATAGAAGCCTCCCGAGAAGAAACTTCGCTTCGAGGACTTGCTGAGACCGAACTGGACCTGGCCGGGGGCTGTGGACGGGCGTTGCGCGCGGGAGCTCGCGGCGGCGCTGGGGTTGCCGCCGGCGATCGGCGAGCTCCTGGTCCGGCGCGGCCACGACTCGCTCGGGCGCGCGCGAGCCTTCCTGGAACCCTCCCTCGACGAGCTTCACGATCCCTTCCTGCTGCGCGACATGGACGTCGCGGTGGAGCGCATCGAGCGCGCCATCGAGGCCGGCGAGCCGATCGTCGTCTACGGCGACTACGACGTCGACGGGATCACCGCCACCGCGCTGCTGGTGCGCTACCTCCGGTGGCGCAACGCCGAGGTGGGCTACTACATCCCGCACCGGATCGAAGACGGGTACGGCATCTCCAGCGAGGGGCTGGAGGCGCTCGCCGCCCGAGGGACGCGCCTGGTCGTGACCTGCGACTGCGGGATCACGGCGGTGCGCGAGGTCGTGCGGGCGAACGCCGCCGGGCTCGACGTCATCGTGACCGACCACCACGAGCCCGGCGACACGTTGCCACCCGCGGTGGCCGTATTGAACCCGAAGCGCGAGGACGCGGGGTATCCGGATCGGGGGCTGGCGGCCGTCGGAGTGGCGTTCAAACTATGCGAAGCGCTGGAGACCGCGGTCGGTCGCGGCCGGAAGACCGTCCGCGGCGCCCTCGACCTGGTCGCGCTCGGGACCATCGCGGACCTGGTCCCGATGACCGGCGAGAACCGCATCCTGGTCCGCTACGGTCTCGAGAGGCTGGGACGGACTCGGAACGCGGGCCTGAGGGCGCTCCTCGAGCGGACCGAGCTCGGGGGCGCCGCCCCCACGGCCTGGCAGGTCGGGTTCGTGCTGGCGCCGAGGATCAATGCGATCGGACGGATGGAATCCGCCGAGCGGGGCGTGGAGCTGCTGCTCACCGACGACCCGATCGAGGCCGAGCGGATCGCCGGGCAGTTCGAGGAGGTGAACACCGACCGGAAGCAGGCCGATCGGCGGCTCCTGGCCGAGGCCCTCCGACTGGTGGAGCGTTCCTACGATCCGGACGAGCACCGCGCCATCGTCCTGGCCGGGCGCGACTGGCATCCGGGCGTGATCGGCATCGTGGCCTCGCGGGTGGTCGAGCGGTTCCACCGGCCCACCATCGTGATCTCCCTCGACGAGGACGGTGGGGGACGCGGCTCGGCGCGCAGCGTCAGCGGCTTCCACCTCCTGGAGGCCCTCACCGCCTGTCGATCCCATCTGGACGGGTACGGCGGCCACCGGTACGCGGCCGGCCTCGCCATCCGCCACGCGTCGGTGGATCCCTTCCGGGAGGCGTTCCAGGCGTACGCGCGCGAGACGCTCCGCGATGATCAGCTGGTGCCCGCCCTGACGATCGACCTCGAGGTCCCGTTGACGGCGATCGACGGGGCCTTCTTCTCCGCCCTCGGGCGCTTCGCCCCCTACGGGCCGGGCAACCCGGAGCCGGTTCTGGCCATCGGGGGGTTGTGTTCCCGCGGCTATCCACGCATCGTCGGGGAGGATCACCTGAAGATGACGGTCGCGGCGGAGGGGCGGACGCTCGATTCCATCGGCTTCAATCTGGGGCACCTCCTCCGCGAGGTGGACATGAACCGGGGGACGCTGTCGATCACCTGTCGGTTGCGGGAGAACGCGTACCTCGGTCGGAGCACGCTCCAGGCGCGGCTGATCGACGTGCGAACGGGCGACGGGCGGGATTGAGCGAGAGCCCCGCGTGCGGGTGATCGCCGGTCGAGTGGGGGGACGTCGTCTGAAGAGCCCGTCGGGGCGGGGGGTGCGCCCGACATCCGATCGCGTCCGCGAGGCGATCTTCAGCGTCCTCGGCGACGCGGTCGTCGACGCCCGCGTGCTCGATCTCTACGCCGGAACGGGCGCGCTGGCGATCGAGGCCCTCTCGAGGGGAGCCCGACACGCCGTCTGCGTCGATCGATCCGCGGCGGCACGGGAGACGATCGAGCACAACGTCCGGGGGCTGGGGATCGAGGAGGACGTCTCCGTGATCGGTGGGGACGCGCTGCGGTACGCCCGGCGGCTGTCCGGGGGAGAGGAGGCGTTCGACCTGGTGTTCTGCGATCCGCCGTACACCGCTCCCCTGGAGCCGATCGTGTCCGAGCTCGTCCATGGATCGTGGTGGCGGACGGCTTTCGTCCTCGAGCATGCCGCCGCGCGCGACGTCCCGGCCGCGCCCGTGGACCTCTCCGCCGACACCCGCCGCTACGGGGACACCGCGGTGACGTTCTTTCGGCGCCCGTGACCGGGGCCCGCGAACCCGTGGTCGGGCTCTATCCCGGCACCTTCGATCCGATCACCCGCGGCCACGAAGACCTCGTCGAGCGCTCGCTGCGCGTGGTGGACGAGCTCGTCATCGGGGTGGCTTCGGATACCTCGAAGGAGCCGCTGTTCGGCGTCGAGGAGCGGGTGGGGCTGATCGAGGCCGTCGTCGAGGACGAGCCGCGGGTTCGGGTGGAGTCGTTCTCGGGCTTGACGGTCGAGTTCGCCGGCGAGATCGGAGCCTCGATCATCCTCCGCGGACTCCGGGCGGTCTCCGACTTCGAGTTCGAGTTCCAGATGGCGCTGATGAACAAGCACCTCGCGCCCGGGATCGAGATCCTCTTCATGGCGCCCGACGCGGCTTACTCGTTCCTGTCCGCCAGCCTGGTCCGGGAGGTCGCCGGGCTCGGAGGCGACGTCGAGGCGTTCGTGGCTCCCGTCGTCGTCGAGGCGCTGGCCCGGAAGTTCGGGGACGCGAGA
>JAHWKZ010000125.1 GCA_019347645.1 Gemmatimonadota bacterium | reverse complement strand
CGCCGGCGGCAGGTCGGCCTCGTCCGCGGGCACGGCCGGAATGTCGATCACCTTCTTCAGCGACCACTCGGACGTCCCGTTGGATCCCTCCCGGTACCACAGCCAGATCGAGGAGGAGAGGTCTTCGGTCGAGATCACGCAGCCGACGAACCCGTACGTCTCGGTCGGGTCGTGCGACGGCCTCAGCTCGAGCGCCATCTGGTACTGCGGGCCCAGCTCGAGGCGCCGCAGGTGCTTCCGCTTGTTCAGATCCCAAACGTGGAGGGCGTTTCCGTACTTCCCGCCGAGCAGCAGCTCGGGAACGACGCCGTTCTCGACCATTTCCGGCGTGCCCCACTCGCTGGTGATCATCGTGTCGTGGCCCAGGTGCCACCAGAAGTCGTAGGCGAGGTACTGGGGGCCGCGGTCGGACTCCCAGGCGCCCTTCACCTCGAACGTCTCTGGATCGAGCATGAAGATCCCGCCGGGGCCCTTGCCCTCGGGCGAACCCAGCGCGTTCATGTAGATCCCGTCCGGACCGCAGTGGGTGGTGTGGGGCCGCGAGTACCCCGCCTTCGCGCCGATCTCCTCGGCATCGATGGTTTTGACCACGCGCGGGCTCTTCGGATCCGGCTTGGTGTCCACGATCATGACTCGAGAGGAGCGCAGCCCCGGGACCACCAGGTAGCGCCGCTCCATGTGCGGGTGCGGGGAGTACGGGCACAGGCACGATGAGCAGGCGTTCCAGCCGAAGTGGTGGAGCTCGTCGCCCTCGAACGGCATCTCGGTCTTGCCGACCATCGTGCCGTAGGTGGGTGAGTCGGGGTCGACGTCGACGACGCCGATCGCGTCCTTCTCGCCCTTCAGGGCCGGGTTCATCATCGCCAGGTAAGCGAGCTTCTCGGGCGCGGCCTCCATGGCCATCTTCGCCGAGGGGTAGAACGTGGGATCCGGGGTCATGCGCGTCATTTTCGATTCCCTCTGTGTGGGTTCGCGCGGGTTCCTTCCCTCGCGCGCTTTCAAGATACCCGTTGTTCCGCCCGGAGTCTTGGAGATCGTCTCGAGAAGGCGATGGTCGATCGGGTGCCGCCGGCCGGTCCTCTCGCCAGCCCCGACGACCGTTCCCTGCACTCCATAGCCGATCCACTGCACGGGGCCCCGTCTCGCCCGACGCCGTCCTCCATACTGGGCACGGCGGCGATGCCGCCAGCCGTTTGCCCGTTCCGGGGCGCCCGCTCCAGTGGCGTCCCGGAACCCACTCCATCCTTGGAGGACGTCTATGCGAGACGTGCGTTCGTTCCGTCGTCCTCGCCGGTTCGCCTTCTCTCTGGCGACGACGATTGTCCTGGTGGCGCTCGGTAGCGCCCAATCTTTCGCCCAGGTGACGGGGAAGGTGATCGGCACAGTCACCGATCGCGACACCGGACAGCCGCTCGTCGGCGCCCAGGTCGTGGTCGAGGGGACCAACCTCGGCAATGTGACCAACGAGGACGGCTACTACTTCATCAACAACACGCCGGTGGGGGTGCAGGAGATCACCGCGCAGTACCTCGGCTATCAGACGCAGACCCAGGAGCAGCGGGTGCTGGCGGGTCAGACGATGACCGTCGACTTCGCGCTGTCCTCCGAGGTGGTGCAGGCCGAGGGGATCGTGGCGGTGATCGAGCGCGAGCCGCTGGTGGCGCGCGACAACACGATCAGCAAGACCCGCTTCACCGCCGAGGACATGGAGAACCTCCCCACGGATAACATCACGGAGATCATCGACCTCAGCGCCGGCGCCTATTACGACACCAGTCTCGGCGGATTCGTCGTCCGCGGGGGCCGCGTGACCGAGAGCGCCATCTTCGTCGACGGTGCGCTGGTGACGGACTTCTCGACGCAGCGGACCGGATTCGGAACCGCGCTCGCCGGCGTGCCCGGCGGCAGGGCGACGCCGGTCGGCGAGGGGGCCGTCGAGGAAATCGACGTGATCACCGGCGGCTTCAGCGCCGAGTTCGGCCACGCCCAGAGCGGGATCATCAACATCGTGACGCGCGAGGGCGGTCGGGATTACAGCGGGAACGTCCGCTACGCGACCGACGCGATCAGCCCCGAGCAGTCCTATGGCTACAACAACCTGCAGGCGTCGATCGGCGGCCCCATCGTCCCCGACGTTCTGACGTTCTTCGGCTCGTTCGAGGCGACCGGGGCGGACGATTTCTTCCCCGCATCCGCGGGCTTCAACCCGGCCGCGGGAACCACGGTCATGCCGGACGACGATGGCGACGGGGTCCCGGAGCTGGTGGCGAACTCTTCCGGCTCGACCGACCGGATCCTCCCGGGCAACCGTGGCGACGAGACCCGGGCGCAGGCGAAGCTGACGGCCTTCCTTCCCGGGAGCGGCAAGCTGACGAGCACGTACCTCTTCTCGCGTGACCAGTACGAGTTCTACAACCACGGCGTATCCGTCTTCCAGCACCTCGTCAGCGACGCCGCCCGCTCCAAGGTGCACGACTTCATCGTCGGTTACGATCAACCGATCTTCCAGACGGCGGAGAGGAACCTGAGCCTCCAGGTCCGTGGCACCTATCACCTGTCGAACCAGCACGGCGGCCTGGCCAGGACGCCCGCGTTGGCGGCGATCATCGCCGAGCGCCTCGGGCCCGCCTGCGGCTCGGAGTGCGAGGTCACCGAGGACACCTTCGAGGAGGACTTCCTCGGCTTCCGTTTCGGGGACATCGAGTTCTTCTTCGAGGACTCCATACCCTTCTCCACGTTCAACCTCCCGAACCAGTCCTCCCGGCTGCCGGATCCCGTGACCGGCGTCTCGCGCCTGTTCATCACCGACGGGCTCTTCACCGACGCCCTGCTGGATCGGACCGAGCGGCGCTACGGGTTGCGCGTGGACCTCGACAGCCAGCTGAACCGGGTCCACCGCGCCAAGGTCGGAGTCGAGTGGAACTGGGTGAACTTCCAGAACATCCAGGGGAACCTGACCCAGACGACGTTCGCGTCGGTCTACGACGTCGACCCGCGGATCGGCGCGGCGTACGTGCAGGACCGGCTGGACTACGGCGACCTGGTCATCGACCTGGGTCTCCGGTGGGACCACTGGGACCCGAACACCGTGTTCCCCGCGCTCGAGGCAGGCGACGGCGATGTCTTCTACGCGGCCGGCATCGTGAACTGCGAGATCACGGCGTTCCCGACCGCCTGCACGGAAGGGACCCCGACGCTCGACGCGCCGACGCGGGACGAGCTGGCGCCGCGGATCGGCGTGGCGCACCCGATCACCGACGCGACGCAGGTGCGGCTCTCCTACGGCAAGTTCTACCAGTTGCCCGAGCTGCGGCACTTCTTCAGCAGCTTCCTGACCAACTTTCCGGGCAACCCGAACATCCAGTATGGGAACCCGAACCTG
>JAHWKZ010000124.1 GCA_019347645.1 Gemmatimonadota bacterium | reverse complement strand
CGAAGCGGAAACCGACGCTCACCTGTGGGCCGAGACGTACGATCGGAACCTGGAAGACATCTTCGCGATCCAGAGCGAGGTGGCCGAGCGGATCGCGCGCTCGCTCCGAAGTACCCTCACGCCGGCCGAGCGGTCCCGGATCGAGTCCCGCCCCACCGAGAGCGTGGAGGCGTACCAGTGGTTCCTGAAGGGGCGCCAGCTCATGGCGAAGCGCACCAGCGAGTCGATCCGACGCGCGATCGAGGCGTTCGACCGGGCGGTGGGCTCCGATCCTCGGTTCGCCCTGGCGTGGGCCCACCGGGCGGAGGCCTTCGCCCTCCTCCCTTTCTACACCGGCCGCGACCTCGTGGATTCGGTGGCGGAAGCGCGGCGCTCGGCGCGACGCGCCCTGGAGATCGATCCGGATCTCGGAGAGCCCCACGCCGCGCTCGGGTTGGCGGCGCGGAACCTGTGGGAGTGGGACGAAGCGGAGAGGGAGTTGCGGAGGGCGCTCGAGCTGGCGCCGGGCTATGTCACCGCCCGTCACTGGTACGGCCTGATCCTCAACGATCGGGGGCGATACCACGAGGCGATCGTCGAGCTGGAGGGCGCCCTCGAGCTCGATCCTCTCTCCCTCCCGCTCCACATGGCGCTCGGGGCGACGCATTATCGCGCCGGCCGATACCACGAGGCGGAGCGCGTCTTTCGCCGGACGCTCGAGTTCGAGCCCCACGCGGCCGCCCTGTATTTCAACCTCGCCGGCCTCCTCCTCTTGTTGGAGCGATACGACGAGGCGATCGAAGCCATGGAAGCGGGGGCGCGTTTCGATCCGGAGAAGGTTCCCCCGGCCCTGGTCGAGGAGGTCCGGCTGGGGTACGAGGCGGGAGGGGCGACCGGCTTCTGGGAGGCATACCTCGAAGGGCACCGGACGCGACCTGACCTGACGGGCCGCGGCGACGAGATGGCCCTGGCCCTGACCCGGCTGGGCCGACTCGACGAGGCGATGGAGATCGCGGAGCGGGCGTTCGACGAGCGCGAGCCGCACGCGTATTGGATCGTGCAAGACCCCCGGTACGCCCCGCTCCGCTCGCACCCCCGCTACCCGGCGCTGCGGGAGCGGCTCGGGTTGGGATAGGAACTACCTCGGGCTGCTGTTCATGCGGTGTCGATCTCCGTACTCTCCTGTCGTAAGCGATGCCCGTGGTAAGGGCCCCCACCTCTACCTCTTCGGGACCAAACGCGCGTCCTCGAGGCCCTCGAAGTCGGCGTCCTGGGTCCAGAGCGTCGCGTCGTGGACCCTGGCCGTCGTGTAGATCACGCTGTCAGCGAGAGGCAGTCCGAGCTCCAGCCCCGTCCGCGCCGCCATCAGCGCCAGGCTGGCGTCCAGCTCGACGATCCGTCCCTCCATCATCGCGGCGATGAGCTCGAAGGCCGCGGGATCGCCTCGCTGGGGCCGCATTCGACGGTACACCTCATACACACAGAGGCTGGGGACGATCAGGCGTGCGACGTCCTCGACCGCGGGAGCAAACGCGTCCGCGCCGGGTCCCCCCGCCGCGTACTCGAGCCACCCGGAGGAATCGACCACGTTCAGACGCGATCCGGATCTCGAGGGACGTCGGTGTCGATGCCCGGGAACCGCCCCCGGATCTCGTTCATCGGCCGCACCGGGGCGACCGCGACGAGATCTCCGAACCGGAAGACCCGAAGCTTCTGACCCGGCTCGATCCCGAGGGGCTCGCGGACTTCTTTCGGGATCACGATCTGGAACTTGGACGACACGGTGACGACGGTCATGGAGCTCCTTCAACGATTAATCGATCGATCGCAATATCGTTGAACGACGGCATCTCGACAAGTTCGTCCCCGGGCTTTGGCATGCGGTGGATTCAAGCGAGAACGGGACCGCGATGGCGACGATCCGCCGGCTCGGATAGTTTCGATCCCATCGACGCGCGCACCCTCTAACAACCGGGCCGATGACACAGGAACTCCCCCTCGCGCGCGAGGCCGACCCCTCGTGACGACGCAGACGAAGCAGAAAGCCGCCACCCCCCTGATGCGGCAGTACGCCGCCATCAAGGAGAACCACCGGGACGCCATCCTGTTCTTCCGGATGGGCGACTTCTACGAGACGTTCTACGAGGACGCCGAGACCGCCGCCCGCGTGCTCGGGCTCACGCTGACCAGCCGCAACAACGGCGCAGCCGCCCGGGTCCCGCTGGCCGGCGTGCCGATCAAGGCCGCCGACGGGTACGTGCAGAAGCTGGTCCGCAAAGGGTACAAGGTGGCCATCTGCGAGCAGCTCGAGGACCCCAAGCAGGCCACCGGTATCGTCGAGCGCGGCGTGACCGAGGTCGTCACCCCCGGCACCCCGCTGGACGAGAACCTGCTCGACAGCGAGCGGAACACCTACCTGGTGGCGATGGCCGCCTCCGGCACGGGCTTCGACGCCACCGTCGGGCTCGCCTGGATCGACGCCTCGACCGGCGAGTTCGGCGTGGCCGAGCCCGAGGTCGGCTCGCTCGCCGCCGAGATCCAGCGGCTGGGCCCCTCCGAGCTCCTGGTCCCCGTCGAGTGGCGGGGCGACCGCGGCGGCCCGCAGGTGGGCGTGGCCGCGGACCTGATCGCCGCGCCGCGGGGCCTGGACCCCGTCAAGGAGTGGAAGCCGGACCTGCCGGTCTCCTTCCGCGACGGGTGGCGGTTCGACGCCGAGCTGGCGAAGACCGACCTGTGCCGGCGGTTCGACGTGAGCGGGCTCGAGGGGTTCGGCCTGGGCGAGTTCGGCCCGTCGATCGGCGCCGCCGGCGCGGTGGTGGCCTACCTGGAGGACGTCCAGCCGGGTGCCATGCCCACCCTGCGGCCGCCTACGCCGCTCCTGGCCGCCGAGCACCTGGCGTTGGACGACGCCACGATGGCGAACCTGGAGCTGCTGGAGCCGCTCAGAGACGGCGGCCGCAAGGCCACGCTCCTGGGCGCGATCGACCGCACCTCGACCGCGATCGGCGCGCGGATGCTCCGCCGCTGGCTGGCGCGTCCGCTGACCGATCGGGAGCGGATCGTCCACCGCCACCAGGCGGTGGGCTCCTTGGTCGAGGACGGAATCGCCCGCGAGCGCTTATCCGACGCGCTGGGCACCGTCTACGACTTAGAGCGCCTGGCCGGCCGGACCGCCAACGGCCGCGCCACCCCGCGCGACCTGGTCGCGCTGGCGGATACCTGCCGCGCCGTGCCGGTCGTCCGCCAGGCGATCGAGGAGCTGCCGGGAGACCGCTGGACCGCCCTCGCCGGGCGGCTGGCCGGCCACCCCGACGTCGTCGAGACGATCGACGAGGCGCTGGTCGAGGAGCCCCCCGCCACACTGGGCGAAGGCCAGGTGATCCGGGACGGGTTCGACGCCGACCTCGACCGCTACCGCACCGCCCGTCGCGAGGGGAAGGACTGGATCGCGCGACTGCAGGCCACCGAGCGCGA
>JAHWKZ010000123.1 GCA_019347645.1 Gemmatimonadota bacterium | reverse complement strand
CCGAGCTGTGGGGCGGCCGCCCGGCACCTCCTGCGCGGGGGTGACCTCGCTCGGCCCCGCCGCCCACCGTTCGGCGGACTTCACGATCGGCCACGACGCCCCACGGACGGATCTGGGGACGGTCCGGCTGGCCGCTTCCGCCGTCGAGGCCGACGAGATCGCGGTCACCGTCGAGCGCGAGACGGTGACGCTCGCCCCCGACCGCAACGCCTACCTGGCGAAGGACGTCGCCCCCGCCGCCACCTCGGCGAGCGAGGTCCTCGAAAACGTGCCCTCCGTCCAGGTCGACCCCGACGGCCAGGTGAGCCTCCGCGGCAATTCGAACGTCGCGATCCAGATCAACGGGCGCCCGGCCCCGGTCCGCGGCGAGCAGCTCGCGGCCTACCTGCAGCAGCTCCCCGCCAACGTGATCGACCGGGTGGAGGTCATCCCCACGCCGTCGGCGGCCCAGGACCCGGAGGGGATGGCGGGTATCGTCAACATCGTCATGAAGCAGAACGCCGACCTCGGGACGAGCGCCGGGTTCACGGCCTCGGCCGCCACCTCGGAGCGGTACAACGTGGGGGCCAACCTCGGCTATCAACGGGGCCCGATCACGCTGTTCACCACATATGGATTCTACGCGGACGATCGCGACTACACGGGCATCAACGACCGGGAACGCCTCGACGCCATCGGCTCCACGCTCTCGCTCACCGAGCAGGACCTCTTCGGCGAGAACCTGCGCGAGGGCCACAACCTCTCCGCGACGCTCGATTGGTCCGTGACGGAGAAGGACGTCCTCACCAACGTGCTGACGCTCAACCGTCGGGCCGCCGACGAGTTCACCTTCAGCGGGGTCACCGAGCTCGACGGGAGCGGCGCGATTCTCGACCGCTACGCCCGGCCCCGGGACGGCGACGACGAGTCGTTCCTGGTCGACTACACGCTGGGACACAAGCGGACGTGGGAGCCGCGGAAGCACGAGCTGAGCTCCGAGATCCGATTCAACCGTTCCGACGACGACGAGAGCACGCTGCTGTGGCGCCAATCGGCCACGGACCCCTCCGCGAGGATCGAGATCGAAAGCCAGAACGTCGACGCGCTCGACAACGAGCTGGTGGGCCAGCTCGACTACACGCGCCCGCTCGGCGAATTCACCAAACTCGAGACCGGCTACAAGGGGACCGCGCGATGGCTGGACCGGGACTACACGGTCCTCGAGGACGAGCTCGGCTCGGGTGTCCTCACGCCCGACCCGGAGCTCAGCAACGCCTTCACGTTCGAGGAGCAGGTCCAGGCCGTCTACGGCGTGGTGACCCGCAACCTCGGGACGGTGGAGCTGCAGGGGGGCCTCCGGGCCGAGTACGCGAGCCAGGACTTCGCGCTCGCCGACGAGAGCTTCCCCCACGACTACACGAGCCTGTTCCCGAGCGCGATCGCGGTGTGGAACGCGAACGAGACGACGCAGCTCAAGGCGTCGTTCTCGCGGCGGGTCGATCGACCGGGGACCCAGCAACTCAATCCGTTCCCGGTCTTCTTCGACACCCAGAACGTGTTCCTCGGAAACCCCGAGCTCGACCCCGAGTACACGAACGCCTTCGAGCTCGGCTACACGCGGTCGGGCGCGCTGGGTTCGATCCAGGTGACGCCCTACTACCGCCACACGACGGACGTGATCCGGTTCGTCGTCGACACCGACGCCGTGGTCGATGGCCGCGAGGTGACGACGGTCTCCTTCGAGAACCTCGACCGGAGCGACTCGTACGGGGTCGACGTCAACGGCTCGATCCGGAAGGGGCCGTTCAACGGCTTCGCGAGCTTCAACGTGTTCAAGATGAAGACCGACGGCGGCTCGGTGACCGACCTCTCGAGCGACGCGGTGACGTGGTCGGGGCGGGTGAACGGCTCCTACAGGCTCACCCCGAGCACCACGCTCCAGGGGATGATGTTCTACCGCGCGCCGATGGAGTTCGAGACGGGGAAGTTCTCGTCGTTCAAGATGACCGCCTTCACGCTCCAGCAGAAGATCACCCAGGCGGCCAGCCTGACCCTCCGCGTCATCGACCCGTTCGCGACGATGGGGTTCCGCGTCGAGGCGGGCGACGAGAACCTCTTCCAGATCACCGAGCGGGACTTCGACGCCCGGGCCGCCCAGCTCACGTTCCAGTACACCTTCGGCAAGACACCGAAGGTCCGGCAGCCTCGGCCCGATACTGGCGACGAGGGCGGGGGGATCTTCCCGCAGTAGGCGCCACGGAACCGAGCGGCGGGCGTCTCCCGGCGCACCACGTGAGCGGCCCCACCCCGGCGGGGCCGCTTCGCGTTCAGGGCCGCGGATCTCACGGCTCCGCCACATCCGGTGTGGCGGCGATATCCGGTTCGAAGACCCGGTTCAGTCCCAGGGTGAACCAACGGTTGGAGTCGGCCTCGCGCGATCCTGGATCAACCTCGTGGATCGCCGCCCGCGCCGGTCAGCAACGCCCGTACGGTGGCACGGTACGCGTCGAGGTCGCTCTCTTCCTCCAGCGCGCGCTGGAGCTCGATCCCGGTCAGGAGCGAGATGACCAGGTTCCCCATGGCGTCCGGATCGATGTCCGCGCGCATCCGTTCCGCGTCCCGCTCGTCCCGGACGTACTCCGCCACGGGCTCGCGCACGCTCGCGAACGCCTCGCGTGCCGTCGCCCGGACCTCCGCGTGGTCCAGCGCCTCGGCCCACAGCCGGACGTCCAGCCGCACCGAGACCTCCGCCTGACGGGAATCGAGACCGGCCATCATGTTCGCCACCGCGTCGGCGAGTGCCTCGGCTCCGCCGCCGGGCTCGAGGGCGCGCAGCGCGTGCGACCGCCGCGCGGCGGACTCCTCCGCCAGCGCCTCGATCAGCGCCTCCTTCCCGTCGAAGTAGCGGTAGATCGCCCCGGCACTCAGCGCCGCCTCGTCGGCGATCTCCTGCATCGTCGTGCCGTGGAGCCCCTTCCTCGAGAAGCACCGGAACGCCGCGGTCAGGATCTCGACGCGGCGGGCGTCCAGGTGCGCCTGAGTGACGCGCGGCACCATCGCTCCGCCCCTCCTTGACAAAGTGAATTAACATTCAATATTGTGAACGTCTATTCAATATGAATGGGATCTGCATCGATCACAAGGAGGAACCGATGACGAAGACGACGCGGACGGTGACCGGATCGGTCCTGGCCCTGTCGGCCCTCACGATCCCGGCCAGCCTTCCCGCCCAGGCTCTGGACACCGGAGCGATCGACGCCGCCGTCGACCAGGTAATCGCCGCCAACCCCGACAAGGTAGCCGAGTATAAAGGCGGCAAGGCGCCGCTGTTCGGCTTCTTCGTCGGCCAGGTGATGAAGGCGATGGGCGGCAAGGCCAACCCCAAGATCGTCAACGAGCGCCTGCGGGCGAAGCTCGACTGATGCGCCGGCTCGGCCTTGCCCTGGCTGCGCTCGCTGCGGCGAGCGTCGCTCCGGC
>JAHWKZ010000122.1 GCA_019347645.1 Gemmatimonadota bacterium | reverse complement strand
GGAAGTCCGGAGCGGCGCCCGCGACGGCGAGCGGATCCTCGAGAATCAGCGCACCCAGCACGCATAATGCGAAGAGGACCGCGATGCGGGCGCCGGACACGACCGGGACCCCGGCGCGCTCGGCGACCGTCCAGCTCACGGCGCGGGGGTCCCCGAGGCGTCCTCGCCGGCCGTGGTATCGGCCGCCGCGGTGGTGTCGGCGCGGCCGGACGTCTCGCGGGCCGTGGTGTCGGCGACCGCCGCGGTGTCGGCGCGGCCGAACGTCTCGCCGGCCATCGGGGGATACGCGTAGCCCGGCCAGAAGAGGCGCGTCACTTCCCCGGCCGACCGATTGGGATCCCCCTCGCGCGAGATCGCGAAGACCGCGCTCACCCGCCCGAGGTCCACCACCGGCTCGACGCTGTCGATCCGCTGCAGGCCCAGCCGGTCGTCCTCGTGCGTCTGCGAGACGCGTCCGATCGCGATCCCGCGCGGGAACACGCCGCCGTAGCCCGAGGTCACGATCGTCTCCCCGGCCTCCGAGTACGATCGCAGCGGCAGGAAGAGGCGGAGCCGGCCGTCCGGCGCGGGCCGGACGATACCGTACTCCAGGTGGTCGCCCCCGACCAGCAGCGCGCTGGCGCTGAACTCGGGGTGGGTGTAGAGCATCACCTGGGTGGAGCCGAGCCCCACGTCGACCGTCTTCCCCACCAGCCCCTCGGAGGTGACGACGGGAAGGTTCTCCTCCACGCCGTCCTCGCTGCCCGCGTCGATCACGAAGGTGGTGGGAAGGGTCCCGAAGTCCCGATCGATCACGCGCGCGGGCAGCAGGCGCACCGGCTGGTTGGCCCGGAAGTCCAGGAGCCGCCGCAGCTCCCGGTTCTGGGCCCGGAGGGTCCGCGTCTCCGCGAGCTCCAGCCGCGCCCTGCCGAGCGCATCGTGGAGTCGCGCGTTCTCGTCGCGCAGCCGGACGTAGCCCGACAGCGCCGCCCGCACCCGCGCGAGCGGCAGCAGCACAACGTGGTTGGCCCGCCGGGCGAGGCTGTTCTGCGTGGGCTCGGGTAGCGCGAGGATGACCACCGAAGCGGCGACGAGCGCCGCGGCCACGATCTCGGGCCGACGACCGGTTCTAAGAGCGGCCACTCGCCCTTCCCCGGTCGGAGCGAAGACCCGGGATCAACGGTGCCGGGAGCGGACCAGAACGCCGCGGTATTTGTGCGGGTCGTCCAGGATGCGGCCGGTGCCCCGCACCACGCACGTCAGCGGCTCCTCGTCGACGTTGATCGGAAGGCTCGTGTTCTCGCGCAGCAGCGAGTCGAGCCCGGCGAGCAGCGCCCCGCCCCCGGTCATCACGATCCCGCGGTCGACGATGTCGCTCGCGAGCTCGGGCGGGGTGCGCTCGAGCGCCTGGAGGGTGGCATCCACCACGGCGGCCACCGGCTCCTGGATCGCCTCGCGGACCTCGGCCGAGTTCACCTTCACCGTCTTGGGAATGCCGCTCACGATGTCGCGCCCCTTCACCTCCATCTCCCGCTCCTCGCCGCCGGGGTACGCCGATCCGATCGTCATCTTGACGAGCTCGGCGGTCGGCTCGCCGATCAGGATGTTGTACGACTTGCGGAGGAAGTGCAGGATCGCCTCGTCGAACTCGTCGCCGCCGACGCGGATCGAGGTGTCGCTGACGATGCCGGAAAGCGCGATGACGGCGATCTCGGTCGTCCCCCCGCCAATGTCGATCACCATGTTCCCGGTGGGCGTCTCGACCGGCAGCCCGACGCCGATCGCCGCGGCCATCGGCTCGGCGACCAGATAGACCTCCTTGGCGCCGGCCGACTCGGCGGAGTCGTGGACGGCCCGCTTCTCGACCTCGGTGATCCCGCTCGGGACGCTGATCAGGACCTTGGGTCGGATCGGCATGAACCGGTTCCTCAGCACCCGCTCCAGGAAGTCGCGGAGCATCTTCTCGGTCATGTCGAAATCGGCGATCACGCCGTCCTTGAGCGGACGGACGGCGACGATGCCGCCCGGGGTGCGGCCTATCATCTTCTTCGCCTCGAGGCCCACGGCGAGGATCTCCGCGGTGTCGCTGTCGACGGCCACCACCGAGGGCTCGTTGAGGACGATCCCCCTCCCCTTGACGTAGATCAGGGTGTTCGCGGTGCCGAGGTCGACGGATACCTCGCTGGAGAGGAACGCACCGCCGGAGCCGACGCGACGAAGGAACCCGAACATCCCGACGGCCTCCTACCTTCGCCCGGTGGAGCCGAATCCACCGGCGCCGCGGGTCGTGTCGGACAGCTCGCCGACCTCGACCAGACGGGCCCGGTGGACCGGCGCGACGACGAGCTGTGCGATGCGATCGCCGGTCCGGATCTCGATCGGATCCTCGCCGAGGTTGATCAGCAGCACCTTCACCTCGCCGCGGTAGTCGGCGTCGACGGTGCCGGGAGCGTTCAGCACGGTGACCCCGTGCCGCGCGGCCAGCCCCGAGCGGGGCCGGACCTGCCCCTCGCAGGTGGAGGGCAGCGCGATGGCGAATCCGGTACCGACCAGCGTCCGCTCGCCCGGCTCGAGCCGATGGTCGGTGGCGGAGCGCAGGTCCAGCCCGGCCGAGCCGGGCGTGGCGTAGTCCGGCAGCGGCAGCTCGTGATCGCCGAGCCGGGCGACCTGCATCTGGAGGGTCTCCGAGTCGACGGTCATGCCACCAGGACCTCGTCGGGGTCGTGGTACGGCAGATCGAACGCCTCGGCGACGCCTGGATACACCACCTTGCCGCCCACCACGTTGAGCCCCTTCTTCAGCGAGTCGATGTTCCGGCACGCCTCCCGCCATCCCCTCGCGGCGATCCTGCGCACGTAGGGCAGCGTGGCGTTCGTGAGAGCGATCGTCGAGGTGCGGGGCACCGCGCCGGGCATGTTGGCCACGCAGTAGTGCACGACCCCGTCGACCACGTAGACCGGATCCTCGTGCGTCGTCGGCCGGCACGTCTCGATGCACCCGCCCTGGTCCACCGCCACGTCGACGATCACCGCCCCGTCCTTCATGGAGGCGAGGTCGCCGGTGGTGACCAGGTTGGGCGCCTTCGCCCCGGGCAGGAGCACCGCCCCGATCAGCAGGTCCGCCCGCGGCAGGAGGTCGCGGATCGTGTACGGATCGCTGAAGAGACACTCGACGTTCGCCGGCATCACCTCGTCGAGATAGCGGAGACGGTCCAGGTCGATGTCCAGGATCGTCACCCGGGCGCCCATGCCGGCGGCGATCGTGGCCGCGTTGGTCCCCACGACCCCACCGCCGATCACCACCACCTCGGCCGGCGGGGTGCCGGGCACCCCGCCTAGCAGGACCCCGCGGCCGCCCATCAGCTTCTCGAGGTACTTGGCGCCCTCCTGGACCGCCATCCGGCCCGCCACCTCGCTCATCGGGATCAACAGTGGGAGCGAGCCGTCGGCCTCCTCGACCGTCTCGTAGGCGATCGCCACGGCCCCCGAGTCCAGGACGCCCTCGGTCAGCTCGCGGCTGGCCGCGAAGTGGTAGTAGGTGAAGACGACCTGCCCCTCGCGCATCCGCGCGTACTCCTCGGGCTGGGGCTCCTTCACCTTCAGGACCATCTCGCACTCGCCGAAGACGGCCTC
>JAHWKZ010000121.1 GCA_019347645.1 Gemmatimonadota bacterium | reverse complement strand
TCGCCGAGATCCTCTTCGAGCGCCTCGGACTGCCGGTGGTGAAGCGGACGAAGACCGGCTACTCGACCGACGCCGAGGTCCTCGAGACGCTCGCCGCCCAGCACGACCTCCCGCGGCGGTGTCTCGAGTGGCGGGAGTTGGCCAAGCTGAAGTCGACGTACGTCGACGCCCTGCCGGCGGCGATCCACCCCCGCACCGGTCGGCTCCACACTTCCTTCAACCAGACCGTGGCCGCGAGCGGGCGTCTCTCCTCCAGCGAGCCGAACCTCCAGAACGTCCCCGTCCGCACCACGTTGGGCAGGGAGATCCGCAAGGGATTCGTGGCGAGCGAGGAGGGTTGGACGCTGCTGGTCAGCGACTACTCCCAGATCGAGCTGAGGATCCTGGCCCACCTCTCCGGCGACGCCGCCCTCGTCGACGCCTTCCGAGAGCGCCAGGACATCCACCGCCAGACCGCGGCGCTGATCTTCGGGGTGGAGCCCGAGAAGGTGAACGACCTGCTCAGGACCCGCGCCAAGGAGGTCAACTTCGGCGTGGTCTACGGGATGGGTCCGTTCGGGCTCGCTCGCCGGCTCGGGATCGAGCAGAGCGAGGCCAGGGCGTTCATCGACGGCTACTTCCGGCGCTTCCCGGACGTGAAGCGCTACCAGGAGGACACCATCGAGCGCGTCCGGCAGGAAGGGTACGTGACGACGCTGCTGGGTCGTCGGCGATACCTCCCGGAGATCCACAGCAAGAACTGGAACGTCCGATCGTTCGCCGAGCGGGCGGCGATCAACAGCCCGATCCAGGGGACGGCGGCCGACCTGCTGAAGATCGCCATGATCCGCGTCCACCGCCGAATGGCCGAGGAGGCCCTCCCGGCGCGGATGCTCCTCACCGTGCACGACGAGCTGGTGTTCGAGGTGGAGGAGGAATCCACCGGATCACTGGCCGAGCTCGTCCGCGAGGAGATGGAGGCCGCGATCGATCTCGACGTCCCGGTGGTCGTCGAGATCGGGACCGGGACGACGTGGTACGACGCGAAGTGAGGGAGGAAGCGATGCTGACGGTGGGGCTGACGGGCAACGTGGCCAGCGGGAAGACGACGGTCGCCGAACGCTGGCGCAGGGCGGGGGTGCCGGTGATCGACGCCGACGCGATCGGCCACGCGGTCCTCGCCGACGACGCCGCCGTCCGGGCGGAGCTGGTGAAGGAGTTCGGCGGGGGTATCCTCGACCCCGACGAGGAGATCGACCGCCGTCTCCTCGGCGAGCGGGCGTTCGCCACGTCGGAGGGCGTCGAGCGGTTGAACGACATCGTCCATCCACCGCTGCTCGAGCGGCTGGACGACGCGCTGTCCGGGCTCGACGAGCGCGGCGAGGAGCGGGCGATCGTCGACGCCGCCCTCGTCTTCGAGTTCCACCTGAACGAGGCGCTGGACCGGGTCGTCCTGGTGACGGCGCCGAGGGAGACCCGCAAGGTCCGGCTCCGGCGCGAGCGGAGCCTCCCGGACGAGCGCATCGAGGCGATCATGGCCGCGCAACTGTCAGACACCGACAAGATCGACGAGAGCGATTACGTTATCGTCAACGACGGGACGTTGGAGGACCTCTACGCCCGGGCGGACGCGGTGATCGCGGCGCTCCGGGAGGAGGCCGAATCCGAAGTCGGGGCCGCGCATCCTCAGGAGGAGGAGTGATCATGCGAGACGGAAACGGATTCATGGGAGGGCTCTTGCTCGGCGTGCTGCTGGGCGGGGTGCTCGCGGTGCTGTACGCGCCGGAGCGGGGCGACCGGACCCGCAAGAAGCTCGCGAAGAAGAGCGGCAAATGGTGGGACGAGGCGAGCGACCAGGCGGAGGACTGGGTGGAGAAGGGCAAGAAGAAGATCGGGATATAGTTGGGCTGTCGCAGGGTCGGGCTGATCGTCCTCGACGGTTGGGGGCTGCGCGAGTCGCGCGGGGGGAACGCGGTCGCCCTCGCCCGCACCCCGGTCTTCGACGAGCTGTGGGAGAAGTATCCCCGGACCACGCTCGACGTCTCGGGCCGGGCGGTGGGGCTCCGCGACGGGATGATGGGCAACTCCGAGGTCGGGCACCTGAACCTCGGCGCCGGGCGCGTCGTGAAGCAGGACATCCTGCGGGTCGACGAGGCGATCGAGTCGGGCGAGCTGTTCGAGAAGGAGCCGCTGCGGCGCGCAGCCGAGCGCGTACGGAGGGGCGCCACTCTCCACCTGATCGGGCTCGTCTCCGACGGGGGCGTCCACAGCCACCTCGACCACCTGATCGCGCTTCTCGAGTTCGCCCGCCGCGAGCAACTCGAGCGGGTCGCGGTCCACGCCTTCACCGACGGTCGCGACACCTCGCCGACCTGCGGAGCCGGCTTCCTCGTCGCGGTGCGGGACGCGATCGAGGCGGCGGGGGTCGGTGTCGTCGCCACCGTGGTCGGGCGCTACTACGCGATGGACCGGGACCGCCGCTGGGACCGCACCCGCGTCGCCTACGAGGCGCTGACCCGGGGCCGGGCCGAGCGGACGGTGAAGGACCCCGTGGCCGGGCTTCGCGCTTCCTACGAGGCGGAGGTCACCGACGAGTTCGTCAAGCCGATCGTGATCGAGGACACGCCGCGGATCGAGAGCGGGGACGTCGTCGTCTTCTTCAACTTCCGCGCCGACCGCGCCCGCCAGCTCACCCGCGCGTTCACCGAGGAGGGCTTCGAGGGCTTCGATCGCGAGCCCCCGGCCGATCTGCTGTGGATCACGATGACGCAGTACGATCGGAGGTTCGACCTGCCGGTCCTGTTCGAACCGAAGGAGTCGTCGGACGTGGCGGGCGACGTCTGGGAGCGCGCCGGGTGCACGAACCTGCGGATCGCCGAGACCGAGAAGTACGCCCACGTGACCTACTTCTTCAACGGCGGCCGGGAGGCGGAGTACGAGGGGGAGGACCGGATCCTCGTCCCGTCGCCGCAGGTGGCCACCTACGACCTCCAGCCCGAGATGAGCGCCCGCGAGGTGACCGACCGGCTGGTGGAGCGTCTCCGGTCCGATCCCCCCGACGTCTTCGTGCTCAACTACGCCAATCCGGACATGGTGGGCCACACCGGGATCCTGGACGCGGCGATCGTGGCGGTGGAGACCACCGACGAGTGCCTGGGCCGGGTGGTGAGCGCGTTCCGCGACGCCGCGCCCGACGGGGCGCTGCTCATCCTCGCCGACCACGGCAACGCCGAGACGCTGGTCCAGGCCGACGGCTCCCCCCACACGGCCCACACCACCAACCCCGTCCCGTGCCTGCTCGTGTCCGAAGGCGCACGCGGGTCGCTCCGCGACGGCGGATCGCTGCGCGACGCCGTGCCGACGTTGCTGGCCTTGCAGGGGATCGAGAAGCCCGAGGCCATGAACGGGCGGGACCTGCGGGAAGCGCTGAAGGAATGAGGGCAGGTCGTCCGTCCCTCTGGATTTACGACCACACCCGGTGTATCTATGAAAGATCCCGTCCACCCAGGGCGGATTCGAGATGTCCATCGGGAACCGGGGGAGCCTCCTCCCGACCGTGGAGCGCCGACGCATGGGTGACCCGAACAGGGAGACCGTCCGCCGCCTGATCCGGGGCATGGACGACGGGGACTTCGGGGTCTTCGACGAGGTCTGCGCCCCCGGCTACCTCT
>JAHWKZ010000120.1 GCA_019347645.1 Gemmatimonadota bacterium | reverse complement strand
GGGTCCGGTCACGGTCGAGCTCTACCGCCGCTGGGACTCCGAGGGGCGGTTGCAGACCCGGATCGCCGTCTATCTCTCCGACGGCGAGCCCGTCGAGTGGTGGGCCGCCGAAGGGGACGCCTCGACCCCGGCCACCGACCGGCTCCGCGTCGTGGGCGTGAAGCTCTTCGCCGACGGGGCGCTGGGGAGCCGCGGAGCGGCGCTGCTCGAGCCCTACAGCGACGACCCGGACAACCGGGGTCTGCTGGTGACCGACCCCGATACGCTCGCCGCCCATGCGATCCGCGCGCTCGAGCTCGGCCTCCAGCCGGCGATCCACGCGATCGGTGACCGCGGCAACCGGGTGGCGCTCGAGGCGATCGAGCGCGGCCGTCTCGACGGGGACGGGCCCCCGTCCCGAATCGAGCACGCCCAGGTGATCGCGCTGGACGACATCCCGCGCTTCGCCGAGCTCGACGTGATCGCCTCGGTTCAGCCGACCCACGCGACCAGCGACATGTACTGGGCCGAGGACCGGGTGGGACCCGAGCGGATCGAGGGGGCCTACGCCTGGCGGAGACTTCGCGAGGCGGGAGTCGAGCTCGCTTGCGGAAGCGACTTCCCGGTCGAGAAGGCGAACCCGTTCCACGGCCTGTACGCCGCGGTGACCCGGCAGGACCGGGAGGGGTGGCCCGAGGGGGGATGGCGCCCGGAGGAGCGGATGACCCGCGAGGAGGCGATGGCGTGCTTCACCCGCGACGCCGCCGCGGCCGCCGGCATGGCGGACGAAGTCGGTTCGCTCTCGGTCGGCAAGCGCGCCGATTTCCTGATCCTCGACCGCGACCCCATGGCCGCGCCCACCGAGGAGATCTGGACGATCCGGGTCCTGCGGACGGTGATCGGCGGCGAGACCGTGTACGAGGAAGCGGCCCGGTAGCGATGGGCGTCGGCGTCCTCCGGCGGCCCGGCCTACTCCTGCGGGTTCCTGACCCGCTCGATCGTGGCCTCGTGCCAGAGCGTGCGGAGGAAGGAGTTGATCCGCTGCTCCGCGCGCGCCTGGTAGAACGGCGTCACGCTGCCCTCCCACACTCCCTGGTCCAGGAGCTTGAGCGCCCGCCGCTGTTTGAGCCCGGCCCGGTTGAGGTCGGTCTCCGAGAAGACGGCGTCGATGGCGCGCTCGATCTCTTTGCGATTCGGCATGAGGAAATGGAAGCTAGACCGTGAGCGTGAAGACCGTCAACCTGGCCTCCATCGAGCACGAGACGGAGTCCCGGGGCGTGCGCTTCGAGGTCCGCAGGGGAGCGCTGTCGGAGAGGCTGGACGCCGAGAAGCTCCGCTACGGCACCCTGATCCTGCCCCCCGGGAAGGCCGACGGCCCGTATCGCTTCCATCTGGTCGCGGAGGCGATGGTGTTCGTGCTCGGCGGCGAGTGCTGGATCCGCCTCGGCGGCCCCGAGCACGCGCTCACGGCCGGCGACGTGGTGGCGCTGCCACCCCGGGCGTCGAGCGCCTGGCAGCTCGTCAACCGCGGCTCGAGCCCCGCTCATCTCTTCGTGGCCGAGACCGTGGAGGACCGCGACGTGATCGGCCATCCCGACTCGGAGAAGCGGATCTACCGGATGCGGAGCGGGGGCGAGGGCGGAGAGAGCGTCGACGACCTCGTCCTCTCCGGCGACCGGATCGTCGATGTCTGGGAGGGAGAGACCGTCGACGAGCCGCTCGGGGAGGCCCCGGAGGCGGCTGCGGCGGCCGATCCGCGGATCTCCTCCATCCGCGACGTCGCCTGGGAGGCGTTCGGCGGCACCCTCTTCCACGGCGAGAGGAAGCGCCTTTCACGCGCGGCGGGCGGCGAGCGGCTCGGCTACAGCCTCTACCGCCTGAAACCGGGCGAGCGGCCATACCCGTTCCACTTCCACCACGTGAACGAGGAGGCGTTCTTCGTCCGCACCGGCTACGGCGAGCTGCGAACGCTGGAAGGGACGCGGAAGCTCTCGCCGGGAGACGCGTTCGGGTGCCCGCCGGGGATCGTCGGGGCCCACGGGCTGCTGAACACCGGGGACGGGGCGCTGGAGTACTTCGCCGTCTCCACGATGATCGAGCCCGAGGTGATCGAGTATCCCGATTCCGACAAGCTCTACGCCATGGTGGGGGCCCCGCCCGGAGGCGACCCGAAACGGCGCGTGATCGACCGGATCTTCCGCCGATCGGACGCGGTGGAGTACGAGGAGGGGGAGCGGTAGGCTTGACCCCCGCACCCGCGCCGGCGATCCTCTGGACGGCCGGCGCTCGCCGGCCCGTGACACGAACCTCGAAAAAGGAGAGATCAATGAAGCGGGCGATCGCGATCGTCGCGCTCGCGTGGGTGGCGCACCTGTCGTTGCCGCCGATGCCGCGGGCCCAGGAGATGAGCCAGGAAGAGATGGCGGCGTGGATGGCCACCACCTCGCCGAACGAGCACCACGAGGTGCTGAGCCCCCTGGTGGGAAGCTGGAGCCACGACCTCACCTTCTGGCAGACCCCGGATGCCGAGCCGACGAAGATGACGGCCACCAGCGAGTCGAGGTGGGTGATGGGCGGCCGCTACGTCCAGAGCGACTACACCGGCGACTTCATGGGCATGCCCTTCGAAGGCCGGGACATGATCGGCTACGACAACCTGAAGAAGAAGTACTTTTCCGTATGGATCGACAACATGTCGACGGGCCCGATGGACTCGTGGGGGGCGTACGACCCGGAGACGAAGACGCTCACCCTGGAGGGCACGTCGATCGACCCGATGAGCGGCGCCACGATCGAGATGAAGTCCACCATGACGTTCCTCGACGACGGAACCATCCACTACGAGTCGTGGATGGATGGCCCCGACAGCGAGGCGTTCAAGCACATGGAGATCCACTCGACGAAGACGGGATGAGCCGTCCCGTCGAGGTGGCGCGATATCCCTATCGCCACCAGGCCGACATGGCCGCCGGCTTTCTCGAGGACGCCGGGATCGACGCCGTGGTGGTGGGCGACGACGCCGGGGGCATGTATCCCGGCATCCTCGGCCCGGCTCGGATCGTCGTCGCCGAGGAGAACGCCGGCCGCGCCCGGGAGGTACTGGCCGATCTGGACGAGGAGGCGGACGCGGAGGGCGACGGACGATAGATCAGCGCGGCAGGAAGGGCGGCAGCTCGTACGCCGCCCTCAGCAGGGACACGGGGTGGAGCACGCGGACCGGCGACCCCGTCTCCGCGAGGCCGCGCGCGATCTGGACCATGCACCCCGCGTTGCCGGTCACGACCAGCTCCGCACCCGTCTCGGCCACGTTGAAGACTTTTCGTCGCAGCATGTCCTCCGACGCGCGCGGGTGGGTCAGGTTGTAGACCCCGGCCGATCCGCAGCAGCGGGTCGATTCGGGCAGCGGTACCACGTTCAGGCCCGGGATGGCGCCGAGCAGCAGGCGCGGCGCCTCGGCCACCCGCTGTCCGTGGATCAGGTGGCAGGGGTCGTGGTAGGTGACGGTGTAGTCGAGTTCGTCGCCGCGGAGTTCGAGGCGACCCGCGTGGGCCAGGTCGGCGACGACCTGGGTCCAGTGGAAGACCCCCACCTCGCCGTCGGCGTTCCACTCCTCGTCGTAGTCGAACGGCATCACGGGGTCGTCGGCGAACTCCGCGAAGTCGACGTCCGGGTACTCGTTCTTGATGGTGTTGAACGAGTGGGGGTCCGTACAGACG
>JAHWKZ010000011.1 GCA_019347645.1 Gemmatimonadota bacterium | reverse complement strand
AGGAGGGCGCACGACTGTTCCGCCTGGCGCTCGACGTCGGCGCAGGCGAGCTCGCCGACAACGACCGGGGGCCGCTGCTGGTGGAGCTTGGCCGCGCGCTCGAGCTGACCGGCGACGTCATGGGCGCGCTGGATGCGTGCCGGGGGGCCGCCACGATCGCCCAGGAGACCGGCGCTCCCGAGCTGGCCGCGCAGGCGGCGCTGGTGGATGTCATCACCGCATCCGCCGACGACCAGTACATCCGCGACGCCGCCATCAGCGGCATGAAGGACCGCGAGCTGGCATTCCTCCAACGCCTGCTGAACGATCCACGCTGGTCGGAGAAGCAGGAGGGGCGCGACGTGATGCTCGCCGTGCTGACGCGCTGCGTGATCGCCGGGCGCGATCCCAGCCCGGTCCAGTCCATCGACACGCTCAAGGCCGAGCTCGGCCGGGACGGCCCGTCCGCCCACCCGCGCTCGCCCGGAGCGGTCGGCGAACCCGAGATCGAGTCGGAGAGCCCGTGAAGATCGTGATCCCCGCGGCGGGGCAGGGAACCCGCCTCCAGCCCCACACGTTCACCCGGCCGAAGGTGATGCTGCCCGTTGCCGGGCGACCGATCATCGGCCACATCCTGGAGGACATCGCCGGCCTGGGCGCCGACGAGATTCGCCTGGTGGTCGGGTACATGGGCGAGACGGTGGGCGACTACGCCCGCGAGTCGTTCGTCGGGCTCCCGATCCGGCTCGTCTGGCAGGAGGAGCAGCTCGGTCTCGGGCACGCCGTGCTCCAGGCATTGGACGAGGGAGACGACGAGCCCGTCCTCGTGATCCTCGGCGACACCGTCTTCGACGTCGATTACGAGACGGTGGTCGAGAGCGACGTGCACGTCCTCGGCGTCCGCCGGGTTCCCGACCCCGAGCGGTTCGGGATCGTGGAGCTGGACGAATCGGGAGAGCGGGTCGTGCGCCTGGTCGAGAAGCCCGCGAACCCGCCGACCGACCTCGCGCTGGTGGGACTCTACTGGGTCACCGCGGGCGAGACGCTGCGGTCGGCCATCGCCGGTCTCGTCGATCGGGACGAGACCACCCGCGGCGAATATCAGCTGACCGACGCGCTCCAGCGGATGATCGAGGCCGGCGAGCCGTTCGCCCCTTTCGAGATCGGCGACTGGTTCGACTGCGGAAAGCCGGAGACGCTCCTTTCCACCAACCGCGCGCTCCTCGACCGCCGGGCGCCCGCGATCCCGGACGACCTTCATGGCGCGGCGGCGGTCCTCGTTCCCCCGGTCTGGATCGGCCCCGACTGCACGGTCGACAACGCCGTCCTCGGACCGCACGTGACCCTGATGAAGGGTTCCACGGTCCGGAACGCCGTCGTGCGCGACGCGATCCTGGCGGAGCGAGTCCGCGTCGAGGACGCCGTGCTGGAGCGCTCGATCCTGGGCCCGGACGTGGTGGTCGAGGGGCGTTCCCTGTCCCTGGACCTCGGCGACGGCTCGGAGATCACATGCTGAAGACCACCCCCTCCACCTCACCGACACGGGAGGATCCGAACGTGCGAACGGATCGATACCTCTTCACCTCCGAATCGGTGACCGAAGGTCACCCCGACAAGATGGCCGACCAGATCTCCGACGGGGTCCTGGACGCGGCCCTGAAGGAGGATCCATCGAGCCGGGTGGCGTGCGAGACGCTGGTGACGACCGGGCTGGTCGTGGTGGCCGGCGAGGTCACGACGGAGACCTACATCCCGGTGACCGAGGTGGTCCGCGACACGGTCCAGGACATCGGCTACACGGACGCCGCCATGGGGTTCGACTACAAGACGTGCGGGGTGCTCGTCTCCCTCGACCGGCAGTCGCTCGACATCAGCCGGGGCGTCGATCGCGAGGGCGCCGGCGACCAGGGGATGATGTTCGGATTCGCATGCACCGAGACCGAGGAGCTGATGCCGCTGCCGATCTCGATGGCCCATGCCCTCACCCGGCGGCTGGCGGCGAAGCGGAAGGACGGCACGCTTCCGTGGGTCCGCCCGGACGGCAAGAGCCAGGTCACCGTGGAGTACGACGGTGGCGAGCCGAAGGAGATCAAGACGGTGGTGGTGTCCACCCAGACCGGCGACGAGGACGAGATCTCGCCGGAGGCGATCCAGGAGGGGATCCGCGAGGAGGTGATCGTCCCGGTCCTCCCGGAGGCGATGTACGCCCGGGACGAGATCAGGATCTACGTCAATCCGACCGGACGGTTCGTCGTCGGCGGCCCTCAAGGAGACGCGGGAATCACCGGCCGCAAGATCATCGTCGACACCTATGGCGGGGTCGGGCGTCACGGCGGCGGAGCGTTCAGCGGGAAGGACGCCACCAAGGTCGATCGATCGGGAGCGTACGCCGCCCGATGGATCGCGAAGAACGTGGTGGCCACGGGACTCTCCCGGCAATGCGAGGTCCAGGTCGCCTACGCGATCGGCGTGGTGGATCCGGTGAGCGTGATGGTCGACACCTTCGGCACCGGCGAGCTCCCCGACGCGATGATCGCCGACGCGGTGAGCGAAGTGTTCGACCTCAGGCCCCGGGCGATCATCGACGCCCTCGGCCTCCGCAGCCCCATCTTTCGGAAGACGGCTGCGTACGGCCACTTCGGGCGCGTCCCCGAGAACGGCTTCTTCACGTGGGAGCGCAGCGATCGGGTCGAGGACCTGAGGACGGCGCTGGGAGTGTAGCGTGGTAGAGATTCCAGGAACCGAGGAGAGAGGACGATGAGCGACAAAACCAGGACCGCCCGCGTGCCCTGCGACATCAAGGACATCGGACTCGCCGATCGAGGCGCCCTCCGCACCGAGTGGGCGGGGCGCAACATGCCGGTGCTCGGGATGATCGGGGACCGATTCGAGGAGGAGAAGCCGCTCGACGGCGTGCGGATCTCCGCCTGCCTCCATGTCACCTCCGAGACCGCCAACCTCATGATCACGCTGGTGCGGGGCGGCGCCGACGTGGCGCTGTGCGCTTCCAACCCGCTCTCGACCCAGGACGACGTGGCGGCCCACCTGGTCCGCGACCACGGGGTCCAGGTGTACGCGATCAAGGGCGAGGACGACGACACGTACTACGAACACATCCGGGCCGCGCTGGCTCACGAGCCGCAGGTGACGATGGACGACGGCGCCGACGTCGTGGGCGCGCTCCACATGATCGGCCTCGAGCGGTACGACGACCTCCACCCGGTCGTCCGGGCGTGGGCGACCTCGCTCGGCGAGGCTGAGCGCCAGCGGATCGTCAAGGGCGTCAAGGCGTCCACCGAGGAGACCACCACGGGCGTGATCCGGCTCAAGTCGATGGAGAAGAGCGGCGTGCTGCTGTTCCCGGTCATCGCCGTCAACGACTCGAGCACCAAGCACCTGTTCGACAACCGGTACGGGACCGGCCAGTCTACCATCGATGGAGTGCTACGGGCGACCAACGTGCTGCTCGCCGGCTCCACGGTCGTGGTCGCCGGGTACGGCTGGTGCGGCAAGGGCGTGGCGAAGCGCGCCCAGGGGCAGGGGGCCCACGTGGTGGTGACCGAGGTCGATCCGCTGAAGGCCCTCGAGGCCGTGATGGACGGCCATCGCGTCATGCCGATGGCCGAGGCGGCGAAGATCGGCGACGTCTTCATCACCGTGACCGGCGACATCCACGTGATCCGCGAGCCGCACTTCGAGGCCATGAAGGACGGCGCGATCGTGGCGAACAGCGGCCACTTCAACGTCGAGATCGACCTCGACGTCCTGGCGGAGATGGCCGACTCGAGGCGCGCCGTCCGCGAGTTCGTCGAGGAGTACACGCTGGGGGAGAAGAAGATCTTCGTGCTCGGCGAGGGGCGGCTCATCAACCTGGCCGCCGCCGAGGGACACCCGGCGAGCGTGATGGACATGTCGTTCGCCAACCAGTCGCTGGCGGCCGAGCACATCGTGACTCGCCCCGACGAGCTCACCGAGGGCGTCCAGCCCGTCCCCGAGCCGATCGACAGGCGGATCGCCGCTCTGAAGCTGAGGAGCCTGGGCGTGGAGATCGACGAGCTCACCCCCGAGCAGGCGCGCTACCTGGCGTCCTGGGAGATGGGAACGTAGGGGTCGAACCGAGGCCGTGGAGGACGACCCTTTCCGGGGTCGGGGGCCTCCGGTTGTGCCGGGTCCGGGGCGGCTGTACTATAGTCTTCGACCCGGCCCGAAGGAGGCGCTCGCATGGAAGCAGACATCATCGAAGTGAAGGTCGCGAGCCTGGGGATCGACTCCTCTACACAGTCGCCCATCGTGATCCTGAAGGAGAAGGAAGGCGAGCGGTACCTGCCGATCTGGATCGGACCCAGCGAGGCGAGCGCCATCGCGACCGAGCTGGCGGGCGTGAAGTTCTCCCGTCCGCTGACGCACGACTTGATGAAGAACCTCGTTCGCGCGCTCCACGGGGAGCTGACCCAGGTCGTGATCGGGGCGTTGAAGAACAACACCTACTACGCCCAGGTCTTCGTCCAGAACGACGAGGACGTCGTCTCCATCGACGCCCGGCCGAGCGACTCGATCGCGCTGGCGCTGAGGCTCAACGCGCCGATCTTCGCGGCCGAGGACCTGCTCGACCACACCGCCGAGGAGGTGGGCGAGGTCGACGAGGCGGAGTACGACCCGGAGGACCTCAAGGAGTACCTCCGGCGGATGAACCCCGAAGACTTCGGCCGTTTCAGCCTGTGACTGAAGTCACTGCGACCACCGGAGATAGAGTCGGTTCTATGACCTGACGCGCGAACTCGCTTCGAGGTGCCCGCCGCGCCGGCCGATGTCCGGAGGAAACGAGGCGGCGGGAGAATACGGGAATGCGGTGAGAATCCGCAGCGGCCCCGCCACTGTGAAGGACGGCGCTCGATCGAGGCGCCGCCCGAAGCCAGGAGACCTGCCTCGGAGCCCCGTTGCACGGGATCCTCGCGGGAGGGATCCGGCGACACGCCCGGGGTTTCCGGTCGGGCCCGCCTGCCGCGAGGAGGCGGGCTTTTTTCGTGGGCGTCGACGGAGACTCTGGATGACTTTCGGCCATGGCTCGGACAGGCTCCTGGCACGAGCGTCGAGGTCCGCGGCGTGGGGGGGCGCGGTCCTCGCGCTGGCGGCGTGCGGAGGCGGCACGGAGACGCCGGGTCGCCAGGTCGACGCGGGAGCGGAGCGGACCCCCGCCGTCGTCGAAGTGGTCGACGACGCCGGCCGTGCCGTTCGGCTCGAGCGGCCGGCCCGGCGGGTCGTGTCGCTCGTTCCGAGCGTCACCGAGACCGTGGTGGCGCTCGGGGCGGCCGACCGGCTCGTGGCCCGCACCCGCTACGACGACGCTCCCGAGCTCGCCGGACTGCCGAGCGTGGGCGGTGGGCTCGATCCGAGCATCGAGTCGATCGTGGCGCTCGAGCCCGACCTGGTCGTCGCGTGGAACGCGCGCGAAGGCCGCCTGGCCTCGCCGCTCGTCGGAGCCGGGATCCCCGTCTATCTCGCCGACATACAGGACACCACCGGGATCTTCACGACGATCCGCCGCTTCGGCGCGTTGCTGGGGCGCGGCGACGCCGCGGACTCGCTCGCCGGAGCGCTCCGCGACAGCCTGGCGGCGGTGGCCGCGGGCGCCGGGGAAGGGGCGCGCCCCGCCGTCTTCTACTGGATGGCCGGCGACCCGCCGCGGACCGCCGGGCGATCGACGTTCATCGGTGAGGCGATCGACATCGCGGGCGGCACGAACGCCTTCGGGGATCTCCGCGCCCGATGGCCGGCGGTCTCGCTGGAGGCGGTGGTGGCTCGGGATCCCGACGTGGTCGTCGTGCCGGTCGGCGACGGCCTGCCGGACGCGGAGGACCTCGCCGCGACTCCCGGTTGGCGGGAGCTGACGGCGGTGCGTACCGGCAGGCTCGTCGAGATCCCGGCCGACCTCTTCGCCCGGCCGGGCCCGCGGCTGGGCGCGGCCGCGCGCGCTCTCCGCGAGGGCCTCGAGGCCGTCCATCCGGCGGAGGCGCGGTGAAGGCGTCCGGGGATTCGCGGTGGCGGGGGATGGGGCTGGCGGCGCTCGCCTTCGCGCTCGCGCTCGCCCTGACGGCGGGGTTGCGGTTCGGCGCGGTGGGGATCGACCTGGCCGGGATCGTCGCCGCGTTGCGGGGCGACGCGGAGCCCGCCGTGGCCACCATCGTCCGCGACCTCCGCCTCCCACGGGTCGTCCTGGCGGCGCTGGTCGGCGGCTCTCTCGCGCTGGCGGGAGCCACCTTCCAGGCGCTCCTCCGAAATCCCCTGGCCGAGCCGTACGTCCTGGGGGTCTCGAGCGGGGCCGCGGTCGGCGCCGTGGCCGCGATCGCCGCCGGTTGGACGGCCGCCGCGGCGTGGAGCCTGCCGGCGGCCGCTTTCCTCGGCGCCCTCGGGGCGATCCTGCTCGTGCTCCGGATCGGCACCCGGGTCGGGGGCGGTCTCGACGTGCGGGTCCTCCTCCTGGCAGGCGTGGTCGCGGGCACGTTCTTCAACGCCTGTATCCTGCTGCTCCTCGCCTTCCAGGAAACCGACGCCTTCCGGGCTGCCATGTTCTGGATGATGGGGAGCCTCTCGGGGGCGGGCTGGGCCTCGGTGGCGCTGATGGCTTCGGCCGCCGCCGTCTCCCTCGTCGTCCTGCTCGGCCTGGCGCGTTCCTTCGACCTGCTCGCGGTAGGCGAGGAGACCGCGGTCCACCTCGGCGCGCGGGTCGACCGGGTCCGAACCACCGCCTACCTGGTGGCGAGCCTGCTGACGGCCGCCGCGGTCGTGGCCGCGGGGGGGATCGGCTTCGTCGGCCTCGTCGTCCCGCACGCCGTCCGGATGACGTGGGGCGGCGACCATCGTTTCCTCCTGCCGGCCTCCTTCCTCGCCGGGGCCGCGTTCCTTCCGTTGGCGGACCTCTTCGCGCGTCTGGTGGTGGCGCCCGGAGAGCTCCCGCTCGGGGTCGTGACCGCCTTCGTCGGCGTGCCCTTCTTCGTCTGGCTGCTCCGGCGCAGGACGGTGGGGGAGCCGGCGTGACCCCCGTGGCGTGGATCGCCGAGGCGTTGGGGTTCCGCTACCCGGGAGCGGCGCGGCCGGCGGTGCGGGACGTCGACCTGCGGGCCGAGGACGGGGAGCTGGTGGCGATCCTGGGTCCCAACGGCGCGGGGAAATCGACGCTGCTTCGGCTTCTGCTGGGCGTGCGCTCGCCCGACGCCGGTCGAGTGTCGCTGTACGGGCGGCCGGCCGACGGCTGGCCCGCCGACGAGCGCGCGCGCCGGGTCGGCGTGCTGCCCCAGCACGAAGAGCCGGCCTTCCCGATCACCGCCGCCGGGCTGGTGGAGATGGGTCGCTACCCCCGGCTCGGGCGTTGGAGCCGGCCGGGGCCGCACGACCGCGCCGTGGTCCGGGCGGCGCTCGAACGGTGCGGAGTGGCCGATCTGGCCGGTCGTGACTTCGCCACCCTGTCGGGCGGGGAGCGCCAGCGGGTCCGGCTCGCCCGGGCGCTGGCCCAGGAGCCGCGGGCCCTCGCCCTCGACGAGCCGACCGCCTCGCTCGACCTCGCGCACGAAATGGAGATCTGGGACCTGCTCCGGGGAGAGGCCCGGGAGGGTCGGGCCGTCGTCCTGACCACCCACAACGTGAACCTCTCGGCCCGGTACGCCGATCGCCTGGTCCTGCTCGACCGTGGCGGCGTGGCGGCGGCGGGCGTGGCGACCGACGTGCTGCGCCCCGAGATCGTCGAGCGGGTCTACGGTTGGCCGGTGCGGGTCGTGCCCCACGTCGGCCCCGGAGCCGACCACGGCGCCCCCCAGGTCGTGCCCCTCCGGCGCCGCGAGCCGGCCCGTCCGCTGGAGCCGCTCGAGAGCCCCCGGACCCCGACGGGCGATCGTCCCCGTCCCATCCCCGCCACTTCCATGGAGGAGGAGCCATGAAACGAATCCGATCGATCCGAAATCGGGCCCTGGCGGCGATCCTGGCCACCGCGGCGGGCGCCGCCCCCGCCACCGCTCAGCAAGCCCCCGCCGGGCGCGACACGCTCGACATCGTCCACGTGCCCCCGATCGTCGTGACCGCGACCCGCACGGAGACTCCGGCCGAGCGCGTGGCGAGCGACGTGACGGTGATCACGCGCGAGGAGATCGAGCGTCGCCGCTATGCCACCGCCCTCGACGCCCTCCGCGACGCTCCCGGCCTGGCCGTCGCCCAGGCCGGAGCCTTCGGCGGCGTCGCGTCCGTCTTCCTCCGCGGAGCGCCGTCCGAGCACACCCTGGTGCTGGTCGACGGGGTGGAGGTCAACGATCCCGCCGCGCCGGCCGGGGCGTACGATTTCGCCCATCTGGCGATCGAGAACGTGGAGCGGATCGAGATCCTCAAGGGTCCGCAGAGCCCGCTCTACGGCTCGGCCGCGATGGGCGGGGTCGTCCACGTCTTCACGCGCACGCCGGGGGGCTCGCCGCGGGGGTCCCTGACGGTCGAGGGCGGCGCCTTCGAAACGTGGCGGCTGGCGGCCTCGACCGCGGGAGGCGCCGGATCCGTACGGTACGCCGCCACCGTGGCCCACCGCTCGACGGACGGGATCTCGGCGTCCGCCGAGCGGCTCGGCAACCCCGAGGACGACGGCGATCGCTCGACGACGCTCTCCGGGACCTTCGGCTGGTCCGCCTCGGAGTCCGTCGACCTGACCCTGGCGATCCGGGGAAGGCGTTCGGAGACCGACCTGGACCAGGAGGGCCCGGCGGGAGACGATCCGAACTTCGACACCGGGGAGGACGAGGCGAGCGCGCGGGTGGAGGCGGAGTACGCCGCCGGCCGCTGGGAGCACCGCCTCGCCCTCGATTTCGCCCGGCACGACCGCGAGACCCTGGACCGACCCGACCCGGCTCGACCACAGACCCGCCTCTCGAGCGAATTCGAGGGACGACGGTGGACGGCGGAGTGGATGGCCGAGGCCCTGGTCGGACCCGGGGTTCTCGCGACCGGCCTCGAGTGGGACGAGGAGCGGGCCGAGACCGCCCTCGTCGGCTCGGGCCCGTTCGGCGACTTCGAGAGCGGCCTTCCGGAGGCGACCGCGCGGACGGCGGGGGGGTTCCTCCAGCACCAGGCGTCCTTCGACGACCGGCTGTTCGTCACCGCCGGTGGGCGCGTCGACCACCACGACGAGTTCGGCGCGGTGGCCACGTGGCGGGTGGCCCCGGCGTTCCTCGTCCGCTCCACGGGGACGCGGATCCGGGCCACCGCGGGGACCGGGTTCAAGGCCCCGACTCTCTTCCAGCTCTTCGCCCCGCAGTTCGGGAACCCCGATCTCGAGGCGGAGGAGAGTCTCGGCTGGGACGCGGGCGTGGAGCAGGACCTCGCCGCCGGTCGGGTGCGGCTCTCCACGACCGTCTTCGGGACCGAGTTCGAGGACCTGGTCGCCTTCGACGTGGAGGGCTTCCGGAACGTCCGGTCCGCGAGCGCCCGGGGCCTCGAGACCGTCCTCAGCGCGTGGCCGACCGACCGGGTCCGGGTGACGGCCTCGTACACCTTCACCGACACCGAGGACGAGGAGGAGGACGAGCCGCTGCTGCGACGGCCGCGTCACGCCGCGGACCTGCACGTGGCCACCCGCCTCGTCGGCGGGGGCGACGCCTCGCTCGGCGCGCGCTGGATCGGCGAGCGCGACGACCTCGACTTCTCGACGTTCCCGGCCGAGCGCGTGGCGCTCGACTCCTACCTCCTGGTCCGGGCCACGGCCTCGTGGCCGGTGAGCTCCGCCCTGCGCGTCTTCGGCCGGGTGGAAAACCTCCTCGACGAGACGTACGAGGAGGTCCTCCACTTCGGCACCCCGGGACGCTCGGCGTACCTGGGGCTGAAGGCGGATCTCTGAGGCCGGCGCGGTCGGTGGACTGCCCTCCGGGCGGCCCCTATCTTCGCGCCCGACATGCGCCTCCCCCCGCCGCGCCTTCCGCCGATCGTCGCGCTCCTCCTCCTGGCCGCGGGGCCCGTCAGGGCCCAGGAGGAGCCGGACTCCATCCCGCCCGCGCCCGTCGACTCCATCCTCGCGGATACGACCCGTGAGCGAGAGGTCACCGGAAACCCGCGCCTCACCTGGCTCGGCGACACGCTCGCTCCGAGCGACACCCTGATCCCGAAGTTCTCCGACCTCCCCGAGGTCTTCGCCGACAGCCTGGTCGACCCCTACACCGTCCATCGGCCCGGCGCCTGGGCCGAGTGGACGATCCGCGGCGACGCCCTCATGGGACGGGGGGCGTTCAACCTCCTCGACGTCCTCCAGAGCGAGGCGATGGTCCTCGGGGCCGAGCTGGGGGGGAGCGGGCTGCCGGCGTACATGGGCTCGCCGATGGGGACGTGGACGAACGTCCAGGTGTTCGTCGATGGCGTCCCGGTGGGCGATCCCCTCGAGGCGGCCTGGGACCTCCGACAGCTCCCGACGGAGGCGATCGCCAGGGTCGCCTGGTACCCGGGGCCCCAGGTGGCCGCCTGGGGAGGCGAGGGCACCGGCGGCGTCCTCGAGATCACCACGCGCCGGAACGTGGCCCCGGGGGCCCGCTCCATGCTCGGGTTCCACATCGGGAGGCTCGACGCCCAGGCCTTCTCGGGTTTCCTCGGCCGGCCGGTCACCGGCCGGGGACGGCTCTTCGTGGCCGCCAACTTCGACGACATCGAAGGTCTCGAGAGAAGGGGGTCCTTCACCCGGAACCAGTTCGTGGCCAAGGCCTCCGCCCGCCTGGGTGACCATCTCCTCGAGGCCGCGCGCTGGAGCGACGGCCTGAGTGGCGACGTCACCCGACCCGACATCGCGGGGGAGCAGGACCAGGACGCCGCGACCGTCCACCTCTTCTACCGGGGCGGGATCGGACCGCTCACGGCGACGGCGAGCTGGTGGCGGGAGAAGCACGAGATCCAGCGGAACCTCGACTTCGCCACCCGCCCCGCCACGGAGTTCTCCACGCCCGAGCTCGTCCCCGGCGTCTTCGGGGAAGGCCGGCGGACGGGGTGGAGAGGCCGGGTGCTGTTCGACCGCGGGCCGCTCGTGGCCTGGGCCGAAGCGGTGCGCGTCGAGGACGAGGTCTCGTCCTCCCACCCGGCCTTCACCCGCCCGGACGGCACGAGCGTGTTCGACCCTCCCGGGGAGGACGCGCCGGAGGATCCGGCGTTCCTGCCGAGCCCGCGGGAGCGGACGGAGTGGGGCGGCGGCGCGGGCTGGGGCCGCCCCGCGGACCGCTTCGCCGCCAACCTCGCGGTCCGCCGGACCGACTACGGAGAGGCGGCCGACGCGGGGGTGTCGTGGCAGGCGGAGGCGGTCGGGCGACCGGGGGCGGACCTCGTCCTGCGAGGCTCGGCGGGGCGTTCGGTCCGGGCCGCCGACCTCGTCGGACAGAGCCTTCTCGAGGGGCTGGCGAGCGAGGAGCTGGAGGTTCACCCGAACCGTCGGGCCGACCCGCGCGCGCTCGAGGAGTGGACGGGCTGGCGGGGCGAGGTGGCGTGGATGAGGCCGGAGTGGCGCGTCGCCGGGCGGGCCTTCGGCGGCCGCGGCGACGGGGCGTTCCTGTGGTCCCCGCCCAGCGCGTGGCTGTACTTCGACCGCGGCCGGATCGAAACCGTCTCGATCGGAGACATCCCGTTCAACACCTTCGACGTCCTGGACGTGTCGATGACCGGCTTGGAGGCCGAGGCGACGGTGCCGCTGCCGTGGGATCTGGAGGGCCTCCTCCGCTACCGCCGGCTGGATACGAGCGAGGATTTCACCGGCGAGCCGCTCCCCTACGTCCCGGAGAACCAAGCGCTCGGCCAGCTCCGCTACGCGTCCCGGCTCTTTCCGAGCCGGGACCTCCTGTTCGAGGGGCGGCTCATCGGCCGGTTCGTCGGCGAGCGGCCCGCGCTGAGGGCCGAGGGCGGCACGCTCCCCGCCTACCTCGTGTCCGACCTCCTCGGACAGGCGACCATCATCAACTTCACCATCTACCTATCGTTCAAGAACCTGTTCTCGAACGTCTATCGGACCGAGGAGGCGTTCTTCCTTCCGCAGCAGCAGTGGTTCTTCGGAATCGTCTGGCGCTTCAGGAATTGACCGGGTGCGCTCGCCCGACCGCGTGGCCGTCCCGCCGGACGGTTCCTAACTTGTCGCTCGAACCGGAGCGATGCGACAATTTCGACGAGAGGGAGACGATGCGAATTCACCGTACCTTCGCGCTCTTCGCGGTGACGGCCGCGCTCGCCTGCGGCGAGGGCGAGGATCGGGCGGACGAAGCGGGCGCCATCGACAGCGCGGCGATGTTGCGTTCTGCGGCCGGGCGGATCCACGCCGGGATGAGTCAGGACGAGGTCCGCAACACGCTGGGGGAGCCTCGCACCCGGGTCACGATGAACGGGGGCTTCGAGCGATGGACGTACTATTCCTACGACGCCCAGGGTCAGACCGCGGCCAGGACGCTGATCATCTTCGGCAACGACGGGAAGGTCGTCGAAATCAACGAACTGTAGTGCTCCGCACGCTCTGGGCCTGGGTGGTGGGGGTCCTCCTCACGGTGTTCTGGTCGACCCTCGGTATTCTCACCTGGCCGCTCTCGCCGCGGGGCGACCTCTACCTCCGGTACGCTCGGATCTGGTCACGCTCCATCCTCGCCCTGCTGGGGATCGACCTGGCGGTCGACGGCCGGGACCGACTGGATCCCGGCGGCACCTATCTGTTCATGTCGAACCACAGCTCCACGTTCGACATCTTCGCCCTCTTCGTGGCGACCGAGCACCGCCTCCGGATGGTGGCCAAGCGGGGGCTGTTCTTCATCCCGATCTTCGGATGGTCGCTGTGGATGTGCGGTTTCATCCCCATCGACCGGTCGAACCGGGAGCGGGCGATCCGAAGCCTGGAGAAGGCGGGCGGGCGGATCCGGAGCGGGATCAGCGTCCTCGTCTTCCCGGAGGGGACCCGGAGCCGCACCGGAAAGCTGATGCGGTTCAAGAAGGGCGTGTTCGTGCTGGCCCTGGAGGCGGGCGTGCCGGTGGTGCCGGTCGTCGTTCTGGGGACCGACGCCATCATGGAGAAGGGATCGATCGAGGTCCGCCAGGGCACGGTCACGGTGCGCTTCGGCGCTCCGATCCCCACCGACGGCCTCGACGTGGAGGGGGGCGAGCGGGACCGGCTGATGGCGCGGGTCCGAGAGGCGATGATCGACCTGGGCGCCCAGCCCGACCCCGAGACCGCCGGCGGGAGACCGGGCTGAGAGCGCGTTGTCGGCGCGTTCGGCCCGGGATAGATTCTCTCGGCCGCACCCTTTGAAACCGACCGAGTCGGCGACGGTTGGAAGGATGCCCGGATGAAGGTCCCAGCGCCCATTCTCGACGGCGGTCTCCGCGTTCGCGGAGACTTTTTTTTGCCCGTCGCGCGGCCGCGGTGACCGCCCGCGGCGCCCCCGGACTGCTGGCCTTGGAGGACGGCTTCACGGCCTCCGGGCGATCGGTGGGCGCCTCCGGAACGGCGACGGGTGAATTCGTCTTCAACACCTGCCTCTCCGGCTATCAGGAAGTCCTCACCGACCCCTCCTACGCCGGACAGATCGTGGTGATGACGTATCCCCTGATCGGCAACTACGGCATCATCGCCGGCGACGAGGAGTCGGGCGTCCCGTGGGTCGCCGGCTTCGTGATGCGCGAGTGCGTGCGCGAGCCGTCCAACTGGCAGGCCGACGAGAGCCTCCCGGAGTACCTCGAGCGCCACGGCGTGGTCGCCATCGAGGGGGTGGACACCCGCGCGCTGACACGCCGCCTGCGGGAGCGGGGGGCCCTGCGGGGGGTGGTGACGACCGAACCGATCGGTGCGGACGAGGCGGTCCGCCGCGCGCGCGACGTCCCGGAGATGGAGGGGCGCGACCTGACCGACCGGGTGACGTGCCGCGCGCGCCGCGAGGAAGGCGCCGGGCCGCTGACGGTGGCGGCCTACGACTTCGGGATGAAGCGGAACATCGTTCGGCGGCTCGACGCCGCCGGCTGCCGGGTCCTGCGCTTCCCGGCGGACGCGCCGCCGGAGGCGCTGCTCGAGCGCGACCCGGACGGGCTGTTCCTGTCCAACGGCCCCGGCGATCCCGCCGCCGCCGAGGGCGCCGTCGCCCGGATCCGCCGGCTGGTCGAGGCGGCCCCGGAGACTCCCACCTTCGGGATCTGCCTCGGCCATCAGCTCGTCGCGCTCGCCCTCGGCGGCTCCACCTACAAGCTCAAGTTCGGACACCACGGTGGAAACCATCCCGTCCAGAACCTGCGCAGCGGCCACGTCGACATCACCAGCCACAACCACGGGTTCGCCGTCCGGGAGGCGGTCGACGGCCCGCGCCGGATCGTCGAGGGAGCGCCGTCGCTGGAGGTCACGCACGTGAACCTCTACGACGGAACGGTCGAGGGATTCCGCCACGTCGAGCGGCCGCTCTTCGCCGTCCAGTACCACCCGGAAGCCGCCCCCGGACCCCATGACGCCCGGCACCACTTCGACGAGTTCGTCGCCGCCATGCGGCGGGCGAAGGGATCCGGGTAGTGCCCCGCCGCGACGATATCGAGACGATCCTGCTGATCGGGTCCGGGCCCATCGTGATCGGGCAGGCCTGCGAGTTCGACTATTCGGGCAGCCAGGCGTGCCGGGCGCTCGGGGAGGAGGGATTCCGGGTCGTCCTGGTGAACTCCAATCCGGCCACGATCATGACCGATCCCGCGTCGGCGGACGAGGTGTATCTCGAACCCCTGACCGTCGAGAGCGTCCGGCGGGTGATCGAGAAGGAGCGGCCCGACGCGCTGCTTCCGACCCTGGGCGGCCAGACGGCGCTCAACCTGGCCCGCGAGCTGGCCCTCGGCGGGGTGCTCGAGGCGTTCGGCGTCGAGCTGATCGGGGCCGATCTCGAGGCGATCGAGCGGGCCGAGGACCGCGAGCGGTTCCACGCGCTCATGCTCGAGATCGGCCTCGCGGTCCCCCGGGGCGGGTTCGCCCGCTCGTGGGAGGAGGCCCGGCGGATCCAGGCGATCACGGGCTTCCCGGCCATCATCCGTCCGGCCTACACGCTGGGCGGCACCGGCGGCGGCGTGGCCCACACCATGGAGGAGTTCGAGGAGCTCTCGAGGGGTGGCCTGCGCGCCAGCCCGATCGGGGAGATCCTCGTCGAGGAGAGCGTGATCGGGTGGAAGGAGTTCGAGCTCGAGGTGATGCGCGATCGCGCCGACAACTGCGTCGTCGTCTGCTCGATCGAGAACCTCGACCCGATGGGGGTCCACACCGGAGATTCGATCACCGTCGCTCCCCAGCAGACCCTCTCCGACCGCGAGTACCAGCAGATGCGCGACGCCGCCTTCCGGGTCATCCGAGCGGTGGGCGTGGAGACGGGCGGCTCGAACATCCAGTTCGCGGTGGATCCCGCGAACGGCCGTCAACTGGTCATCGAGATGAACCCTCGCGTCTCGCGCTCGAGCGCCCTGGCGTCGAAGGCGACCGGTTTTCCGATCGCCAAGATCGCCGCCCGTCTGGCGGTGGGATACACCCTGGACGAGATCCCCAACGACATCACGGGGGTGACGCCGGCGTCCTTCGAGCCGACGATCGACTACGTGGTGGCCAAGATCCCGCGATTCGACTTCGAGAAGTTCCCGCGGGTGGACCGCCGGCTCACCACGGCGATGAAGTCGGTGGGGGAGTCGATGGCGATCGGCCGGACGTTCGGGGAAGCGATCCAGAAGGGTCTGCGGGGGCTCGAGACCGGCGCCACGGGGGCCTTCGACGAACGGCTTCGCGCGCTGCCGGGCGCCGAGCTCTCGGATCGGATCGAGGTCCCGACCCCCGAGCGGATCTTCCTCGTCGTGGAGGCGCTGCGTCGGGGGTGGGCGGTCGAGCGCGTGCGGGTGGCGACCGGGATCGATCCGTGGTTCCTGCACCGTCTGCGCGCGATGGCGGACGTCGAGGCGGAAACGCGCCGGAGCGACCCCGACGACCTCGACGAGTCGGGGTGGCGCCGGATCAAGAGCGCGGGCTTCTCCGACGCGTACCTGGCCGGCGTCTGGGAGCGGAGCGAGGGAGCCGTCCGCTCCGCTCGCGAGCGGGCGGGCGCGGTGCCGGCCTTCAAGGTCGTCGACACCTGCGCCGGGGAGTTCGAGGCGAGGACCCCCTACTTCTACTCCTCCTACGACTCCGAGAGCGAGGCCACGGCCGTGGACGGCAGGAAGATCGTGATCCTCGGCGGGGGCCCGAACCGCATCGGCCAGGGCATCGAGTTCGACTACTGCTGCGTCCAGGCCGCGATCGGGCTCCGCGAGATCGGCTGGAGAGTGGTGATGGTGAACTGCAACCCGGAGACCGTCTCGACGGATTACGACATCTCCGACCGCCTGTACTTCGAGCCGGTCACCTTCGAGGACGTGTGGGCGATCCTGAGGACGGAGGAGCCCGACGGAGTGCTCGTCCAGTACGGGGGTCAGACCCCGCTCAAGCTCGCCAAGCCGCTCGCCGCCGCGGGGGTCCAGATCGTCGGCACCAGCCCGGACGCGATCGACGAATGCGAGGACCGCGACCGGTTCAGCCGCCTGCTCGAGCGGCTCGACATCCGGCAGCCGCGCTCGGGGATCGCCCGCTCGCCGGAGGCGGCGCGCGAGGAAGCGGCGCGGATCGGCTTTCCCGTGCTGTTGAGGCCCTCCTACGTGCTGGGGGGGCGCGACATGGTGGTCGTGCGGGACGAGCCGGCGCTCGAGGCCTACCTCGCCCGATCGGGGCACCTCTCCCGGGACCTGCCGCTCTTGATCGACGAGTTCCTGGAGGGCGCCGTGGAGTTCGATGTCGACGCCATCGCCGACGGCGAGCGCGTCGTCGTCGGCGGGATCCTGCAGCACATCGAGGAGGCGGGCGTCCACTCGGGCGACTCCACCTGCGTGCTGCCCCCCCATGACCTGGATCCCGCGGTCGAGGCGGAGTTGAGGGACTCCACCCGGCGCCTCGGGCGGGAGCTGGGGGTGAAGGGTTTGATGAACGTCCAGTACGCGGTGCAGGGCGAGAGAGTCTACGTCCTGGAGGTCAACCCGCGGGCCTCGCGGACGATCCCCTTCGTGTCGAAGTCGGTCGGTGTGCCGCTGGCCAGGCTGGGCGCGCAGGTGATGGTGGGGAAGAGCCTCGACGAGCTGGGGCTGGTCGAGGACCTGACTCCGGTGGCGGTGTCGGTCAAGGCGCCGGTGTTCCCGTTCGACCGCTTTCCGGGCGCCGATCCGGTGCTGGGGCCGGAGATGCTCTCCACCGGGGAGGTGATCGGACTCGCCGACGATCCTCCGACGGCGTACCTGAAGGCGATGCAGGGGGCGGGGATCGACTGGGACGCGGCCGTGGGCAAGGGGATCCTCTTCTCCCTGAACGACCAGGACAAGGAGGCTGGAGCGGAGGTCGCCGCGCGGCTGGCCGAGCGCGGTGTGCCGATCCACGCGACCCGGGGCACGCGGACCGCCTTCGCCGCCCGCGGGATCGACGCGGGCCTCGTTCTCAAGGTCGGGGAGGGCGAGCCCGACGCCGCCCAGCGGATCCGCGACGGAGAATTCGGCCTGGTGGTCAACACCCCTCTCGGCAGGAACGCCCCGATCGAGGAGTTCGCGCTGCGCCGGGCGGCTCTGCAGGCGAGCGTACCCTGCCTGACGACGATCGCCGCGGCTCGCTTCGGCGTCGAAGCCCTCGAGCGGGCGCGTCCCGAGGTCGAGCCGCTCAGCCTGCAGCAGCGGACGGCGACCGTGCGCGGGTGAACCCTCGCCGGGAACAGAAGCGTGTTGACAAGTCCTTGTCCGGCCCTATCTTAGGATCGATTCGCGCGTCATTCCCGTTTCGCCTTCGACTCCACCATCGGCTGTGGACATGGAGGTTCCATGACCAAGGCAGACCTTGTCGAGCAGATCGCCGAGGCCACCGGTCTCACCAAGAAGGACACCGCCGTCGTCGTCGACGGATTCCTCGAGGCGGTCAAGCAGGCACTCGCCCAGGAGAACAACATCGAGATCCGCGGCTTCGGCTCCTTCAAGGTGAAGCACCGCAAGGCGCGCAAGGCGCGGAACCCGCGGACGGGCGAGTCCGTGCACGTGCCCGGGCGGCTCGTCCCGACGTTCAAGCCGTCGAAGGAGTTGAAGGAGATGGTGATGGAACAGGCTCCCGCCTAGGGCGGGCGTCCATTGCGGCCCGATCGCGGCGTTGCCCTCCTCGGGCTTCCTGCGGCGTGGGAGTACCACGCCTCGGAAGCCCTCGTCGGGCGCCACCGCGCTCGGACCACACTGAACGCCCTCGCAGGCGTGAGGCGTCACCGGTGGCCGTAGTCGACGGCTACCGATCCGGGTATATTCATTTGTCGAATCAGGCGTGCGCCCGTAGCTCAGCTGGATAGAGCGTCGGCCTCCGGAGCCGAAGGTCACAGGTTCGAATCCTGTCGGGCGTACCATCGTAATCGAGGGTGCCGCAACGAGATCGATGCGGGGCCCTCGAGTCGTTTGTGAGGTCCTTCGACGCGCGGAGGTGGGATGGAGATCCTGGTGATCGGCGGTACGGGAACGGTCGGGACGCACGCGGTCCGCGGGCTGGTCGAGCGCGGCGAGTCGCCGAAGGTGATGACCCGCGAGCCGGGAAAGGCCGGCGTCGACGGCGCGGAGTACGTGGAGGGCGGGCTGGGCGACGGCGACGCGATCCGGGCCGCGCTCGAGGGGGTCGAGGCGGTGCTCCTGATCACGCCGCTCCACCCGCAGGAGGGCGATCTCGGGGTGGCGGCGGTGAAGGCCATGGACGACGCCGGGATCGAGCGCCTCGTCTTCCAGTCGATCCATCGGGTCCAGGAGATCCCGGACCCGCCCCACTTCGCCAGCAAGATCCGGATCGAGGAGGAGATCGTCTCGACCGGCATTCCACATACCGTGATCGCGCCCAACAACTTCTTCCAGAACGACCTGTGGCTCCGCGAGCCGATCGTCGAGCACGGGGTGTACTCCCAGCCGTTCGGGAACACCGGGCTATCGCGGGTCGACGCGCGGGACGTCGCCGACGCTCACGTCCGGGCGCTGCTCGATCTTCCTGCCGAGGGGCTGGCCTATCCGATCGTCGGTCCCGACGTCTGGACGGCGGAGGAGACTGCCGAGGCATGGGGGCGGCACCTCGACCGGGAGGTCATCTACGGCGGGGACGACCTGGACGCGTACGCCGAGCAGGCGGGGCGGATGATGCCGGGGTGGCTGGTCGAGGACCTGGTGGAGATGTACGCGGCCTTTCAGGAGCGCGGCCTGGTCGCCTCGGAGGAGGAGCTCTCCCTGTCCCGCGCCGTCGTGGATCACGCCCCGCGGACGTTCGACGATTTCGCGGCCGAGACCGCCGCGCGTTGGAGCTCCTGAAGCGTTACTCCTCGCAGGATCGGGCCTTCACCAGGTCCTCGCATCGTTCGCAGACCGGATTCTCGGCGGCCCCGCCCGAACGGTGCGCGGGCTCGTCGTCGGTCTCGGCGTAGCCGGAGGCGCCGTCCGGCCAGTTCTCGCAGTTGCGGCAGCGATGCCACTCCATCTCGCCGCTCCGTCGTCTCCAGGGCATGGCGTTTCCTCGGCTCGAGTCGGCGGCCCCCGTCCCACGAGAGTAGGGGCGGTGCGACGATCCTGGCAATGATGGTGGCGCTCCCGCGGAGGATCCACGATCCTTCACAGTGAGCCGCGAACGAACCGTGACCGGAGGTGGACCCATGCGCACGACCGTCCTGACGCTCGCCCTGGTCCTCGGCTTCTCCACGGTCGCCTGCGATCAGGGGGACGAGGGCCCGGTGGAGGAGACCCTGGATGAGATCGACGAGGCGACCGGTGTCGACACTCTCGAAGGCGAAGCGGAAGCCGACCGGCCCGCCGAGCGGGTGGTCCTCCAGGCGACCAGCTACGCCTATCAGCCGTCGGCGATCACCGTGGGCCCCGGCGACGTTCGGTTCGTGATCAACAACGCCGCCGACATCGTCCACGGCTTCGAGGTCGAGGGGCACGGCCTCGAGGAGGCGATCCAGGAGATCCCCGCCGGCGCGACGGACAGCCTGACGGTCACCTTCGAGACGCCCGGCGACTACAGGATCTACTGCCCGGTGGCCAACCACGAGGAGCTCGGCATGACCGGGACGGTCACGGTCCAGTAGGCGGTCGGGCCGCGGAGGGGCGAGACGGTGCGGACGCTGTCGAAGATCCTCCTGCTCGTCGCGCTCCTTCCGGTCCTCTACGTCGCCTCCGCGGCCGTCTACTTTCCGGCCATTGTCTGGCACCGGTACCACGCGCCCCGCTCGTCCGCGATGATGCGGATCCGGACCACCGAGGCGGCGGCGGCCGACATCCAGCTCGAGCTGCGGTACCGCTGGGTGCCGCTCGACTCCATCTCCTCGCATCTCGGCCGGGCGGCGCTGGCCGCCGAGGACACCCGCTTCTACGAGCACGGCGGGTTCGACTGGGAGCAGATGCGCGAGGCGTGGGAGGCGAATCGCCGGGCCGGGAGGACCCTGCGGGGGGCGTCGACGATCACCCAGCAGACGGTGAAGAACCTCTACCTCTCGCCGTCGCGCAACGTGCTCCGAAAGGGCCGGGAGGCGGTGTTGACGGCGTGGATGGAGGCGTGGCTCCCCAAGGACCGGATCCTGGAGCTGTACCTCAACGTGGTCGAGCTCGGCCCCGGTATCTTCGGCGCCGAGGCGGCGTCGCGGGCCTACTTCGACCGGCCCGCGGCGCGACTGACGCGCGAGCAGGCGGCGCTGCTGGCGGCCACCCTGCCGGCTCCGCTGACGCGCAATCCGGCCGCGCCGACGGGGGCGCTGCGTCGTCGTCAGGGAATGATCCTGAGCCGGATGTCCCGCTGGTACGAAGGCCCGTCGCTGGCGGCGGAGGAGGCCACCGGCGAGGTGGAGATCGAAGCGCTGCCGGCCCCGGAGGTCCTCGAGTCGACGCCGATCGATCCTGGAGTCTTTCCGGACGAGGAAGCGCCCGCCGCGGAACCCGCGGAGTCGCTCCCCGCCGAGCCGGTCGCCGAAGAGCCCGCCGCGCAGGAGCCGGTGGCCGCCGAGCCGGTGCCGACGCCGGCCGACACGAACGCGCCCTGAGCGAGGAGTGACATGCCAGCCGCGGGAGTCCCGAAGACCCTGATCGTCGCCACCTTCGTCGCCCTGAGCGTAGGGTTCGGAGCCGGGTACTGGATGGCCACCCAATCGGAGGTCGTCCCCGGGGAGGGAACCCGGGACGAGGCGGCGCCCCACCCCGTCGGCACGGAGGAGTACGTGCAGCTCGGGATGACGGCGCTCGGCAGAGGCGAGTTCCAGGAGGCGGAGCGACGCTTCCGCCAGGCGCTGGACCTCGCGCCCGAGAGCCCCGATGCGCGGACGAACCTGGCCGTCGCCCTGATGTACCAGGAGCGGTGGGACGAAGCGTGGGAGCAGATCCAGAGGGCCGAGGCGGCCGCTCCCGACATGCCGGGACCGCACTTCCTCGAAGGGATCGTCCTGCGGGACGCCCGGGGGGACACGGCCGGGGCCCGCGAGGCCTGGAACCGGTTCCTCGAGCTCGTGCCCGAAGACTCGCCCCAGGCCGCCACGGTCCGGGAGTGGATCGGCCAGCTCGACGGCGAGGTGCCCGCGGAGTCCGGCGGCGAGACGGAAGCGGGATCGCCGACCGAGCCTCCCGCGGGCGGATAGATCCAGGTCGCGCCTCGTAGAATCATTCTCCATCGGAGGGAAGAGATCATGAAGACCCGTTCATCACTGAGCCGCGCGCTCGCGCTCGCCCTGGTCGCTCCGCTTCTCGCCTGCGGCGGCGAGGCGGGAGAGACGCGGTCCGCCGACGCACGCCGCCCGGACGCCGCCGCCGGACCCGACACCCTGCCCGAATCCGTCCCGGCGCCCGAGATGGAGGGCGGCTACCTGATCGTGGACCCCGCGCAGGTGCGCGAGTGGCAGGAGAGCGGAGAGCCGTTCATCCTGGTCGACGCGCGGGATCCGGTCCAGTTCCGCCAGGAGCGCATCCCCGGGGCGATCAACGTCCCTTACGTGGACATCCGAGCCGGCGGCGATCTCCCGCCGCGGGACGCCAGGGTGGTTCTCTACTGTTCCGATCCGTCCTGTCCCATCTCCCAGTTCGCCTACGACGCGCTCCAGCGCCTCGGCTATACGAACCTCTACGACATGCGCGCGGGACTGCAGGGATGGAAGGCCGCGGGGTACCCGACGCAGATCGGCGAGTCGTCCACGATCGGGGCGGGCGGCTA
>JAHWKZ010000119.1 GCA_019347645.1 Gemmatimonadota bacterium | reverse complement strand
CAGGCGCAGACCAGGTTCGTCCAGGCGTCTCCCCCACCGAGCGAGCGTGGCACCACGTGATCGGTGGTCATCGGCCCGCGGCGGGTCCCGCAGTACTGGCAGGTGTAGCGATCCCGCTTCAGCACGTTCCGGCGGGTCAGCGCCACCTCCTGCCGGGGCGCCCGGATGTAGACGCCGAGCCGGACCACCGACGGCAGCGGCACGCTGCGCGACGGCGAGCGGATCTCCACCGGGTAGCGCTCGACGATCTCGGCCTTGCCCAGCACCACGAGGACGACGGCGCGCTGCGCGCGGGTCACCGTCAGCGGCTCGTAGTTCTGGTTGAGGACCAGGACCTTCTTCTGAAGGAGCGGGCTCATCGGCCCTCCGTCGTCGAGGAGACCTCGTACTCGAAGCGCAGCGTGTCGATCCACGTGCCCAGGGGACCGCCCTCGATCGTCACGATCTCCCGCCAGGAGGCCCCGATCGCGATCGGACCCCGGGGGATCCGCCGTACCGTCAGCCGACGGGGATCGAGCGGGATTCCGAGCTCCTCGGCGTCCCCGAGAAGCTCCCGCTTGATCTCGTCGCGCTCGGCCGTCTCGCTCAACCGCGCCCGCTGGTTCATCGCGTCACGGAAGCGCCAGGCGCGGAAGTGGGGCGTGCCATAATTCCAACCAATGTAGACCGCGGCCGACAGGGCGACCAACCACACGAATCTCCGGACCACTTCAGAACTCCTCGACCACGTTCCGCAGGACCTCCTCGGCGATCTTCTCGAGGGCGCGCCGGATCCCGTCCTCGCGCGTCTCTCCGTTCTCCTCGGAGAACTCCCCCCACTCCCTGAGGCTCGGGTTCTCCCACAGGGTCTCCCGGTTCACCCGGTCCTCGAGCGTGATATCGACGGTGAGCAGGACCCGTCGGGAGAAGACGTTCGGGTTGGCGGCCTGGCCCGGATCGTAGGCCAGGGCCTCCTCCTCGTAGTTGGTGATCGTGCCGCGGACCACCAGATCGGCGTCCTCCTCGTCCCCCGCCAGGCGCAGCCGGCTCTCGTTCTGGAGCTCGTCGATCATCCGCTCGGTCAGCTGCTGGGTGAGCTGGAACTCGCGGGTCTCGTTCTCGAAGGTGGGCACGTAGACGGTGTTCAGGTGGGGCGGCACCGGGGAACGGAACGAGTAGCCGCACGCGGCCACGGCGACCGCCGCGGTCGTCGCCGCCCCCCGGAGGGCGATCTCAAAAGCTCTCGAGCTCATCCTCGCTCGCCTCCCGCTCGCTCTTCACGTCGACGATCAGGTAGCGATCTCCGACGAAGTCCCTCAGGACGATCCGACGCGCGCTCGTTCGGCCGTCGAGCTCCGCGTGCCGCTCGAACCGCACCCGATAGACCGGCCGGCCGTCCCGGTCCTGGCGGTACTCCACCAGCGGGCCGTCCGGCGTCGCGAGGGTCAGCGCGTGGACGGTCCCGTTCCGCAGAATGTAGAGGGTTCGACGGCCGTCGTCGCCCGCCGCGATCAGCCGATCGGCGCCCTCGGCCATCCGGCGGACGTCGTAGGCCCCGATCATCGCGTCCAGGATCTCCGGCGCGACGAGGGCCCGCTCACCGGTGAGCCGGGCGAACTTCGGGTCGCCCGGCTCGCCGACCAGGGTCTCCCCCTCGCGCGGCAGGCGCACCGTCAGGATCCCGCCCTCGAGCCGCACGTGGAGGATCGGCGTATCGTGGGGGCCGAAGACGTGGGCCACCAGCCGCCGCGGCTCGGTCGCGAACGTGATCGCCCCCTCGCCGGCGAAGCGCCGCCGCCCCTCCACCAGCGTCACCGAGAAGATCCGCTTGGTCGGCCCGATGGACGTCCAGATGCGCTCGAAGGCGGCGACGACCGGCTCGGAGTCGACCGCGCCGTCCTCCACCGCGCGGAGCGCCTCCTGGCGGAGCGTCGTGGCGCAGCCGAGGAGGAGCGTGCAGGCGAACGCCAGGAGCGCCCGGGGGCGCGCTCTCACCGCCGGATCGCCGAGCGAGCCCGATCGATCTTCCGCTCGAGGCGGCGGTGGAGCTCGCTCGATCGCGGCGTCAGCTCGAGCGCGTCGAGGTAGGCGGCTTCGGCCTCGGTGTAGCGCTCGAGATCGAGGAGCGCGTCCCCGAGCTCGACCCTGAGCTCGGCGTTCTCCGGAAGCGCCTCGGTGGCCGCGCGGAGGTGCGGGATCGCCCCGGCGGGATCGCCGGTGGCGCGGTGGAGGCCGATCAGCTGAGCCCGGATCCGGAGGTCCCACGGCGCCAGCCGCGAAGCCCGCTCGTACCCCTCGATCGCCTGGTGCGGCTGACCGCTGCGGAGCGCCACGGCGCCGATGAGTCGGTGGTAGCGCGCCGCGGTGGCCGGCCGCGCCGCGGTCTCGGCCTCGACCCTCGCCGCGATCGGCGCCAGGATCGACGCCGCCGCCCGCGGTCGGTTGAGCTCCAGGAGGACCTCGACCCGGTCGAGGCGCGGCAGGACGGCCGCGGGGTCGAGATCGACCGCGAGCTCGAGGAGCGCCGCCGCGCGCTCGAGCTCGTCGCGCGCCCGCGCCTCGCGCGCCAGGTGGTACGCCAGCGACGCGTCGACCCCCTCCTCCAGCTTCGGTACGGGAGCCTGCGCGGCGAGGCCGGAGGCCGACAGGACGGCGGCCAGCAACGCGCTCATCAGCGCCGCGGGGCGGAAGTACGTCGATCGGACCATAGAGCGAGCCAAGATAGGAGGACGCCGGCGGCGGTTCAATCGATTCCTGCGGCCGGTCCTCGCCGGAACGACCGTCCGCGGTTGGCGGCTCCACGCCGGCGGCGCGATCTTGTGGCGCCCATGCGGACCCTCGTCCCCGCCCTAGCCGCGCTTCTCCTTCTCGGCGCCTGCGGGAGCGATGTCGATCCCCCCGAACCGACCGGCACCTCGCTGCGCCCGGACTCGTTCCGCCGGGTGCTGGTCGAGCTGACCGTCGCGCGGCTGGAGGCCCTCCCCGACACCCAGGCGTGGGAGGAGCGCCGCGGGGAGATCCTGGAGCGATACGGCGTCACCGCCGGCGACCTGCGGGCGTTCGTCGAGGCGTGGGGACGAAACGACGAGGTGATGGAGGGGATCTATCGCTCGGTGGGCGCGGCGATCGATTCGGTGGCCAACGCCCGCTCGCCGGGCGAGGGCGCCGAGCCCTTCCCGGGCGTCCGCACGGGCGAGCCGGTTCCCGCCGACTCCTTGTAGCCGCCAGCCGGACCGGGCCCTACTCCCACTCGATGGTGGCCGGCGGCTTGGACGAGACGTCGTAGGTGACCCGGTTCACTCCCTGGACCTCGTTGATGATCCGGTTCGCCACCCGACCCAGGAAGTCGGGCGGGAACGGGTACCAGTCGGCCGTCATCCCGTCGCGGGAGGTCACCGCCCGGAGCGCCACCACGCTCTCGTAGGTCCGGGCGTCGCCCATCACCCCGACCGCCTGGACCGGCAGCAGGACCGCGAACGCCTGCCAGATCGTGTCGTACAGCTCGGCCGCGCGGATCTCGTGCAGGTAGATGGCGTCGACCTCGCGGAGGAGGTCGAGCCGGAGCTGGACGAAGGTCTCCGTGCGGCCGCGGGAAGCCACGCCGACACCCGCCTCGGCCGAATAGAGACGCAGCATCTTCTCCCCCGCCACGATCACCCACGGCAGCCGGTGCTGATCCGCCTGAGCGAGCGCATAGGATACCGGAGAGAGACCCGAGAACCGCTGGCTGGACAGCTCCACCGCTTC
>JAHWKZ010000118.1 GCA_019347645.1 Gemmatimonadota bacterium | reverse complement strand
GTAGAGCTCGCTCGAATACCCGGCCATGATCCCCCCGTGGTGGATCGCGCGCCGCCCGGCGCGGCGATCCTCCCAGAACACCCACGAGAAGGCGCCCATGCCGGATCCGTAGACGAGCTGGGGTTCGAAGCGGATACGCCGCGCGAGGTCGGCAGAGATCGGCCCGCCGCCGTCGCCGAGGAGGACGGTCAGGAGCCGCGCCATGTCGGCCGCGGTGGCGTCCACCGAGGAGGCCGGAAGCGTCACGTACCACTCGTACTCCTGCGGGATCCACTCCCCATCCTCCAGACCGTACCCGACGGCGAGCGCCTCGCGCTCGAACTCCGGCGTCTCGACCCACGTCCGCCGCATTCCCAGGGGCTCGAAGACTGCCTTCCGCATGTGGTCGGGATAGGTCAGTCCCCCGATCCGCTCGATCAGGTGACCCGCCAAGGTGATCCCGTAGGTGTCGTACACCCCCACCTCACCCGGGGGGCGCACCCGGACCAACTCCTCGCGGAGGAAGGTCTTCAGGGTGGGCCGGAGGGCCGGCTCCTCTACGCGGCGGCCGAGACCGGTCTGGTCGAACCCCGCCGAGTGGGTCAGGAGGTGCCGGATCCGTATCGGCTCCTCGCCCGGGCCGACCGGAAGGAGGCCCGGATCCAACCACGCCGAGACCTCCGCGGAGAGGTCGATCCCTTCCCGCTCGGCGAGGGCCGCGAGAGCGAGGCCCGTCAGCGCCTTCGTGGTCGAGCCGATCCGCCACACCGTTTGGTCGAAGGCGACGGCCCGGCCGGTGGAGACGTCGGCCACCCCGTATTCCCCGGTGTGGACCAGCGCTCCGTCGACCACGAAGGCGACCGCGGCCCCCGGGATCCGGTCGGCGTCCATCCGCGCGGCGACCAGGGAGTCGACGGCGGCCGAGAGATCGGTCCCCCACGAGCTCCCGGCAGCGGCGCCGCCGCCCGCCCGGGCCAGGATCCATCCGGTCAGTAGGTCGACGAGGTCGGGATGGAGCCGGTGGTCGTGGCCGGCGTGGTCAGTGTCCGGGGCCCAGATCCCGTGGCCGGCGCCGGGGATGACGCGGATCCGGTAGTCTTCATGCCCGGCTTCCTCGAGCGCCGCCTCCAGGCGCCGGACGCTCTCGGCGACGGGCACGTTGTCGCTCTCGTCCTCCTCGCCGTAGAGGACCAGGATCGGGACGTCGAGGCGCTTCCAGTAGGGGATCGGATCGTACGCCCCGTTCAGCCGCGCCCACGTCCAGACGGGCGAGTCGGGGGTCTGCGGGAAACCGTCGGCGACCGGCGCCCACGGCGTGCCTTCCGCCGCCTCGAGCGCCGCGGCGTAGGGCGCCCACTCGCCGGTCTCGACGTACCGCTCGGCCCGCCGCTGGATCTCGAGGATCGCGTCGACTCCCTCGGGCGGCAGACCCGCCTGTCGGGCGGTGTTCCGCATCTCGTGGCGGATCTGCTCGAGCATCGACACCGTCGCTCCGGAGACGTTCACGACCCACGCCACCTCCGCGGACAAGTCGGCGGCGAGCGGCGCGACGTGGCCGCCCTGGCTGAGCCCCACCACCCCGATCTCGTCAGCGTCCACCTTCGGGTGAGCGGCCATGCGCTCGACCCCGGCCAGGGCATCCCGGGCCAGGGTCTCGAAGGTCGCCGTCCGCCACTCCCCTCCTGATTCTCCCGAGCCCCGCTTGTCCGGCAGGAGCGTGGCGACCCCGGCGCGGGCGAGCGTCTCCGCGAATGCGCGGGCCCACACGTTGGTTCGGTCGCTTTCTCCGGACCCGTGGATGACCACCGCCCCCGGGAACGGGCCCTCCCCGACCGGCACGAACAGCAGCCCGGCTAGATCGATCCCGTCGGGAGCCCGGAATCGGACCTCTTCCACTTGATAGGCGGTGTCCGCCGGAATCCCGCTCCACCCGGGCGCGGAGGAGAGCGGCGGCGGCGAGGCGAGGAGGGCGAGAGCGACGCAGGCGAGCGCGAACGGGCGCATGGGCGTCTCCGAGTCGAGGGAGCCGGGCCGTGGACGAACGGGAGGTACGCTAACGGCCGGAGGGCGAGCCGTCTTGATCGATGGAAGCGCCGTCGGTACGGGCCGAACCCACCCGCCGACGATACTCCGACGGAGACAGCCCCGTCGCGCGGCGGAACGCGCGCGAGAAATGGCTGTGGTCGGCGTACCCCAGCCGGTACGCGAGACGCCCGAGCGGGAGCCTCGAGTCGCGCAGCGCCTCCCTCGCGCGATCGATCCGAAGCCTCCGCGCGTACTCCCCAAGCGAGCAGCCATGGTGGCGCCGGAAGACGCGCGCGAGATGAACCGGATGGACTCCGACCTCGTCGGCGATCTCGGAAAGTCCTGGAACGTCGTCGGTGGCGCTTGCGTGGAGGATCTCGACCGCGCGGTCGACCCACCGGGGCGGAGCCCCCTTGGCGGCGCGCTCGACCCGCGCCGCGTCGGCCAGCAGGGCCAGGGCCAGCCCCTCGACCGCCAGCCCACCGGCCAGATCATCGGCCCGGAACTCGTCGTGGAGGTGCCGGGCGAGCCAGTTGGCGCGCTCGCGGCGGAAGACCACCGACCCGGCGGGGAGCTCCCCGTCCTCCGCGACGATCCGATCGAGCCACATGGGGTCGAGCTCGACGTTGAAGCATCGGCTCGGTTCCCCCCCGAACTGGTCGGAGTGGGCGGTTCCCGGGGGGTGGAAGATCACCGTGGAGGGATCGCACTCCCGGCTCTCCCGACCGTCACTCTCCACGAAACCGCCCCGCAGCACGCAGCAGAAGTAGGCCCGCTCGTGGTCGTGCCGGGGAAGCACGTCGCCGGGGCGGTAGGCGGTCTCCGTCAGCAGGAGCCCGCCGACGTGACGGCGGGCGCGCTCGTCGCCGTAGAACGTGCCCTCTGGAAGTGTGGTCATCGCGCCTCCGCGTCCGGGCCGTGTCCCTCCGACTCTATAGGACGGCTCCAGGATCCTCCACGTTGCCCGATGGATGACCGCTCAGGGGCCGGACGGCGCGACTATCCACGACCCGGGCCGCTCCCCAGGCTCGAGCGCCCACCCCTCGGCGAGCTCGAGCGTCCATCCCTCGCCCTCCAGCGGCCTCGCGTCCCGGTCCTGCGGCGCCGGCACCACCAGTCGGGCGACGCGGCCGTCTTCCCGGATCATCCACGCGCCCCCCTCCGACACCGCGAGCGTCCCCCACGCGTCCCGCGCGTTCAGGGTGGCGTAGATCGTTCCTCCTTCGTCGAACCCCTCGATCCGGTTGGGATCGAACCCGTATCGGATCTCCGGAGTGGCCGGAAGCACCAGCACCGGTCCGTCAAGGAAGCGACGCCGATACTCGGCCTGCCGGGCCAGTCGGTTCGCCGCCCGGCGCTCCTCCTCTTCGCGCAGCGAGGCATAGCCGTACGTTTCCGCCCGGATCTCGAGCTCCTCGGCGTCGGTTCCCGGCGTGACGCCGTACGCCCCGGCCAGGAGAGCGCCGAGCTCGGTTTCGGCGCCGAGCCCCGCCCGCCACCCGGCGCCGGCGTCGTCCAGCAGCAGCCCGTAGGCAGGGCCCGAGGCGTAGGCGAAGCTCCGGACCACCGACTCCCCACGGGCCCGCGCGTCGTGCTCGTCGAGCTGGAACGCCGCCCGAGCCCGCTGGGCCCACCCCGGCAGACCGCCGGCCCGGAACCCGGTGTACTCGGCCATCCCCTCGTTCATCTCGAGCGCGATCTCCTCCCCGGCGCCCGCCACGTCTACGTGGAGACGTGCGAGCGGCACACCGCGGCCAACCCGGATGCCGCCGCCTTCACGGCGTCGGCGAACGACCGCCGGTTCTTCCTGCTGGACCTGTTCACCGGTC
>JAHWKZ010000117.1 GCA_019347645.1 Gemmatimonadota bacterium | reverse complement strand
AGAATACTCATTGTGGCACCTCAAAATGAGTTCAACCTCGACAGGAGAGTAGTAGTCAGACTCCTTTTTCGGAGCTTTCCTCGAGGTAGGGACAATGAACAACTCGACCGTGATCAAATCGACATCGGCGTATTCCCTGGCAGAGGTCCGTCAGGTACCGTTCCAACTCCGCATCGCGGATATCGGGAGGAATCAGGATGTCTTCCGCCGATCGGTCCTGGCCTTCGGAGCCGGGATAGAGAACGACCCAGCGCTCATCGGCGCGCTTCACGAGGAGCCGGGCAGCCCCGGATCCACCACCCGCTCCTCGCCGTACAGCCGCGCCAGGTTCTCCCCCATCACCGCGCACTGCTCCGCCGTCAGCGACTCACCGCTCTGCATGAGGTTGTCCTCGTCGCCCGTGTGGGTGCCGGTGTTCAGGAGCATGTGCCCGAGCTCGTGGGCGAGCAGCCGGCGCACCGATCCGCCAGGCAGGGGGGCGGTCGACCGGAGGAGGACGGAGTTGCGGAGCGGATAGTCCGCCTCGGCGTGGTAGATGACGGGCGCGAACGACAGCCCGGCGGCCGGCTCCTGCTCCTCGCCGATCCAGAACTCGATCCCGCGGACGACGAACGCCGCGATCGCGTTGTCGGGCAGCCCGGCCCGCACCGAGCCGAACAGCTCCCGCGCCTCCGCGGTCAGCCGCTCGTCCTGCTCGTGCATGAACGCGTCGGCGTCCCCCACCGAGTCCGGCGGGTGGCCGCCCCACGAGCCGCGCTCGTTCCCGTCCACCGTCAGCAGCCGACCCGGCACCGACACCACTCCGGCGCCCTCCACCGCGAGGTGCAGGCCGCACGCGCCCAGGATCTCCGACGCGCCGGCGACCGTGGAGCCGATGGCGGCCGCCGCGTCGGCGCGGGCGATCTCGGCCCCATGCGGAGTGGTCAGGTAGAATCCGATCCGAACCGCCTCCGAGCCCGCCGGCGGCGCGGGAAGGGCGAGCTCGGCGGGGGCGAGGGAGAGCACAACCCGCGGCGCGTCGGACTCCACGCCCGTCGGACCGCCGCCGTCGCAGCCGGCCGCGATCGCCGCCAGCCCGGCGAGGAGCGCGCTCCGGAGAGGAGCTTTCAGGCTGGACGACTTCGGTGGATTCCGACGGGATACCGGCGGATGCGGACGATTCATCCCGAGCGACGCACCTCGCCATTCTCGGGCGAGGCCCACTCGTGGCGGAGATCGGAGACGTAGCGCCCAGCTCATCCTCGGGGACGTCGGGAGGGATCACGAGGTCGAGGACCGGACGACGCTTGCCGTCCGAGCCCGGATGGAGCGCGACCCACCGGTCGGCCCTCCGCTCGACCAGGACTCGCTGGCCGAAGACGTCGAATTCCAGACGTGTCGTCATCGGATTCTCGGCAGTCTCTCCCGTGGAACGTTCTTTCCGAGTATACCATTCCCGCGGACCCTACCGCTGCCACACCGCGTACCCCTCGCCCCGCAGCCGGTCCGCCAGCGCCGCCTCCTCGGCCTGCGCCTCCTCGTAGGCCATCGGGTTCAGCCCCTCGTAGAGCTGCGGGAGGAGGCTGATCCCGTAGCGCCGCGCGTAGGGGTTCGCCTTGATCCCGGCCTTGTGGTTGGCGAAGCGCTCCTCGGGGGTCAGGCCGGTGGCGCCGACGTAGAGGCAGATCGTGTCGGGGGCGAGGTTCGGGTTCTGCTCGACGAACCGCCGGTGGCGCTTGACGGCGGGATCGAGGAGGACGACGTAGACGTGGTGGTGGTGGGATGATGCCTTACGGCGCGTCACGTCCGGGAGTGTAAGGTGTCTCGTGACGTTGTCCAGACGGCACCCTTCGTTCAACCTTTCGACGTTGCATAGGAGCAGGCACCGACAGGCTGTCGATCTTTCGACGCTTTTTTGGCGCCGACCCGGGCGATTCTGATAGGGCTCCCCGAGAGCTCCTCTCCGGCACATCCTTTGCTTTCACGAACAAGGAGTGCCGGTGGCATTGTGACCGGATGTCAGCGTAGACTGTCTTGGTGCGTCTTCACTGCCATTCCGATGAGGTTAGGAGGGATCTCATGGGGAAACGCTCGAACGACGCCTCGTATTCGGGGAAGGATCCATATTACGTGTACACCTCTCGCGACGGACGGAAGTACATCAAGCCGAACGAGGTCGTCCGTCTGGAAGAGTTCAAGAAGAGCGTCAAGCGTCTGCGGAAAGCTGTCAAGGACTCGAAGCTGGTAAGAGGCGCCTGAATCGAGGATGGAGTCCGCGGCGCCGTTCACGCTTCTCGCGGTAGCGGCCGGATACCTGTTCACCAAGCTCACTCATCTCACATCCTTCCGAATCCAACGCCTCTCCGGGTACCACCTTCTCTTCGAATCGGCGATCTGGGGCATCGCTCTGGTGGGCGCATCACATACGTTGCTCAGCTGGATCGGGAGGGGTGACGCTTCTTGGATCGTGGGGATCCGTGAGATCTGGCACGGCCATGTAGGCGTCAGCGGACTCGCGACCTTCGCCCTCGCGCTCGTTCTCAGCGTCCTTTTGCCCCATCTCGTCAACCTCGTCTGCCGACGAGAGCGCGCCGTGCGAAGGACGATTCAGCTCTATGGCCCGGAGTTGGAAAGGCTGCTTTATCGAGCGATTCAGCGGATTTTCCCGGTTTCGGTCACTCTGAAGAACGAGAAGGTCTATATCGGCTGGCCCGTTTGGACCCCCGAGCCCAGCGGAGAGACGCGCGACCTGGCGATCTTGCCGGCATTCAGTGGGTACCGCGATCCGCGGACGAAGCAGTTGACGTTGTCGACCCAGTATCTGCCGATCTACGATCGGATTCTGGAGGGGGCTTTGGAGATGGGGGCGGACGACTTCCAGATTGTCCTGCCATTGGAGGAGATCCGGACCGCGAACTTCTTCTCCCTGGATCTCGACCAGAGCTTTTTCGAGATTCCTGGCGACACCATGTGACCGCGGCGATCGAATCCTCTCCCGAACACCTCCCCACAGGCCTCACCGCCACCGTCCGCGTCGTCGAGGCGATCCTCGGCCGGGTCGTGGCCGCGGCCGAGGGGGAAGAACTCTTCGACGTCGTCGAGGGCGTCCGCCGTGACATGGTCGCCTTCCGGGAGGCCGCCGACGCCTCCGACCGGGAGGCGGCGCTGGACCGGGCGCGGGAGCGGCTGGACGCCCTGGAGGTCGACGAGCGGCTGGCCCTGGCGCGGGCCTACACGCTCTACCTCGAGCTGGTCAACGTCTGCGAGAACGCCTACCGGACCCACCGCCTGCGGGAGCGGCTCGGGCCACGGGAGGAGGCCTCGGGTCGGGCCCGGCTGACGCTCGTCCTGACGGCCCATCCGACCGAGTCGCGCTCGCCGGAGAACATTCGCGTGCTGCGCCGGGTGCAGGACCACCTGGTCGAGTGCCTCGAGGAGGAGAACCCGGTGGACGAGCGCGAGGTGAAGAACCTGATCCACGTGGCTTGGCGGGTCGGCACCCACCCGCCGAGCAAGCCCAGCGTGGAGGACGAGGCGAACCACCTCTTCTCGCTGCTGACCGACCCGATCCTCGCCGACCTGATCGAGGTCGTCTATCCGGGTGTCGAGACCCCACCTGACGGCAGTCGGGCCGACCTCGTGTCGATCTTCCTGACCGGCATCGAGGGTCTCAACCAGCCCCAGAACGTGGTCCCCTCGGAGATGCTGCGTCTCAACACCAGCACCCCCGTCACCGCGAACCCCGACGAGCTCGGAGTGCTCGGTGGCGACAACCAGGGCTTCCCGAACGGTCGCCGCCTCGGTGACGACGTCGTCGACATCGCGCTGCGCGCGGTGGCCGGCGGCACGCCGTTCACGCCAGAGTTCAATCGGTCGCCGAACAACGCCCTGA
>JAHWKZ010000116.1 GCA_019347645.1 Gemmatimonadota bacterium | reverse complement strand
GCTGGAGGTCGTGATCCCTGCACGGGCTTCGGTACGTTGGGCATCCTTGCCGCCACCGTCGACGGGAGGTGCACAGTATGCCTGGGATCGAAGACTCTAGAAAGCTGGGCAATTTCCCGGGCCGCGCCTCGATCGATCCGCTCCGGGTGCTGCTCGTCGACGATCACGCCCTGTTTCGCCGTGGCCTGCGCGAACTGCTCGAGCAGCACGGGGTGGAGGTCGTCGACGTCTCCGACCCGCTGAACCCGCGCCTGGTGGGATTCCACGACACCCATCCCGGCGCGGCCAACGACGACCTGCTGTTCGACGCCGCGCCAACGGGCGGACTCCAGGCCGCGCACGAGAAGGGGGAGGGGGTCTTCGAGGGCGCGTGGGGGGTGCACTGGGACGACACCGGCCGGATCGTGGTGTCCGACATGCAGCAGGGGTTGTTCGTGCTCCGCTACACGGGTCCCTAGGGCTCCTCGGCGGGGGCGGCCTGGGGGGCGGGCTCCTCCAGGTACAGTCGCAGGCGGCTGACCCGCATCCCGTCCAGGCCTTCGACCACCATGCGGCAGCCGGTCGTTTCGATCACGTCGCCGATCTCGGGCCGGCGACCGAGCTGGCCGAACGCGTAGCCGCCGATCGTGGTGTACTCCTCCTCGTCGAGCTCGAGCCCGAAGTGCTCGTTGACGTCACCGATCAGCAGCAGGCCGTCGACCAGCGCCTCACGCTCGCCCACCTCCTCGACGTCCGGCCACGCTGTCTCCTTGTCGCTCCGCACGTCGCCGACGATCCGCTCGAGGACGTCGCGCAGCGTCACGATCCCGGCGGTGCCGCCGAACTCGTCGATCAGCACGACCATGTGGCGCCGGTTCGCCTGCATGGCGGCGAGGAGCCGCAGCACGCGGACCGACTCCGGTAGCACCACCGGCGTCTGCATCACCCTCCGCAGATCGATCCGGTCGCGACCGTTCTGGAGCATCGGCAGGATGTCCTTCACGTTCACGATGCCCACGATGTTGTCGAGCGTGCCGTCGAAGACCGGATAGCGGGTGAATCCGTGCGCCCGTAGGGTCTCCTCGATCACCTCGCGGTCGGCCCCCACGGGCAGCCCGACGACCTCGGTCCGCGGGACCATCACCTGGTTGGCGGTCAGGTCGGCGAACTCGAAAACCCGGTGGATCATGTCCTCCTCGGCGGGTTCCAGCACGCCCGCCTGCGTGCTCGCGCTGACGATCATCCGAAGCTCCTCCTCGGAGTGCGCCACGTGGTGACCGGCGGCGACGGGGCTGAAGCCGAACGCCCGCAGGACCATCATGCCGGCGCCGTTGAGGACGGTGACGAACGGCCGGAAGATCTTGTAGAACCACTCCATGGGGAGCGCGATGGCCAGCGAGGTCCGCTCGGCCTTCTGGATGGCGACGGTCTTGGGGGCGAGCTCTCCCAGCACGATATGGAGCCCGGTGATGATCGCGAACGCGATCAGCACCGCGAAGCCGTGGGCGGTGGCGATCGGGAGCCAGTCGGGGAGGCGCTCGATCAGCGGGACGGATCGGACCGCGGGCTCGATCAGCGCCGCCAGGGCGGGCTCGCCGATCCACCCCAGGCCGATGGACGCCATCGTGATGCCCAGCTGCGTGGCGGCGATGTAGGCGTCGATGTCGTCGATGGCCCGGCGGACGGCGCGCGCGAGCGGCTTCCCCTCGGCGACCAGCTCGTCGATACGGGTGCGGCGGACGGTGACGAGGGCGAACTCGGAGGCGACGAAGAACCCGTTGGCGGCCACCAGCAGCAGGACCGCCAGCAGCCGGAAGGCGATGTCAAGACCGGATAGGCTCGGTTCCATTTCGACTTCGGAAGATATCGCCTTCGGGAGCGGAAATCACGAGCGCGTCCCGCGTCCCGGTCGGCGGGCAGCCGCGACCGGTTGACGAGGGGCGCCCCCCGCCCTACCCTGCCCTCGCATGAGGACCGACGCCGTCCTGCGCAGGATCGAAGGGCTCGACCGGCAGACCCTGGACCGGATCGAGAACGCCGGCTGGGTCACGCCCGCCCGGCTGGCGGGTGGGGAGGACCCGCGCTGGTGGAGCGATGCGGACGTCAACCGACTGCGCGACGTGGTGCGGCTGCATCGGCGGGGAGTGCCGCTGGAGGAGGCGTACCACGAGGTCCGGGAGGAGCGGTTCTTCGGGCTGTGTCCCTGCGACTGGAGGCTCGCCTGAGCGACGAGGAGGAGCGATGAAGGTCACGATCGAGTACTGCGCGGTTTGAAACTACGAGCCGCGGGCGGCCGGTCTGGCCGCCGAGATCGAATCCGAGGTCGAGGGCGCCGAGGTGGAGCTGATCGCTTCCGGTGGCGGGGTGTTCGAGGTCGTCGCCGAGGGCGAGACGCTCCACTCGAAGAAGTCGACCGGCGAGTTCCCCGAACCCGACGCCGTGATCGCCGCCCTGAAGTCCCGCTGATCCCGACTCGGGCCGACCGGCGGTGAGCGGGACGGCCGATTACGCGGTCGTGGGCGCCGGACCGGCGGGCACCCGCGCCGCCGAGACGATCCGCCGGGCCGATCCCGACGGCCGGGTGGTCGTGGTCTCCGCCGATCCTCGACCGTTCTACAACCGGATCCTGCTCTCCAAGGCGTTCCTGAAGTCCGACGAGGTCGACCCCGACCACGTCGTGCTGGCTCCGGCGGAGGCGTACGAGAAGCGGGGGATCGAGCTGAGGACCGGCGTCCGGGTCGAGCGGCTGGATCCGGTCGCGAGGACGCTCGAGCTCTCCACCGGAGAGACGCTGACGTACGGGAAGTGCCTTGTCGCCTCCGGCGCCCGTCCGATCGAGCTGCCGGTCCCGGGAGGGAGCCTCGCCCGCACGCTCCGCTCGCTGGACGACGCGATCGCGCTGAGGGAGGAGGCCCGCGCGGTCGAGCGCGCGGTGGTGGTCGGCGGCGGGCTGATCGGCGTGGAAGTCGCCTGCGCGCTGGTCGAGCGGGGCGCCGAGGTCCTCCTCCTCGCCCGCGAGCCGTGGATCTTCGGCCACATGGCCCCCGAGCCGGTGGGTCGCGCGCTGGAGCGGATCCTCGCCCGGGGCGGCGTCGAGATCGGTCTGGAGACGACCGTGGTCGGGATCGAGGAGGCGGCCGGGCGGAAGCGGGTCCTCACCGCCGCCGGCGGGAGGCTCGACGCCCCGCTCGTCGTCGCCGGCGTGGGCGTCACCTACAACGTGGAGTTCCTTACCGGGACCGGTCTCCTCGAGCCGGGCCGGGGTGTCCGGGTGAACGCCTGGATGGAGGCCGACGCCCCGGGGCTCTGGGCCGCCGGCGACGTGGCGGCGTTCGACGACCCGGTGCTGGGTACCCGGCACCACGTGGAGCACTGGCTCCACGCCCAGCACCAGGGACGCCGGGCGGCGCTCAACATGACCGGCGAGCGCGTGGCCTACGCCCGGGTCTCCGCCTACGACACCGAGCTCTTCGGCACCCCGGTGGTGGCGCTCGGCGCGCCGGAGCTGGCCACGACCTGGACCGCGTCGGCAGAGCTCGCGGAGGGGATGGGGGTGGCGGTCGGGGAAACCGGCGGCAGGACGGTGGCGGCGTTCCGGATCGGCGAGGCCGGGGCCTCGGTCGCGGATCTCACGGAACGGATCGAGCGGGATACGGTCGGGACGTGAGACCTCCTCCGGCTCACTCCTCGCCGGCGAGGCCCAGGAAGTCGCGGGTCGCCTTCTCGAGGATCTCCTGGGCTCGCTCGTCGGAAAGATCGAGCCGGTTCTCGTTGATCACCATGACCTGCATGTTGCGCGCCTCGCTCCAGCAGACGGCGCAGACCTTCTCGGCGATCTCGCGACCCAGCTCGTCACGATACGGCGGGCGCTCGAGCCCCTCGCGGGTCTCTCCGCAGCGGACGCACGTCACCTCGGCCATCGGTCTATCCCTCCTC
>JAHWKZ010000115.1 GCA_019347645.1 Gemmatimonadota bacterium | reverse complement strand
ACGGTGCTGGCCGAGGCCGTCGACCGCACCCGGACGGCGGCGCGGGCCAAGGACCTGGAGATCGTCGTCGGTGGGCAGCCGGGGCTCGTCGTGCGGGGCGTCGAGAGCCAGCTGGCCACCGCGGTCACCAACCTGCTGGCCAATGCCGTCGCCTACAGCGAGGGATCCGGCCGGATCGCCGTCGCCGCCCGCGCGCGGGCGGGGTTCGCCGAGATCGCGGTCACCGTCCCGCCGGGTGTGACTCGCGTCCTCCTTAGCTCGGAGACCGACCCCGACGCCGTGGTCTCCCAGCAGCTCCGGACCCGGGTGGACGCGGTTCAGCTTGTCGATCGGTGGGACGCCGAACGCCGGGCCGCGCTCCGGTCGCGGCTGCCTGGCGTGCGGCTGATCCAGGTCGTGCACGTGACCGGCACCGAGTCGGTGGACGAGGCCCGGGAGGCGGCGGTGCGGTCCGACGCGCTGCTGCTCGACTCGGGGCGACCGGACGGCCGCGTCCGCGAGCTCGGCGGGACCGGTCGGGTCCACGACTGGGCGACGAGCCGCGCGATCCGCGAGGCCGTGGAGATACCCGTCTTCCTCGCCGGCGGGCTGACGGCCGACAACGTGAGGGACGCCATCCGGGCGGTGCGGCCCTACGCGGTCGACGTCTGCACGGGCGTGAGAAGCGACGGGCGCCTGGACGCCTCCAGGCTCCAGGCCTTCGCCCGGGCGGTGGGCCGATGACCCTCCGGAGCGGAGTCGTGGGGAGCCTGGCGGCGATCGGCGCTGGGAGCCTGGTCTGGGTGCTCTACGCGCTCGTCACACCCGAGACGACCGACGAGTTGCCACGCTCGCTGTCGGGCTCTCCCCGTGGAGCGGACGGCCGAGTCGCCGAAGTCCTCGCGGCCCACCTGGGCGAGCCCGTCGTCTCCGGCAACCTCGTCCTCCCTCTCCACAACGGGGACCAGATCTTCCCCGAGATGCTCGACGCCATCCGCGGCGCGCGGGAATCGATCACGTTCCTGACGTTCATCTATTGGGAAGGAGACATCGCCCGGGAGTTCGCCGCCGCCCTGTCGGAGGCGGGCCGTCGAGGCGTGGAGGTGCGAGTCCTCCTCGACGCCTACGGCGGGCGGAGGATGGACCCCGCGCTGGTCGACCAGATGCGGGAGGCCGGGTGTCGCGTCGCCTGGTTCCATCCGCTCCACTGGTACACCCTCCGTCGGTACAACAATCGGACGCACCGCCGCGCGCTGGTGGTGGACGGGCGGGTCGGGTTCACCGGCGGGGTGGGGATCGGCAGCGAGTGGACGGGGGACGCGCAGGGGCCCGGCCATTGGCGGGATGACCACTTCCGGGTCGAGGGGCCGGTCGTCCGGTCCATCCAGGGCGCCTTCGCGGAGAACTGGCGGGAGGCCACCGGCGAGGCTCTCGCCGGCGACCGTCTGTTCCCGGAGATCGAGGCCGCCGGAGAAGCGCTCGTGGTGCCGGTGCTCGAGATCCCCGGGGGAAGCGTCTCCAGGACAGGGATGCTCTACTGGACGATGCTCCAGGTGGCTCGCGAGCGGGTGCGGATCTGGGCGCCCTACTTCGTTCCCGACCCGGACCTGCTCGCCGCGATCGTGGAGACGGCCGAGCGGGGGGTGACGGTCGAGCTGCTCGTGCCGGGCGACCACAACGACTCGGAGCTGGTCCGCCACGCGAGCCAGACGTTCTACGCGGAGCTCCTGGCGGCCGGGGTGCAGATCCACGAGTACCGTCCCACCATGATGCACGTGAAGGCGGTGCTCGTGGACGATCTGTGGACGCTGGTCGGAACGGCCAACTTCGACAACCGCTCCTTCGAGCTGAACTACGAAATCGTCCTCGCCGTTCGCGACGCCGCGCTCAACTCGCACATGAGCCGCTCGTTCGACCGGGACCTGACGCGGGCGGAGCGGATCACCGGGGAGGACGTCGAGGCGTGGTCGCCGCTCGAGAGGCTTCGCGACCACGCGTACGCGATGCTGCGCGAGCAGATCTAGCGGGCTCGGCCTCGTGTATCATTTGGCACCGTCCTATCAAACGGGCGTCCTGATGGCGGCCGAGGCGACTGAGAGGGGCGCCCACGCTTCGCCAAACAAGGCGGTCGATGTCCTCATCGGTATAGCCCCCTGAGATTCACTGCTCGTTCAGGCTAACGCCTGAATCAAGCCGAGCCGCGAAGCGGCTTCAGCTTGAATGAATTGTTAGGCCTCATTGCTGGAAGTGCGCTTCTTACGGCGAAGTTTAGTAATGGCTTCCTTGCCGAAGAAGACGACGATGGCTCCTGGGATTGCGTACTGAACCAGAACTTGTACTGTCCAGCGGATAGTCGACCGGATGTTCTCACGGACCTCCTCTTGAGGAATCCACGGGTCGAAGTCGCGCCAGCCAACCCATAGGCATGCAAGAAGGACCAAAGTCAGTACGGCGTAGAGCCACAGTTTGCTGCGGTACGACGTATCAACGGACCTCATGATGATTCTCCTTGAGGTCTAACGGACCACGAGTTCCAACTCGAAGTTAGGCCGACACTCGGCTGCGGCTCATCTGCCGGTATCGCGAAGATGCGCCGCCACTTCGCGCAAGCGAGCGCCAGGCGTGCCCGCAACCGTGATCACGTCGATCTCCAGTCCGTAGGTATCATCGACAATCATGTCTCTCAGAACCATGTCGACGTCAGAGCGGAGCCGAGCCTGCGGGCGTGGAACGGCCACGCGATCCGGATCCTCGATGGGCACAAACACGATCAGATCAAGCTTCGCCACGGCCTCCCGCACGCGTGGCATCCAGTTCTCGAGCTGAAACGCATCTGCATCGCGATGCGTGACGAGATAGCCGAGGATATCGAGTGGACACCGATCAAAGACGACATCCGTTCCGCTCTCCTGAACGCACTGAATCGAGCGCTCCAACTGTAGTTCGAAGTCCTCGATCGAGGGCATCTCTGCGAACTCGTGCCCGTCCTCTTCCAAGAGGTAGTACGGCTCGGGCACGAGTTCATGCCGCGGGAGCGCTTCAGCCAGTGCCTCGGCCAACGTCGTCTTTCCGACGAGGTGACTGCCAGAGATCGCGATACGCATTCGGGACTCGCGCTTTGCTGTTCGGCCTAACGGTGGAGCTCAGCCGCCCGGAGCGCCGGAGGCGCGAAGGGTGCCCGGCACGGCTGTTGGCCAGCAGGACGTCGTCGATGATGGCGGCGAGGTTGGTGGCTTGGGCGAAGTCCACGAGGGCTGCGCACACGGCGGGGTACGCGGACGCCTCGTGCGTCATCAGATGGTTGGGGACCTCTGCGGCGCGCCCAATTACCTCGCACGGGCCTCAGCTGAGTTCTTGGGCGAGCCCGATGAGAATTCCTTCGGGGCCCCGGATGTAGCACAGCCGATACGTGTCTTCGTACTGGACCACTTCGCCGACGAGCTCCGCGCCGCGTTTGCGGAGCCGGGCGAGCGTATCCTCGATGTCCTCCACGGTGAACATGACGCGTAGGTAACCGAGAGCGTTCACCGGGGCCTTGCGGTGATCGGCGACCACAGGCGGCGCGAGGAATCGGGACATCTCGAGCCGGCTGTGACCGTCCGGCGTACGCATCATGGCAATCTCGACGCGCATGTCGCGCAGTCCAGTGACGCCATCTGCCCAGTCCCCCTCGATCGGGGCGCGCCCTTCGAGCTCGAGACCAAGCTCGGTGAAGAACTCGATGGCGGCATCGATGTCTTCCACCACGATGCCGACGTTGTCCATCCGCTTGACCGTCATTGACGTTGCATAGGTTGCGACCTTTAAAGGGCGTGGACGAGCGGAGAGTCTAATGCGGAGCCGAGGCCGGCAACAATCGGAGGATCGGGCCGATGCTGCGGGATTCGTGCCTTGGGCGAAGTCCACGATGGCCGCGGTGATGAGCGACTGGGCGTCTAACGAGTATTAGCCAGCCGTCCCTTTCTCTGAAGAACTTAGAAAGTCATGGACGAGGCGCGCGCACTCGTCTGGCT
>JAHWKZ010000114.1 GCA_019347645.1 Gemmatimonadota bacterium | reverse complement strand
TTCCGGTCGGTCAGCGCCCGGAACCGGTCGATGAGCTCCTGTTCACGCTCGAGGAGGTGCTCGGCCGGGAGCCGCTCGGACTCGTCGAGGCTGCGGACGCGCCGGCGCAACAGCTGGAAGGTCTTGCGGCTCGACGTCCGCATCGACTGGTAGAGCGACCGCTGATAGAGGGTGGTGAAGGGCTCGGGCCGGAAGGCGTCCCCGTCGACGGCGGCCAGGGCGCGGTGGAGCTCGGCGGTCCGGACGCCGAGGAGCCGGGCGCGGTCCAGGTAGATCCCGAACTTGGCGTGGACCTCGTCGGGCACCTCGAGCGCCGCTTCCTCCCCCACCGGCAGCGCCGGACCGGGCACGGGAGGCAGCGCCTCGACGGCGTCGCGGGCGGCCAGGGCCCGCTCCAAGTAGCGGTCGAGCGAGTCGAGGGTGTAGGCCCAGGCGTCCCCCTCGTTCTCCACGAACTCCTGCAGGATCGCGAGGGTGGCGGGGGTCTCGCCGCGCCGGAGCCGGGTGCGGTACTCGAGCGCGCCGACCACGTCCGGCGTATGCTCGAAGCCCGCCCGGGTCAGCGCCCGGCCGATCTCGCGGTCGAGGTTCACCCCCTTCTCGAGCCGGCGGAAGAGCTTGAGGATCCACCGCTCGCCGTAGAGGACCGACGTGTTGCTCTGCTCGGCGCGGCCGAGGCGCGGCTCGAGCGCCCCCTCGCCGCCCTCGCGGATCCGATTCGCCGGCAGGTCGCTCACGCCCACCACCTTGCCGGAGTCGCCGGCGTGCTCGCGCTTGCCGGCGATCGTCTTCAGCAGCGCTCCGGCTAACGCCGGTCGCGCCAGCGCGTCGACGATCGCCCCCTCGCCCCGCTCGTAGCGCAGCCGGCAGACGACGGCGCTCGGCCGCTCGGCCTCGACCTCGGCGGCGGCCTCGCCGCGGGCGAAGCCCAGCGGGACGAGGTAGGTCTCCCCCTCCTCCTCGAGGTACTCGACATCGACCATCAGCAGCGCGGCGTCGCCGGGCATGTCGACCGACTCGACGATGGCGAGGCCGCGGATCTCGCGCCCCTTGCCCCCGAACCACCGCTGCTCGACCATCCAAACGGCGAGCGCGCCGACGAGCTTGTCGACGGTCCGGCCGCGGAGCGCCGCCTTCCACGCCTTGGCGCGAGGGACGACCAGCATGGGGACTTCCCGCTCCTCGACCGCGGCCGTGGCCTCGACCTCGGGGGCCGGTCCGCCGGTCTCGACCTCGATCCGCTCGCGGGCCGGCTCGAGCTCGAACCAGAAGAACGCGTGCGGACCGAGGGTGAGGACGTAGGGCGGGTCGTCGATCCGCGGGAAGCGGGTGCGGCCGAACAGCTCGACCGGCCGCAGCCCCTCGAACCCGCCGAGATCGAGCTCGAACGCCTGACCGAACCGGGAGAGGTTCGCCACCACCAGGATCGTCTCCCCGTCGTGCTCGCGGGTGAAGCAGAGGATCCGCTTGTTCTCCGGGTTGTGCCACTCCAGGCTGCCGCGGCCGAAGGCGGGATGGCGCTTCCTGAGCGCGATCAGCCGACGCATCCACCACAGCAGCGAGGAGGGGTTGGCGTGCTGGGCCTCCACGTTGACCGACTCGTAGTGGTACTCGGGATCGATGACCACCGGGAGGTACAGCTTCTGGGGGTTGGCGTCGCTGAAGCCGGCATTGCGGTCGCCGGACCATTGCATCGGGGTCCGCACGCCGTTGCGATCGCCGAGGTAGAAGTTGTCGCCCATCCCGATCTCGTCCCCGTAGTAGAGGACCGGCGTCCCCGGCAGCGCGAAGAGCAGCGAGTTCATGAGCTCGATCTTGCGCCGGTCGTTCTGGAGCAGCGGCGCCAACCGGCGGCGGATCCCGAGGTTGATCCGGGCCCGCTCGTCGGAGGCGTACACCCGGTACATGTAGTCGCGCTCCTCGTCGGTGACCATCTCCAGGGTCAACTCGTCGTGGTTCCGCAGGAACATCGCCCACTGCGACTCGTCGGGGATCGCGGGCGTCTCCTCGAGGATGTCCACGATCGGGAACCGATCCTCGGAGCGCAGCGCCATGAACAGCCGCGGCATGATCGGGAAGTGGAAGTTCATGTGGCACTCGTCGCCGTCGCCGAAGTACTCGGCGGCGTCCTCGGGCCACTGGTTGGCCTCGGCCAGGAACATCCGGTTGTCGAACCTCTCGTCGACGTGGGCGCGGAGCTCCCTGAGGAACGCGTGGGTCTCGGGGAGGTTCTCGCAGTTCGTCCCCTCGCGCTCGTAGAGGTAGGGGATGGCGTCGAGCCGCATCCCGTCCACGCCCATCTTCAGCCAGTAGTCCAGCGCCCGGAAGAGCTCCCGGTGGACGGCCGGCTCGTCGAAGTTCAGGTCCGGCTGGTGATGATAGAAGCGATGCCAGAAGTACGCCCCGGCGACGGGATCCCAGGTCCAGTTCGACGGCTCGAAGTCCTTGAAGATGATCCGGGTCTCCGAGTACCTCCCGGGGTCGTCGCTCCACACGTAGAAGTCGCGCTGGACGGTACCGGGGTCGGCCCGACGGGCGCGCTGGAACCAGGCGTGCTGGTCCGAGGTGTGGTTGACGACCAGCTCGGTGACGACTCGCAGGCCCCGCCGGTGGGCCTCGCGCAGGAACCGCCGGAAGTCGGCCAGCGTGCCGTAGTCGGGATGGACGTCCCGGTAGTCGGCGATGTCGTAGCCGTCGTCCCGGAGCGGCGAGGGGTAGAACGGCAGCAGCCACAGCGCGGTCACCCCCAGGTCCTGCAGGTAGTCGAGCTTTTCGGTCAGGCCGCGGAAGTCCCCGATCCCGTCGGCGTCGGAGTCGTGGAACGCCCGCACGTGCAGCTCGTAGATGATCGCGTCCTTGTACCACAGGGGATCGTCCTCGAGAAGCGGCTCGTGGTCGGTCATCCGAGCCCTACAGGAAGTAATCGAAGTCGCGCTCGGTGCGGACCCGGCGCTCGACGCGGAAGACGTGGGCGGGAAGCACGTGCGGGTCGAGCTCGACGTAGTTGCGCCCGCCGTACCACAGGTAGCGCGTGCCGCCCAGCAGGTCGTGGACCTGGTAGTTCTCCTCCGCGGCCACTCCCAGCGCGTCGAGGTCGAGATCGACCCAGCCGGTCTGGCGGTGGTGGGGGTCGAGGTTCACCACCACCAGCACGGCGTTGTCGCCGTCGGGCGAGCGCTTCGAGAAGGCCAGCAGCCGGTCGTTTTCGATCCGGTGGAAGACGAGGTTGTCGGTGAAGTGGAGCGCCCGGTTCGCGCGCCGGATGGCGTTCATCCGGGCGATGAAGCCGCGCAGGGAGTCGTCGCGGTCGAGGTCCCAGTCGCGGATCTGATACTTCTCGCTGTCGAGGTACTCCTCGCCACCCGGCTCCCGCGGCTCGCTCTCCATCAGCTCGAACGCCGGGCCGTAGATCCCGTAGTTGGACGAGAGCGTGGCGGCGAGGACGAGCCGGGCCATGAACGCCGGCCGGCCGCCGGTCTGCAGCGCCTCGGTCAGGATGTCCGGCGTGTTGGGCCAGAAGCTGGGGCGGAAGTAGTCGGAGACCGGCGGCCGCGAGACCTCCCGGGCGTACTCCTCGAGCTCCCGCTTGGAGTTGCGCCAGGCGAAGTAGGTGTAGCTCTGGGTGAAGCCGAGCTTGGCCAGGCGGTACATGACGCGCGGCCGGGTGAACGCCTCGGAGAGGAAGATCGTCTCGGGATGTTCGGCGCGGATCTCGCGGATCGCCCACTCCCAGAAGGGAAACGGCTTGGTGTGCGGGTTGTCGACCCGGAAGATCTTCACCCCCTGGCCGATCCAGAAGTCGAACACCCCCTTCAGCGCCTCCCATAGCGACTCCCATTCGTCGGTCTCGAAGTCGAACGGGTAGATGTCCTCGTACTTCTTGGGCGGGTTCTCGGCGTACTGGATGGAGCCGTCGGGGCGGTGGCGGAACCATTCGGGGTGCGCCTCCACCCAGGGGTGGTCGGGCGAGCACTGGAAGGCGACGTCGAGGGCGA
>JAHWKZ010000113.1 GCA_019347645.1 Gemmatimonadota bacterium | reverse complement strand
CGCTACGACGAGGTGCTGGCCGACGACCCGGACAACGTCGAGGCGCTGTCCGAGCGGGGCCTGCTGCTCGTCTCGGTGGGCTCGGCGACCGTGCGCCCGGCGCTGGCCGCCGACGGCCGGGCGTCGGTCGAGCGGGCCTTGGCGCTCCGGCCGGGCAGTGCCCGCGTCCTGTTCTACCGGGGCCTGGCCCTGCGTCTCGAGGGCGACGTCGGGGCCGGCACCGGGCTGTGGTCGGAGATCCTGGCCCGGCACCTGGATGCCACGGTCGAGGCGGTCGAGCCGTCCGAGCGGATGCGGGCCGTGGCCGCGCAGAACCACACGCACCCGGCGATCACGTACCGCGAGGGTCGGGCGGAGGCGCTCCCGGTCGAGGCCGGGTGGGCCGACGTCGTCTGGATGTCGCGCGTGGTCGGCCACATCGCCGACCTCACGGCGGCGGCCGCCGAGGCCGCCCGCGTCGTGCGCCCGGGTGGGTGGTGCGTGATCATCGCCACGTTCGGCGACCGGGACAGCATCGGCGGCACGACCTACGTCGGCTTCGCCACGGATGCGGCGCAGCAGCTCCTCGGAAGTCGGGACCTGGTCTCGGGAGTGGTCGTCGCCGCCGAGGACGGGATCAGCCAGGAGGAGCTGGTCGCCCGGGTGGAGATGATGGAGAACGTCGTCGAGGGGCGGCTCTACTGGATCCTGTTCATGGAGGCGGCCTCGCGGACGCTGCCCGCCTTCACCTGGCTCGAGGCGATCGATCGTACGGACTTGCCGCCCGACCAGGTTCGGATCGCCGGCGCCACCTTCTCCAACGCGGCCGTGACCGAGTACATGCGCGGGCTCGAGGCGTCCCCGGTGCTCCGGGACGTGACGCTGGTCGGGGTGACGCGGACCCAGCAGGACTCGCTCCAGTTCCAGAGCTTCACGCTCGTGGCCGGTCTGGAAGGATACGACACGGTCGTGCTCGAACAGGACACGAACGCACAGGGAGGGCAGTGACCATGGTGCACGCGCCGATGGCGATCCGATTCGCGGGCGCCGCGCTCCTCGGGCTGATCGCCTGGGGATCGTTCGCCTGCGACCTCGACGACCCCGATGAAGTCCAGAACTCGTCGAACTTCGCGGTCGTGAAGGCCCAGTTCTTCGCCTCCCGACTCAGCCGGACCCCGGTGCCGGGAGTGCGGATGGTCGTGGAGTCGGATCCGGACGCCGACCGGCCGTACAACGGCCCCGACGTCGTCGCGATCTCCGGAGAGGACGGGATCGCCGTGGCGAGGGTGTTCCCGGGACTGCCGGAGCAGCAGCAAGGTGGTGGCGGTGGCGGTGGCGGTGGCGGTGGCGGTGGCGGTGGCGGGACGGGGTCTCCGACGGCCCCCAACCCGCTCGAGCTCCCGCCCCCGCTCTTCTTCGCCGACGTGGCGGTGACGATCATGCACAAAGGCCAGATCGTCTCGTTCATCACCGGCGGGCTCACGATCGGCTCCGGACGGCTCTACGACCTCGGGCCGATCTTTCTCGACGAACTCGGAATCGCGGTCGACTGACATGGCCTTCGGTCTCGACGAACCGGAAAAGCAACAGGCGTTCCTCTTCGGTCTCCTGCTCATGGGGGCCGGCTACGTCTTCTACGCTTATGTCTGGTCGCCGCTGCACGAGGAGCGGGCGATGCTGGAGGACCGCGTGGCCACGCTCGAGGTCTACAACGACCAGGCCCGGGCGCTCACCCAGCCGAGCCGCCTCGCGGATCTCCGCGAGCGCGAGGCCGAGTTCCAGGTCGCGCTCGCCGCTTACGAGACGATGCTGCCCTCGCACGCCGAAGTCTCCACGCTTCTCGAGGAGGTCGCCCGGGCCGCGCTCACCTATCAGGTCGACATCGTCAATTTCGCGCCCCTCGATCCCGTGGCGGGCGAGACGCTGATGGAGCTGCCCTACGACATCCAGGTGCAGGGGGACTATCACGACATCGGACGTTTCCTGGCGAGCGTCGCCAACCTGCCGCGGCTCGTGCGGCCGGTCGTGGTGTCGCTCGGTCACGTCGAAGAGCAGCTCGCGGCCGGTCCGGAAGCCGAGCGGCCGGTCGAACACGAGGTCCTCGCCACGCTCACCCTCTCCACGTTCCTCCCGCCCGACGGTCGAGCCGTGGGCGTCGCGCCGCCCGAGGGCGACACCACCTTGACCCCGGGCCTCTCGAGCCGCGCGCCGGAGGTGAAGGATGCGAGCTGAACGGGTAGCGCTCTTCGGGGTGGCGTTCGCCGTCGCCCTCCTGCTGCCCGGTCCGGCGCACGGGCAGGTGGAGCCCGATACGCTGGCCGTGGCGAGCGTCTCGTCACCGCCGATGGGCACCGCGAGCTACGACGCCGGAGGCCGGCGCGACCCGTTCGTCCCGCTCACCGTCGAGCTCGAGCCGTCGGAGGACCCGCGCTTCGAGCGCCTGCGTCTGACCGGCGTCTTCCTCGGATCGCCCACGAACAGCCTCGTGGTCCTCGAGGACCCCGCTCGGCGCGGGTTCTTCCTCCGCGCCGGCCAGTCGATCGGAAACGCTCGACTGGTCGAAATCCGGCCGCAGTCGGCCGTGTTCGACATCACCGAGTACGGCACGACCCGTCGGACGGTCCTGGAACTCGAACGAACCGGGGAGCAGCCATGATCGATCTCAGAAGCACCGCCCTCGCGCTCGGCCTGGTCCTCGGGGTGGCGTCGGCCACGGCCCCTCCCGCGGTGGCTCAGGCGGGCCCCTACGAGGTGGTCGACTTCCGAATCCAGCCGGAGGGCGACGCGACCCGGATCGTGATCGAGACGACCGGGGAGCCGCGCTACAGCGACGAGTTCCAGCCCCTGCCGCCCCACCTGACGATCGAGCTGACCGGAGCTTCTCCCACCCTGCCTCTCCGCGCCTACGAGGACGTCTACCGGGGCGGGGTGCGGTACGTGGTGGTCAGCCAGCCGACGCCGGGCCGGACCCGGTTCGACATCGCCCTCAGCGGAGTCGCGAGCTACGCGGTCTTCCAGGAGGGCAGCGACCTCGTCGTCACCTTCGACAATCCGGGAGGCGAGTTCCCGGTCTACGTCGCGAATCCCGCCCGGCCGCGCACCCGGCCGATGGCGCCCGAGCTGGCCGCCCGTCGCGTCGTGGTGCCGTTCGGGGAATCGACGGGACTGGCGACGGCCTCGCTCCAAGAGATGGACGAGGGGCTCCCGGGAATCGACGGACAGCCGGTCACGCTCTCCTTCCAGGAAGCGGACGTGAACACCGTCGCCCGGGCGTTCGCCGAGGTGGGTGGCCGGTCGATCGTGGTCGGCGGGGTCGGCGATATCCTGATCACCGCCGACATCCGGGGCGAGCCGTGGGACGAGGCGCTGGTGGCGATCATGCGCGCCAACGGCCTCGACGTTCGGATGACCGACGGGATCATCCGCGTCGATTCGATCGAGCGGCTCCGCCAGGCGGAGACCCTGGTGGACCTCGAGACGGTGGTGCTCAGGCTCAACTACATCGCGGCCCAGGACGCGGCGGCCGTCGTCGAGCCGCTCAAGTCCGAACGCGGCGCCGTACAGCCGGACCCGAAGACGAACTCCCTCGTTGTCACCGACGTGCCGGGGCGGATCCGCCAGATCGGCCAGGTGATTGACGAGCTCGACATCCAGACGCCGCAGGTCACGATCAAAGCCAAGATCGTGTTCGTGAACAAGGTCGATCTCCGGGAGCTGGGGGTTCGGTGGCGGGCGGAGAACCTCGGGAACCCGACCGTCGACACCCATGTCCTGGCGGAGGCGGACGGGACCCTCGCCGATCCGTTCCTGGACCTCTCCATCGGCACGCTGGCCAGCGGCTTGAACATCGGCGGACTCCTCCAGGCGCTCGAGCAGCGCGAGCTGGCCGACGTCCAGGCCGAGCCCCAGACGACCGTTCTCAACAACCTTCCGGCGGAGATCTTCGTGGGGGAGCGCACGCCCATCCGCGTCCTCGATGTCGGAGCCGACACGCCGGAGGCACGGGCCTCCGTGGAACTGATCGAGACGGGCATCATCCTGAACGTCACGCCTCACATCACCCGCGACGGCAAGGTGCTGATGAAGCTGGTGGCCGAGCGATCCGGCGTG
>JAHWKZ010000112.1 GCA_019347645.1 Gemmatimonadota bacterium | reverse complement strand
CCTGGCGATCGGCTTTCTGGCGGTGGCGATGGCGATCGGCCTCCTCACCGCCCGCTGGCTCTTCGAGCTGGTGAACCGGATGCGGGTCCGCGGCGTGCTGGTGATCTTCGCGCTCGTCTTCGCGCTACTCCTGGCGTACCTGGCCGACCTGGTCGGGCTGGCCCCGATCGTGGGCGCGTTCGCCGCCGGGCTCATCCTGTCGCGCACCAACCAGTTCGATACCATCGTGGAGCAGATCAAGCCGGTGGCGGATGTGTTCACCCCCATCTTCTTCGTCTCGATCGGCGCGGCGGTCGACGTCTCGATCCTCAACCCCCTGGTCCCCGAGAACCACGAGGTCCTGATCGTGGGATCGGTCCTGTTCGTGATCGCGGTGCTCGCCAAGGTGGCGGCGGGCTACGCGGTGTTCTGGCGGCCGACCCTCAACAAGCTGGCGATCGGGACCGGGATGGTTCCGCGCGGAGAGGTGGGGTTGATCTTCGCCCAGCTCGGCCTGATCGGCGGCATCCTCACCCAGGACGTCTTCTCGGCGATCCTCATCATGGTGATGGGGACCACCCTGATCACCCCGCCGTTCCTGAAGGTCCTCTTCGAGCGCGGAGCCGAGGTGGTGTCCGAGGAGGAGGAGAGAGCCGCGCCGGTCCGACCCGGCATGAGCGAGCTGAACTAGGGGCGCGCTCCTAGGATGACGACCGACGAGCCCAGTCGCCCGCTCCTCTCGGTGGTGGTTCCCGCCTACGACGAGCGGCCCACCATCGCGGAGATCCTGCGCCGGATCGCCGGGACGCCCTTCGACAAGGAGATCGTGGTCGTCGACGACGGCTCGACCGACGGCACGCGCGAGTACCTCGCCTCGCTCGCCGACGGCGAGACGAGGCTCGAAGGGCCCGATGGCGAGCCGGTGGCGGTGAGCGTCCGGTTCCACGACATGAACCGCGGCAAGGGGGCGGCGCTCCGGACCGGCTTCGAAGCCGTCCGGGGGCGGGTGGTCCTCGTCCAGGACGCCGACCTGGAGTACGACCCCGACGACTACGCCCGGCTCCTCGAGCCGATCCTGGAAGGAGACGCCGACGTGGTCTATGGCTCGCGCTTCCTGGGGGGGCCGCAGCGGGTCCACCTCTTCTGGCACTACGTGGGGAACCGGGGCCTCACCTTCCTGTCCAACATGCTGACCAACCTGAACCTCACCGACATGGAGACGTGCTACAAGGCGTTCCGGCGCGAGGTGGTCGAGGAGATCGCGCCGACGCTGAAGAGCGACCGGTTCGGCTTCGAGCCGGAAGTCACCGCCAAGGTTGCCAAGAGAGGCTACCGGGTCTACGAGACCCCGGTGTCCTACCACGGCCGCGACTACGCGGAGGGTAAGAAGATCCGCTGGAAGGACGGCCTGGCGGCGCTGTGGCACATCGTGCGCTACCGGGTGGTGGACTGAGCGTGCAGCAGATCCCCGGCCTCCCGGCGCCCACCGACACGACCGCTCCCGCGGACACCGTCTCGATGATCGACGACCTGGGCCAGGCGATGGACCGGGTGACGGAGGTCCGCTCGCTGGAGGACGTGTGGGCGCTGGCGGAAGCCTTCAAGGGCGAGCTGATCGCGTTCGGCCTCAAGCTCCTGCTGGGGGTCGTCGTCCTGGTGGTCTTCGTGGTCATCTTCCGGGTCATCCGGGCCGCGCTCCAGCCCGTGTTCCACCGCTCCCGGGTGGAGGAGGACGCCGCCGGTCTCGTGATGGCGGTGGTCAAGTTCGCGGTCCTCGGCCTGGGGGTCATCCTCGCGCTCGACCAGGTGGGGTTCAACGTCACCGGCATCATCGCCGGTCTCGGGGTCGCCGGCCTGATCCTCGGCTTCGCCGCCAAGGACACCCTGGCGAACTTCATCTCCGGCGTCACCATCCTGTGGGACCGTCCCTTCCGGGTCGGCGACCGGGTCGAGATCGACGACGAGTTCGGCCAGGTGAAGCGGATCACCCTGCGCTCCACCCGGATCCACACCAACGACAACAAGGTGGTCATCATCCCCAACCAGAACGTGGTGAACAACAAGATCATCAACCATACGATGCAGGCGGCGCTGCGGCTGAACGTGCCGTTCGGGATCGCATACAAGGAAGACATCGACCATGCGCGCGAGGTCGTGCTGGCGGTGGTCGGGGACGACGATCGGCTCCGCGAGCGGCCCGCCCCCTCGGTGGTGCTGACCGAGATGGCGGAGTCGTCGGTGAACTTCGAGCTCAGGCTGTGGCTGCAGAACCCGCACCAGGAGGTCCCGCTCGAGCTCGAATACCGCGAGCGGATCAAGAAGGCGCTCGACGCCGCCGGGATCTCCATCCCGTTCCCCCACGTCTCGCTGTACGTGGAGGGGATGCCGGCGGTCGAGAAGGAGCGCGAGCGGGAGCGGGAGTGAGCGGGGCCCGGCCGCGCGAGGTCGAGCGCGACGGGGCGCTGCCGCGGATCGAGCTGGACTGGCCGGACGGCGGTCCGCCCGCCGGCATCGCGCTCCGGCCGCTCAACTTCGGTCGCTCGACCGGCGCCCCGGCGGCCGAGGTCGAGGCGGCGTGGCGGGCCCTCCGGGACTGGGGCGGGGGACGGTACCACACCGTGGTCGGAGGTTCGCAGGTCCACGGGGCGCGGCTCTTCTCGGCCGACGGGCTGACCGTCCCGGGCGACGCCGAACCGGTGGCCGCGCGGCTGCTGCGGGTGGCCGGCTACGACGGGTTCGTGTCCGCCGAACCCGGCGTGCTGGTGACGGTGGGGGTCGCCGATTGCGTGCCGGCGCTGTTGTGGGCGCCGCGGGCGCGCGCCGTGGCGCTGCTCCACGCGGGCTGGCGGGGCGTCGCCGCGGAGATCGTGACGCGCGCGGTGGCCGCGCTCGTGGAGCGGGACGGCGTCGCCGAGGAGATCCGCGCCTGGTGGGGCCCGGCCATCGGCCCGTGCCACTACCCGGTGGGCGAGGAGGTCGTCGCCGCGATCCGGGCGACGTCCGCCGGGCCGGGTACGGACGGCTGGGTGGAAGCGGGGCCCGACGGCCCGCGGGTGGACCTCCGCGCCGCGCTCACCCGTCAGGCCCTGGCCGCGGGCCTCGCGCCCGAGGCGGTGACCTCGTCGTCCGCCTGCACCTCCTGCGACCCCGTCCGATTCCACTCGTACCGCCGCGAGGCCGGGGGCGGGGGGCGGATGGTCGCCTTCGCCGGCATCCCGCTGGCGTGACGCGCGGGGGGTCGAGGTGTTGCCACTCACGTCCCTGCGCGTATATTCGTGATGAAGTGGGGCGCAAACCCCACTTTTTTGTTGGCCGTCCGGCCGGCTGGTTCTTCGACCGGATCGGGCGGCTTCGCGGCTCGCCGTACTCGATCGTCCCGATGACCGACGCCGACCGCCTCAAGGCCCTGATGGAGCCGATCCTCGAAGCCGAGGGCGCCGAGCTCGTCGACCTCGAGGTCGCCGGCTCGCGCGGCCGACCGGTCGTGCGGGCCTACGTGGATACCGAAGAAGGCGTCACGCTCGACGAGTGCGCGCGTTTCTCGCGGCTCCTCGAGCGCGAGCTGGAGGAATCGGGCGCGGTTCCCGAGCGGTACGTGCTCGAGGTCTCGAGCCCGGGCCTGGAGCGACCGCTGACCAAGCGACGCCATTTCGAGCGCTTCGCCGGTCGAGAGGTCGAGGTGCGGCTCTACGCGAAGCGCGGGGGACGGAAGAACTTCGTCGGGACCCTCGAAGGGGTCCGGGACGGCGACGGCGACGGCTTCGAGGTCGTCGTCCTCGATCCGGATACCGGCGAGCGATGGACCTTCGCGGAGGACGCGATCGCCCGGGCCCGACTCCACGTGCGGTGGTGAGAGGGGCTCGTTCAAGCAACCGGTTGGAAGGGGAGCATCCAGAGCATGACGACGGACATCTCGATCCTCGACGCGTTCAGCCAACTGACCCGCGAGAAGGCGCTCGACAAGACGGAAGTCATCGAGCTGGTGAAGCACGGCATGCTGGCGGCGGTGCGTCGCAAGTACGGCCCGGAGGCCAACGCCGACATCCTGGTGGATCCGGCCAGCGGCGACATCCACATCTACCTGCTCAAGGACATCGTGCCGACCGAGGAGGAAGTCGAGGACGCCTCGCGGCAGAT
>JAHWKZ010000111.1 GCA_019347645.1 Gemmatimonadota bacterium | reverse complement strand
ACGGTAGCCGAATCCCGGACGCAGACGAACCCCGGGGCCGCGGCCCCGGGGTCATCCTCTGTCCAGCTACCGCGACGGTGCGGGCGCGGTCCGCGTCCGGCCGCCCTAGGGCAGCGGCGCCTCGCACTGGTCGCCCGCTTCCCGCGCCAGGCACTCGCTCTGCGGGATCGGGAAGGCCGCCGGCACGAAGTCGCCGGGGCGGGGGTTCGGGAGCTCATCGAGGCGGCCGAAGCGCCGGTGGTCGATCCACCGGTGACCGCCCTCGAAGAGGAGCGAGAACTGCCGCTCGTAGAGGAGGGCGTCGATGAACGCCTCGTCGCTCGTCGGGATCGTGAGGATGGGCGGCAGGCCGCCGGACTCGGTGCGCACGAAGTTGAGGTCGCTCATGGCTCCGACGAGGTCGCCCGTGAACCACCGGGCCTCGGCGCGGAGGAGGATCAGCTCCTCGTTGCGGATCATCGGCACGGGCGTGGTCAGGCTGTTGTAGATCGTGAAGCGCAGGTCCGAGCTGACGCCCTGGAGCGTCTTCTGCGACGGGAGCGGCGCGAGCTTGTCCTCCGCCCGCTGGTCGCCCGGCTCGGCGTCGTCATCCATGGTCGGGTACGCCACGATCTGCGGGTCGGAGCCCTGGAAGAGCCCGTTCGTCTGGTCGCCGGACTGCGACCCGAACGAGTGGTAGACGCCGAGGTCGAGGTCCGCAGCCGTCGAGACGAACGAGCTCGCCAGATGGGTGAGCGCCCCGTCGTAATCCTCCCGGTACACGTCCACGCGCGCGTGGAGCGCGTGCACGGCCTCGATCAGCTCCGCCGGCGTCGCGAAATCGGCGTAGCCGGGCGAGAGCTGGAAGGGGAACGCCTCGCCGCCCGAGTCCAGGTGGCCGACGGCCTCGCCGAGCAGCGTCTCGATCCGGTCGTAGACCGCCGGCGCCTCGACGAGGGGCGCGGAACCCTCACCCAGGGGGAGAATGGTCGCCACCGCGCCGTTCGCGTCCCGGGTGAGGATCACGCGGAGCAGGTCCGAGGCCATGATGAACTTCGTGAACCCGCGGATCGCCTCGAGCTCGGCCGCCGTGAAGCCCTGCACGATGTCGGTCGCTCCGAGGAGCACGGAGCCCAGGCGCATGTTGGCGTACCGGTTGGACCAGAGGCTGCCGCCGAACGCGCCGTCTCCGTTCACCAGGGTCCCGTCGACCATCTGGTCCATGTAGCGCGGGTCGGACGGGTCGAACACGAGCGACTCGCGGCCCAGGATGCCCAGGTGCGAGACGAAGCTGATCTGTCCGTGCATCCCCTGCCGGGAGCCGATCAGCAGCCCGACGGCCGCCTCACGGACGATGTCCGGGGTGGGGTTCGTCGCCAGCTCTTCGAGCCCCGGATTGTTGAGATCGGGTACCACGAAGCTCTCGTCGTCGCAGCCGGCCAGGAGGACGGCGCCTCCCAGCACGAGCGCGGCCATTAGATTCGTTCTCATCGCGTAATCCTCGGTATGTGATCAGAAGCTGACGTCGACGCCGAACCAGAAGCTCCGGCTCGGCGGGAAGGGCGCCACGTCGATGTTCCGTGCGATCGGCTGGTTCCCGAAGTTGCTGACCTCCGGGTCGAGGCCGGTGTAGTCGGTCCAGGTGACCAGGTTGCGCCCGCTGGCGACGAGGCGCGCCCCGTCGATCCAGCCCTCCAGCAGGCTCAGCACGCCCACGGGGACCTCGTAGGAGAGGCTCACCTCGCGCAGCTTGATGAAGGAGGCGTCCTCCATGAAGCCGCGGCTGTCCCCGCCGACCCAGCCGAGGAGTCGGTCCAGCCCGGCGGTGGTGAAGTCGGCGGAGTTCTGGCCGGCGTCGATGAGGAACTGCGTGAGGTTGATCACCGTGTGACCCTCCACCCACTCGAAGAGGGAGAAGAGCCCGAGGGGACCCCACTGGAGGTCGTTCGAGAAGCCGACGCGGAAATCGGGCACGGCGTCGCCGACCTGGCCGACGATCTGCGCCCCCTCGGGACGCGGATTGCCGTCCTCGTCGACGCAGAGGTTCGCGAACTCCTCCGACGGGCAGAGCCCGAGGTTGGTCACGATCTGCGTGGCCGAGCGGCCCTCCTGGATCCGGAACGCGCCGAGCGAGGTGCCGAAGCCGCCGGTGTTGAACGCCGGGACGGGCAGGTCGACGATCTCGCTCTCGTCGGCATAGAAGGTGGTGCGGCTGACCCAGGTGAAGCCGTCCGACTGGATCGGCACCGCGTCGAGCGCGAGCTCCCAGCCCGTGACCTCGAGCTCACCGCCGTTGAAGATCTCGGTGGCGAAGCCGGTGGAGGGGGCGGGGGTCCGCTGGAGCAGGAGGTCCGTGATGTTCTTCTGGAACCACGTGGCGGTGATCTGCGCACGGCCGCCGAACGTGGTCACGTCCACTCCTACCTCGAATTCCTCCTGCTGCTCGGGCTGCAGGTCCAGGTCGGCCACCGTCCCCTGGATCTGCAGCCCCGGGAGCCCGGTGATGTTGTTGGTCGCCGTGAGCGGCGTGAACTTCTGTCCGTAGAGCGGCTGGTTCCCGCTCTGGCCCCAGGCGCCCCGGATCTTGAGCCCATCGAGCCAGGAAGCCAGGTCGTCGAAGCGGTACGAGGCCGCTGCCTTCGGGTACCAGAAGAACTGGTCGGTGTCGGCGTTCGCGCTGCCCCGGTCGGCGCGGACCCCGGCGCTCAGGAAGAGGCGCTCGTCGAGGAGCAGGAGCTCCTCCTGGGCGAAGAAGCCGAGGTCGCGGATCTCCTGGCGCGTCTCGAAGATCTGGAGCTGCGTCGCGGCGTCCACGTTCTCCTGCCCGCCGGCGAGCCCGAAGCCGAAGATCCGCGCGATATCCAGCTCCCGGTCCTCGTACTGGAAGCCGGCCGTCGTCGTGGACCGGAACGCGTCGGAGGCGAACTGGTGGACCACGTTCCCCGTCCAGGTGAGGTCCATCTGGTCGGTGTTGCTCAGGAGTGAGGACCCGGGCAGCCCGTCGCTCGGCTCGAACTGGAGCGTGGGCGGGAAGAAGAGGTCGTTCTCCTGCGTGAAGTAATCAACGCCGAATGTGCTCACGAGCTGCAGGCTCTGATTCTCCGAGCTCCAGACGTCGTATGTCCCGGTGGCGCCGCCGAGGAAGCGCCAGACGTCCTCCTCGTTGGTCGAGAGGTGGACCGTCTCGAGGGGGTTGCTCCGCTCGAACGGATTGGTCCGGAAGTCGTTGATGTCCGGGTTGAAGTTTAGGTTCACGAAGTTCGGCGTGAAGGGGAGCACCATCCACGGGCTCGTGCCGCTGTTGTCGTTGTTGCTGATCCCGCGCTCGGCCACCGTGTGGAGCAGGTTGGTCTGCACGTTCACGCTGAACCGGTCTCCCAGCGACTGCTCGAGGTTGACCCGGAGCCCCTGCTTGTCGTACCCGGTGTTCACCATCACGCCCTGGTCCTCCCGCCACGTGCCGGAGATGAAGTAGCGCGTGTCGTCGTCCCCGCCGCTTACCGAGAGAGCCGTCTCGTTGGACAGGTCCGACTCACCGGCGATCAGATCCTGGTGATCGAACACCTCGCGGGGGCGCGCGTCGGGCGAGCTCCCGTCGAAGAACGAGGTGATGCCCGCGCTGTCGGCCGCCGTGGCGCCCTCGAACGACGCGAAGGCGCCCCACGCCTCGCCGAGCGTCCAGTCGCGGAACTCCAGCTCGTTGGAGCGCTGGAAGAAGCCGAAGCGCTGCGTGAGGTTCACGCGCGCCGCGCCCGGGTTGCCCCGCCGCGTCGTGATCAGGATCACGCCGTTCGCCGCCCGCGAGCCGTAGAGGGCCGCGGCCGACGCGCCCTTCAGGATCTCGATCCGCTCGATGTCGGCCGGGTTCAGGTCCGCGATCCGGTTGACCGGGGCGTCCTGGTTCGAGGCGCTCGAGCCGCCGGCGGAGAGCGTCACGGCGTTCAGCCCGTTCGGGATCGCGACGTTGCTCATCAGGACGCCGTCCACGACGTAGAGCGGCTCCGACTCGCCGATGATGGTCGAGACGCCGCGGAGCCGGACCTGCATCCCGCCGCCGGGGGCGCCGGAGTTCTGCTCCACCAGCGCGCCGGCGACCCGGCCCTGCAGCAGGCTCTCGGCCGTCTGGACCGGCGGCGCCTCCTCGAGCTCCGACGGTGACACCGTCGAGACCGCGTTGGCGAGGTT
>JAHWKZ010000110.1 GCA_019347645.1 Gemmatimonadota bacterium | reverse complement strand
GGGCCACCCGGTCATGAAGCGGATCCTCTGCCACGTCGACTTCCAGGGGCACCCGCTGCGCAAGGACTACCCGGCGGATCTGCGCTGGCGGCTGGTCCGGCCCGACAGCCTTCTCGACGAGATCTCGCCTGACGAGATGGAGCGGATCAAGAGCCGCGCCTCCCACCGGGTGAGCGAGTGATGGTCTTCAAGGACGCCGCCCTCGAGCCCGAGCGGATGCCCCGGACGACGCCCGTCCCGGAGCGGCACGGGAGGCCGTATCCCACCGGCACCCGGATGGACGAGATCCCCGAGCCCCGCGAGCCGATCCCCTACGCCACCAGCCCGCGCCAGCGGGCGGCGACCCGGCGGGACGTCACGTTCGATCGTGTGCCGCGCGAGAGGATCGAGGAGCTCGAGGAGGATCCCCTCACCGAGGACCTGATGGTGATCAACATCGGTCCCTCCCATCCGGCCATGCACGGCACGTTCCGCCTCAAGTGCTGGCTGGACGGGGAGACGATCGTCAAGGCGATCCCCGAGGTCGGCTACCTCCACCGCTGCTTCGAGAAGATGAGCGAGACCCATCGCTGGCAGGAGGTCTTCCCCTACACCGACCGCCTCAACTACATGAGCCCGTTCCTGAACAACGTCGGCTACGCGATGGCGGTCGAGAGGCTGCTCGGGATCGAGGTCCCGAAGCGCGCCCAGCGGATCCGGGTGATCCTGGGCGAGCTCTCGCGGATCATGGACCACATGGTGGCGGTCGGAACCAACCTCGTCGACCTGGGGGCGCTCACGAACTTCTGGTACATGTTCCGCGGCCGCGAGGAGATCTACTCGCTGCTCGAGCACGTCTCGGGCGCCCGGATGATGGTGGCCTACGGAAGGATCGGCGGCCTGATGCGGGACGTCCACGAAGGGTTCGAGGACGAGGTCCGGGCGCTGTTGAAGTCGCTGCCCCACTACATCGACGACGTCGACCGGCTGATCACGAACAACCGGATCTTCATCGACCGTGCGCGCGGGATCCACGCCATCACCCCGGAGGAGGCGATCGACTGGGGCTGGACCGGCCCCTGCCTCCGCTCCACCGGCGTCCCCTACGACATCCGCAAGTCCCACCCCTACTACGACTACGACCAGTTCGACTGGCAGATCCCGGTGGGCACCACCGGCGACGTCTACGACCGCTATCTCGTCCGCATGGAGGAGATGCGACAGTCGCTGAGGATCGTCGAGCAGGCGATCGACGACCTGCCGGACGGGCCGGTGAACGTCGACGACTGGTCCGTCACGCCGCCCCCCAAGCACTACGTGTACAACTCCATCGAAGGCATGGTGGCGCACTTCAAGCAGGTCTTCGAGGGCATCCAGGTGCCGGCTGGAGAGGTCTACTCCTACACCGAAGCGGGCAACGGCGAGCTCGGCTTCTACGTGGTCTCCGACGGTGGCGGAACGCCCTACCGGATCCACTGCCGGGCTCCCTGCTTCGCGATCTACCAGAACATCGGCGTCACGCTCGAGGGCCACATGGTGAGCGACATCGTGGCGATCATCGGCTCGTTGAACATCATCGCGGGAGAGCTCGAGCGATGACCCCGGTCCCGCGCCGGCGGGAGGCGTTCACGCTGTCCGACGAGCGGCTCGAGCGGGCCGATCGGATCATCGCCCGCTATCCGGGCAAGCTCGCGGCCATCCTGCCGATCCTCTGGCTCGTGACCGAGGAGAAGGGATGGATCTCGCCCGAGGCGATGGAGTGGGTGGCGGCGAAGCTCGACTGCTCGCCGGCCAAGGTCCAGGCGGTGGTCACCTTCTACACCATGTTCGACGACCACCCGGTCGGGAAGTACAAGCTGCAGGTCTGTCGGACGCTCTCGTGTGAGCTGATGGGCGCGCGGAGGATCGTGGACCACCTCCGGGAGCGGCTCGGGATCGAGCTCGGCCAGACGACCGGGGATGGGATGTTCACCCTCCAGGAGGTGGAGTGCCTCGCCTCCTGCGGGACCGCGCCGATGATGCAGTGCAACCTCAAGTTCTACGAGCACCTCACCCCGGATCGGGTCGACGCGCTGCTCGACGAGCTCGAGAGCCGGGAGCCCGAGTGGGAGGACGTCGAGCCGGTGATCTGGGACCGGCCGAGCGACGACGCGTACCGGGCGATGTTCCCCGAAAGCGGGAAGGCGCTGCGGAGAGAGCGGACCGGGGGGGCGGAGGTCGAGGAGCTGTAGGTGGCGGCGCCGAAGATCCTGATGAAGCGCGGGCTGGAGAACCCCGAGAGCAGCCACACCCTCGACGCCTACGAGGAGGCGGGCGGCTACCGGTCGGTGCGCCGGGCGCTCGACATGGACCCCGAGAAGATCGTCGAGGAGGTCAAGGCGTCGGGGCTCCGCGGTCGCGGCGGCGCGGGCTTCCCTACCGGGACGAAGTGGTCCTTCATCCCCCGCGATTCGGAGAAGCCCACCTACCTCGTCTGCAACTCCGACGAGTCGGAGCCGGGCACCTTCAAGGATCGATGGCTGCTGGAGAAGGACCCCCACCTGGTGCTCGAGGGGATGATGATCTGCGCCATCGCCATCGACTGCCGCCTGATGTTCAACTACTTGCGGGGCGAGTTCTCGTTCCCGATCAAGCGGTTCCAGGCGGCCGTGGAGGAGGCGTACGCGAACGGGTATCTGGGGAAGGGCATCTTCGGGTCCGACTACGACCTCGACGTCGTGACCCACTACGGCGCGGGGGCGTACATCGCCGGCGAGGAGACGGGGATGCTGGAGTCGCTGGAGGGAAAGAAGGCGATGCCCCGGAACAAGCCCCCGTTTCCCGCCATCGAGGGACTGTTCGGCTGCCCCACGGTGATCAACAACACCGAGACGCTGGCGGCGCTCCCGTGGATCATCGAGAACGGCGCTGCAGCCTACCGCCAAATCGGCACCGAAAAATCGCCGGGCACCAAGCTCTTCAGCGCCTCCGGCCATCTGAACAAGCCGGGCGTCTACGAGGTGGATCTCGGCTACAGTCTGCTCGAGTTTATCGAGCAAGAATGCGGCGGCGTACGCGGAGGGAAGAAGCTGAAGGCGGTGATACCCGGCGGCTCGTCGGTCCCGATCATGACGCCCCAGGAGTGCGTCGGGGCGAAGATGGACTACGAGGGCCTCCGCGAGCGGGGCAGCATGGTCGGCTCGGGTGGGTTCATGGTGATCGGCGACAACGTGTCGGTGCCGGCCTGCCTGCTGAACCTGGCCCACTTCTACGCCCACGAGTCGTGCGGCCAGTGCACCCCCTGTCGCGAGGGATGCGGCTGGATCGAGCAGCTGATCGACCGGCTCCTGGATGGTCGCGGCACCCAGGGAGACCTCGATCGGATCCTGCGGCTCGCCGACAACATGGCCGGTGGCAAGACGATCTGCGCGCTGGCCGACGCCATGGCGTGGCCGGCGGTGAGCTACATCAAGAAGTACCCCCACGAGTTCGCCGAGCTGTGCGTCGAGCCGGTGGACATGGACGCGCTCGAGGCCGCGGTCGCGGCCCACGCCCACGTGCTGCCGTGAAGGCGCCGATCTCCTAGGGAGGACGGATGCGAAGGAACGTCGGGACCGAGAAGGACACCGCCTACGGAGGCGTGCGCCGCCGTCCGGACGATCTGTCCACGATCCTGCCGCCGGCGACGGTCCTTCCCGCGGAACGCGGACCCGAGGAGGTCCCCGCCGAGCGGGCCAAGGAGGACCTTCCCGAAGCCCGGCTCGAGGACGCCCCCGAGGAGGCGGACCTGATCGCGGTCACCGTCGACGGCGTGACGGTCAAGGTCCCGAAGGGCTCGACGATCTTCCAGGCGTCCGAGCTGGCGGGCTACACGCCGCCCCACTTCTGCTATCACCGCGACCTCTCGGTGCCGGCCAACTGCCGGATGTGCCTGTGCGAGGTGGAGGGGCAGGCGAAGCTCCAGGCCTCCTGCAACCTCGCCGCCGCCGACGGGATGGTGGTGAAGTTCGACTCCGACAGGGTGAAGGAGGCGATCCAGGGGGTGATGGAGTTCGAGTTCAAGAACCATCCCCTGGACTGTCCCGTCTGCGACCAGGTCGGCGAGTGCTACCTCCAGAAGTACTACCTGGAGGTGGGGAAGTACGTCCCCGACATGATCGATCGGGTCCACAAGGACAAGGTGAAGGACGTCGGGCCGATCACGATCGACGCCGAACGGTGCGTGCTGTGCTCGCGGTGCGTGCGGTTCGGCGAGGAGATCGCCGGGACAGGCG
>JAHWKZ010000010.1 GCA_019347645.1 Gemmatimonadota bacterium | reverse complement strand
GAGGTCTCCACCGGGATCCGCTCCTCGTCGATCACCTTCTCCTGGACCGCCGGCGGGAGCACGTCGCGCAGCTCCCCGAGGATCACCTCGTCGCCGGCGAGGATCACGTAGTCGATGTCCCCGCTCCTCTGGACGACCTCGCCCAGCTTCTCGGCGATCTCTCGCGCGTTCTTGTGGATGTGGTGCTCGATGCGGCTCTGGTAGCGGACCTCGGCCCATCCCGCCACTCGCGTCCGATCGATCGGCTCGGGGCCCTCGAAGTCCTCCTCGGTGAGCACCTCGCCGAGCCCGCAGACCACGATCCGGGCGTGATTGACGTCAGCCACGCAGACGGCGTAGATCGGCGACTGGTCGGCGAGCTTGACCAGCGGATAGAGGTGGGGGACCGGCCCCACGATCAGGCGGTTCTCCTCGAACGGCTCGGCGAACTCGTGGACTTCCCACAGCTCGTCGGCGGCGGACGCGTACAGCGCCACCCCCTGCACGGAGGTGTCGAGGTTCCCGGTCAGGTACTCGACGATCCGATCGCGATCGGCTTCGAGCAGGGGCCGCGCCTCGGAGCGGTCGGGGAACGAGCGAAGCCGCTCGTTGAAGGCCTTCTTCAGGAACGCCGGGAAGTTGGGCCGTCCGCGTCCGTCGGGGCCGGTGTCGAGGAACAGCGAGACGACCGGGTTGGGCGACGGGGGGAGGTGGGCCAGCCGGGAGATCGTGTCGCTCAGCGACTCCATCATCGTTTCCTTTCGCTCCGTTCGGATCTCGTTCATCGATACAACAGCACCGGGTGCCCGGCCTGCGCGAGGATCGACTCCGTGGTCGAGCCGAGCAGGAACTCCCGCAGGCGCCCCTTGCCGTAGGCGCCCATCACCAGCAGATCGGATCCGTTCTCGCGGGCGACCTCGAGGACCATCTCCACCACCTTGTCGCTCTCCCGCGCGTGCGGGACCGCCTCGAGGTCGTGACCCCGGGCGAAGTCGCGGGCCTCCTCGAGCAGCCGGTCGGCCTCCTCGCGCCGCCCCTGGACCGACACCACCTGGAGGGGACAGCGGCGTCGCTCGGCGTACTCGACGCCCAGCTCGAGCGCCCGCGCGGCGTGCTCCGATCCGTCGTACGCGACCAGCGGTCGCCGCAGCGGAACCTCGCCCCGCGGGCACACCAGCACGGGCTTCGGCGAGCGTCGGACGACCGAGTGGACCGTCGAGCCGAGCGGATGCTCGCCGAAGGCGGCGTGCTCCCCGCGGCGGCCGATCACCACCAGGTCGACCGGGCGTGCCCGATCGGCGATCACGTCGGGTACCACGCCGATCTCCAGCACCGATTCGAACGTACGGCGTCCATCCCGCGCCCGCTGTTCGAAATCATCCAGCACCTCCCGACCCCGCTTCTCGAGCGCCTCGATCAGGTCGCCCTGGCGTGTCGGCATGGGGAGGTCGCCCCACATCGAGCCGATGGTCTGGAGGAGGGGCCCCTCGATCAACCGCACGTCGACGACATAGAGCCCGATGACGTCGGAATCGAAGCTTTCGGCGAGACGTAGCGCGTAGGCGGCGGCGGACGCCGCGGTGTCGGATCCGTCGACCGGGACGAGAATGCGGTTGAACAAGCGACTCCCTCTTCGAGGAGAAGCGTGCGCCGGTTCTAGATGGAAAAATATCCGCTCGGGATCGCGCGACGCAATGCGGCCGCGGGCTTTGACAACCGCCCCGCCCGGCCCTAGCTTGCCGCCTTTCCCCGCGTGGCGAGAGACCCATGAAGCCGATCCGCGAAGGCCTCACCTTCGACGATATCCTGCTGGTTCCCCGGCGATCGGGGGTCCATCCCCGGGATACGGACCTCGGCACGCGCTTCACCCGCGGGCTCTCCCTCAACGTCCCGTTCGTGAGCGCCGCCATGGACACGGTGACGGGCGCCCGCATGGCCATCGCCATGGCCCGCGAAGGCGGGATCGGCGTCCTCCACAAGAACCTCCCCGTCGACCGCCAGGCCGAGAAGGTGGACCGCGTGAAGCGCTCCGAGAGCGGGCTGATCTTGAGCCCCGTGACCCTCGGGCCCGACCAGCCGATCGGAGAGGCCCGCCGGATAATGGAGAGGTACGGCATCTCCGGTGTGCCGATCGTCGACGACGAGGGTCTGCTGCTCGGGATCATCACCAATCGCGACCTCCTGTTCGAGCGCGACCCGGAGCGTCCGATCCGTGAGGTGATGACCGCCGAGGAGCTCGTCACCGGCGAGGTCGGCACCACGCTGGAGACGGCCGAGCGGCTCATGGGGGAGCACAAGATCGAGAAGCTCCCGATCGTCGACGACGAGGGGCGGCTGCGGGGGCTCGTGACCGTCAAGGACATCCTGAAGCGACGCCAGTTCCCCAACGCCTCGAAGGACGACCAGGGACGGCTCCGGGTGGCGGCCGCCGTGGGGACGAGCGCCGAGACGCTCGACCGCGCCGCCGCGCTGGTCGACGCCGGCGTGGACGTGCTCGTCGTGGACACCGCCCACGGTCATTCCGAGGGGGTGCTGAACACGGTGGCCACCATCCGCGAGCGCTTCACGGACGTCCAGCTCGTGGCCGGGAACATCGCGACGGCGCGAGGCGCGGAGGACCTGATCGAGCGCGGCGTCGACGCCGTGAAGGTGGGGATCGGTCCGGGATCGATCTGCACGACCCGGATCATCGCGGGGATCGGCGTGCCGCAGGTCACCGCGATCATGGAGTGTGCCCCCGTCTGCCGCGAGGCGGAGGTGCCGCTCGTGGCCGACGGGGGGGTGCGCTATACGGGGGACATCGTGAAGGCGATCGCCGCCGGCGCCGACAGCGTCATGATGGGGTCGCTGTTCGCCGGCACCGAGGAGAGCCCGGGCGAGACGATGCTGCTCGAGGGGCGCTCGTACAAGGTGTACCGGGGCATGGGCTCGACGGGGGCGATGGCCGAGGGCAGCGGCGATCGCTATTTCCAGGAGGAGCCGGTGGTGGGACAGAAGTACGTCCCCGAGGGGATCGAGGGGCGGGTCCCGTACAAGGGGCCGCTCGCGGAGACGATCTTCCAGATGATCGGCGGGCTCCGGCAGGGCATGGGGTATTGCGGAGTCGCGAACCTCGACGAGCTCAGGACCGAGACCGACTTCATCCGGGTCACCCACGCGGGGCTGGTCGAAGGGCACCCGCACGACGTCACCATCACCAAGGAAGCGCCCAATTACACGCGCTGACGCCAGCCGGGCCACTCCCTCGACCCCGACCGAACGCCTCCGTCGCCGTGTCGACGCCTTCCTGGAGGCGATCGAGCGCGCCCAGTTCGAGGCCCTCGCCGGGTTGTCCGCCGAGCCGGGGCTCGAAGCGATCTACGAGCGGTACGCCGACCTCTTCGACGCCGAAGCCTTCCAGGCGACCGCCCCACCGGGGGACGGCGGCGCCGACGGGGAGGGTATCGACCTGCGGGCGTACCTGCGGGAGTTCCTGGCGATCGGAATCGAGGGCCATCGGACGCGCGCGCTCCAGGACCGCTACCTGGAGGCCGAGTCGCGGGCCGTCGCCCGGGTCGACGGCGAGACGATCCCCTACCGCGAGCTGCCGGTCCGGGTCCGGCGGGCGGAGGGGCGCGAGCATCGGGCGGCGCTCGAGGATGCCCGCCTCGGCGTGGTGGAGCGGACCCTCAACCCGATCCTCGAGGACTCCATCGGGATCGTCCACGGCGTAGCCGAGGAGCTGCTCGGAACCTCCTACGATCGCTACTGCGAGCGGCTGGCCGGGATCGACTTCGAGGCGCTCCAGAGCGAAGCCGACCGTCTGCTCGAGAAGACCCGCGACGTCCACGAGGACCTCCTGGACTGGTTCGTGCGCCGCCACCTTCCCGGCGTCCGCCGCGAGGACCTGGAGACCCACGACCTGGCGAGGCTGCTCTACGGCGAGCCGTACCGCGACCGTTTTCCGGGAGGCGAGCTGGTGGATCGCCTGACGGGCCCGGTGAGGGCGATGGGGATCGACCCCACGGCGGAGGGCCGGATCGAATTCGACCTCGAGGACCGGGCGGCCAAGACGCCGCGGGCGTTCTGCGCGTCGGTTCGGGTCCCGGACGAGGTGAAACTCGTGCTCCGACCCTACGGCGGGTACGACGACTACGTCACCTTCCTCCACGAGCTCGGTCACGCCCTCCACTTCGGATACGTCCAGGCGGACCTGCCGATGGAGTACCGGCGCCTCGGCGACAACGGGGTGACCGAGGGGTACGCGATGACGTTCGACCACCTGATGCACCTGGCGCCGTTCCTCCGGAAGGTCGTGGGGATGGGCGAGGTCGAGGAGTTCCTCCGTTTTCAGGCGTTCCGCGACCTGGTGATGGTGCGCCGCTACTGCGCCAAGCTGGGCTACGAGCGGTCGCTGCACCGGAAGGGCCCCGGACCGGGCCGGTCAGACGAGTACGTGGAGCGGCTCTCCGAGGCGACCGGGGCTCGCGCTCCGGACCGGCTGTGGCTCGAGGACGTCGACCCGCACTTCTACTGCGTCCGCTACCTGCGGGCGTGGATGCTCGCCGGCGCGATGCACCGGGAGCTGCGGGAGCGGTTCGACGACGACTGGTTCGTCAATCCCGCCGCCGGACCGTTCCTGCTCGACCTCTTCGGGCTCGGACAGGCGCTGCCGGCCGACGCGCTGGCGCGCGAGCGGCTGGCGGTCGAGCGGCTCGACTTCGGCCCCCTGCTGGAGATGATCCGTGAGCGGATCTGAAGCGGTTTCCCGCTTCTCCAGCCGCTGGACGATGCTCCTGGTCATGCTTGGCATGGCGGTGGGGACCGGGAACATCTGGCGCTTCCCACGGATCGCCGCGACGAACGGCGGGGGCGCGTTCCTGGTGCCGTGGGTGGTGTTCCTGCTGGCGTGGTCGGTCCCGCTGCTGCTCGTCGAGTTCGGGATGGGGAAAGGCGCCCGGCGCGGTCCCGTCGGCGCCTTCGCCGAGCTGGTCGGGGACGGTTGGGCGTGGATGGGCGGCTGGGTGGTGCTGTGCGCCACCTTCATCATGTTCTACTACACGGTCGTCACCGGCTGGTGCGTGCGGTACTTCTGGGCCTCCCTCGTCGGGGAGATCCCGGGGGCCGAGCCCGGTGCGGTCTGGGCGGCTTACGCCGGATCGGGCTGGGCGGTCCTCACCATGGCGATCGGGCTCGCGATCGGGCTGTGGGTGGTCGCCAGAGGCATCTCGGGGATCGAGGCCGCCGCCCGGCTGCTCATGCCGGTCCTGATCCTGCTGGTCGTCGTTCTCGCCGTCCGCGCGGTGACCCTCCCCGGCGCCGAGCGCGGCCTGGCGTTCCTGTTCACCCCCGACTGGTCCGCTCTCTCCAACAGCCGGATCTGGCTCGAGGCGCTGACCCAGAACGCGTGGGACACCGGGGCCGGCTGGGGTCTCGCGCTCGCCTACGCCACGTACGCGCGCGCGCGCGAGGACACCACGATCAACGCGTTCGTCCTGGGCTTCGGCAACAACTCGATCTCGCTGCTGGCGGGCATCATGGTGCTGTGCACCGTGTTCTCGATTCGACCGGAGGCGAGCGCCGAGATCGTGGGCGCGGGCAACAACGGCCTCACCTTCATCTGGATGCCCCAGCTGTTCGCCGCGATGCCCGGCGGGCGGTTCTTCATGGGGCTGTTCTTCCTGGCGCTGTTCTTCGCCGCTCTCACCTCGCTGATCTCGATGATCGAGCTCGGCACCCGCACGCTGGTCGATCGCGGGATCTCCCGGTCGAGGGCGATCGTCCTCCTGGGCGGGGCCGCCTTCGTGCTCGGGATCCCGAGCGCGCTGTCGCTGCCGTTCTTCACCAATCAGGACAGCGTCTGGGGCGTGGGCCTGATGCTCAGCGGGCTGTTCTTCGGCATCGCGGTCCTGCGCTACGGCGTGGACCGCTTCCGGACCCGGTTCGTCAACAGCGAGGGGAGCGACTTCGCGATCGGTCGCTGGTGGAACCTGGCGATCGTCCTCGTGGTCGTCGAGGCGCTGGTCCTGCTGGCGTGGTGGCTGTCGCAGACGATCGGCGCGGAGGGGCTGGTCGCCGCCCTCGATCCATTCCGCGAGTGGAGCCTCGGGACCTTCCTCCTGCAGTGGGGAGTGGCGCTGGCTCTGCTGTTGCTGTTCAACCGCCGGCTCTCCCGGAGGACTCCACCGGTCGAGGCGGCGGAGGAGCCGGCGTGACGGCAGCCGCCTGGACCACCTTCGCGGTCGTCGCCGGGTTCGTCTGGGGGGGATTCCTGCTCCTTCTCGTCGTCGCGATGCGCAAGGAGCGCGGCAAGCGCGACGGAGAGACCGGCTCCGTCCGGGTCCCCTGACGCGCGTCGGGCTGGTCCCGGCCCTCGCGGCCGCCCTCTCGATCCTGCCCATGTCCCACCCCGCTCGCGCCCAGGCTCCCGACGAGGGGACGGCCTGGGAGATCGCCGTGCACGTGGGAGCGCTGCGCGTCGACGACGACTTCGACGCCGGTCGCCGGACCGCCTGGGGGCCGACGGTGGGCGCTTCTCTGGCGCTCTCCCCCGACCCCCGCGTCGCCCTGGCCCTGGAGGGGTGGCGCCACGAGCTCGAGGGGAGGACCGACCCGCTGTTCGACCCTCCGCGCGGCTCGGAGTCGCCCGAGCGAGGCGCCGCCGTCTGGGGGGCCGGCCTGCACCTCGTCGTCCTGCCGACCGGCGGACGCCGCTCGATCGGGCCGACCCTGCAGTTCGGCGTGGAGAGCGTGCGCACCGACGACGCGGAGGATCGGAGCCTCGCATTCGTCTCCGGCGCCGGGGTCCGCGGCCGGTTCGGCGGACGCGGGATCGTCCGGGTCGACGTCCGAAACCATTTCCTGACGGTCGACGAAGACGAGGTGGACGGTGTGGAGACCGGCCGCGACGCCTCGCTCTGGGAGATCCGCGCCGGCATCGGACTCCGCTTCGGGGGCGGGACGTGAGCATCCCCGCCGGTGCCGCCCGGATGGTCCTGGTCCGTCACGGCGAGACCGACTACAACCGGGAAGATCGCTGGCAGGGGTCGCGCTCGAACGTGCCGTTGAACGCCGCCGGTCGAGCGCAGGCGGCCTCGCTGGCCGAGTCGCTGGCCGAGCGGTACGACCACGAGATCGCCGCGATCTACACCTCGGATCTCGATCGCGCGCGGCAGACGGCGGAGATCCTGGCCGAGCGTCTGGGCCTGGAGGTCGAGGAGGAGCCGGGGCTCCGCGAGCTCGATCACGGGCGCTGGGATGGACGGCTCAAGATCGAGATCGTGGAGCGGTGGCCCGACGAGTACGCCGCCTACCAGGCCGATCCCCGGAACGTCCGCCGCGGCGGGGGCGACAGCTACGCCGATCTGGCCGAGCGGCTCTGGCCCGTCCTCGAGCGGCTGGCGGAGCGGCACCGGGGCGAGCGGATCGCGGTCGTCTCCCACGGGGGGCCGATCCGCCTGGTGATGAGCCGGGTCCTCGACCGGCCGCTCACCGAGCGGGACGCCTTCGGCGTCGTCAACGCGTCGATCTTCGAGGTGGAGTACTTCGCTGGCGGGTGGACCCTGATCCGGTAGACTCCAGGCTTCCCGCTTCTCCGGGTCCGGCGGGGGGTGACGGAGACGTCTGCAACTCGAGTTGTCCTGGGTCCGGTGGAGGCTTACCGCGAAGGCGTGTGCAACTGGAGTTGCACAGGGGTCCGGCGGAGGCTTTCCGCCACGGCGTGTGCAACTCGAGTTGCACAGGGGTCCTGCCCCGGCGCCTCGGTTCGAGTTGGACCTTTTCCGGACCAAAGGGCACGACATGCCCGGCGCCCGCCGCCGCCGCTCCACATCCCCTACCCCGGCTCGGGGGGCTTCCAGGCCCGATGACGGAGCGGGGTCTCGAAGCCCTCGACCTCGGCCAGCTCGTCGGCCACCGCCTCGCCGTCCCCGACGACGACCGCCATCAGCCTCTCCGGATGGAGGTGCTCCGCCGCCGTCCGCTCGAGATCCTCCACGGTGACCGCACGGAACCGGTCCTGATAGCCGGCGAAGTGGTCGTCCGGGAGGTCGTACACGACGATCTCCCGAACCCGCTCGGCGATCCGCGCCGGCGTCTCGAACAGGCGGGGGAGGCTCCGGGTGATTCCGTTGACGGCGAGCTCCCGCTCCTCGCTCTGGATGGGGCCCGCCGCGGTACGGGCGATCTCGCCGGCGATCTCCTCGAGCGCCGCGCGGGTGGCGGGGCCTTCGACCGGCGTGGCCACGATGAACGGGCCCGGCCCGCGCCGGAAGGAGAAGCGCGACCGCACGCCGTACGTCCAGCCCCGGCGCTCCCGGAGGTTCAGGTTGAGGCGCGAGTGGAAGGACCCCCCGAGAAGGTGGTCCAGCGCCGTCAGCGGGACGTGGTCCGGGTGGTCCCGGGGGACACCGAGGTGGCCGACGCGGAGTTCCGACTGGGCGCTCCCGGGTCGGTCGACCAGGACGACGCCGCGCCCCGGCCGCTCGGGGGGCCGGACGTCGGCGCGGGGAGCGATCTCGCCCGCCCAGCCGGTGAACGCCCGCTCCACGGCCGAGTGGACGCGGTCGGGCTCGAACGGCCCCACCGCGAGCAGCGCCCCACCCGCCGGGACGTAGCGCCGCCGGTAGAACGCCTGGAACGTCTGACGGGTCAGTCCCCGGACCGACCCGAGGGTGCCGCTCGTGGGTTGACCATAAGGATGGTCGACGCCGTAGAGCTCCTCGGCGAACGTCCGACTCGCCACGATGCCGGGATCGTCCCGCTCGCGCACGAGGTCGATCTCGCGCTCGGCCAGGAGCCGCTCGACCTCCTCGGCGGGGAAGCTCGGCCGGACCAGCAGATCGGCGAGGAGCTCCACGGCGGGCTCCAGGTTCGACGCGAGGACGACGATCCGGATCCATGCGGCATCGTGTCCCGTGCCCACGGAGAGGTGGCCGCCGAGCTCGGCGAGACGCTGGGCGATCTCGAGCATGCCCAGTCCCGCAGCGCCCTCCGGAAGGAGGTGCGCCGTCAGGTCCGCGAGGCCCGCCGTCCCCGGCGGGTCGTGGACGCTTCCCGCGTCGATCACCGCCTCCACGACGACCAGCGGCGGCCCCGGAACGGGGAGGGTGACCAGGTCCAGACCCTCGAACATCGATCGACGGGTGACCGGCGGGAGCCGAACCTCGGGCGGTCGTCCGAGATCGGGGGGCGAGGTCCGGTGGACGGCGCTCATGGCGAAGCGGGCGCGTACTCGACCACGGCCCGCGAGGCGCCCGCCAGCCACCGCCGGGCCGCTTCCTGGATCTCGTCCGCCTCCACCCCGGCGCGCTCGGCCTGCTGGCGCTCGACGTAGACCGGGTCGTCGAGCAGCACCGCGGCGTGGGCCAGCGCGTCGGCGCGACCGCCGACGTCGTTCAGAGCGTGGAGGAGGCCGAGCTGGACGCGATGGGCGGCGGCCGTCGCCTCGCCCTCGGCGAGGCCGCCGGTCGCCAGTCGTCCCAGGATCTCGTCGAACGCCGAGAGCAGCTCGGCCCCCTCCGTGCGGGGCTTGCCGGTGAGGACGACGAGGAAGAGCCCGGTGTCCTCGAGGGGCTGCCAGTTGAACGCGCTCACGTCCTGGGCGATTCGGCGGTGGTAGACGAGCTCCCGCCACAGCCGGCCGCTCCGCCCCCCGGCCAGGACCTGGGCGAGCAGGTCCAGCGCGTGGGACCCCGGGCGGCCCCAGGCGGGGACGTGCCACGCCAGGTAGACCCGGGGAACCTCCACCGGCTCCACGACGGTCTCCAGGCGGTCCTCCTCGAGACGGACGGCCGGGACCTTCGGCGGCTCGGGGACGGCGCCGGGCTCGATCGCTCCGAACCATCGTTCCACGCGAGCGAAAGCGTCGTCGGCCTCCACGTCCCCGGCGAGGACCAGCGCGCAGTTGTTCGGCCGGTACCAGGTCTCGAAGAACGCGCGGGCGTCCTCGAAGGTGGCGGCCGCGAGATCCTCCATCGAGCCGATGGTCGGATGGCGGTACGGGTGGCCGGCGGGATAGAGGAGGCCGAGCACCTTCTCGAGCCACAGCCCGTAGGGCTGGTTCTCGTATCGCTGGCGGCGCTCGTTCCGTACCACGCCCCGCTGGGTCTCGAACTTCTCGGCCGTGAGCCCCGGCAGGAACCACCCCAGCCGATCGCTCTCCAGCCACAGGACCCGCTCGAGGGCATCGACGGGGACGACCTCCCAGTAGTTCGTGCGGTCGAACCAGGTCGAGCCGTTCAGCGTGCCGCCGGCGTCCTGGACGTAGGTGAAATGCGCCCCCGGCGGGACGTTCTCAGATCCCTGGAACAGCAGGTGTTCGAAGAGGTGCGCGAAGCCGGTCCGGCCGGGCCGCTCGTGCTTCGATCCCACGTGGACCATCCAGTGGATTCCGACGATCGGCGTCGAGGGATCCTCGTGGACGAGGACCCGCAGGCCGTTGTCGAGACGGCGCTCCTCGAACGGCACCGGCATCGGATCGGTGAGGCGATGCGGTCGTCGCGGGCTCCCCATCGTCACGCCTTCAACTTGTACCCGACCTTGAAGAGCCGGACCGTCCAGGCGAAGAGGATGCCGGCGAGCGCGGCCGACAGCAGGAACGATCCGGCCGGGCTCGCGTCCGCCACCCCCAGGATCCCCCACCGCAGGCCGTTGATCATGTAGAAGACGGGATTGAACAGCGAGACCGCGTACCAGAACGGCGGCAGCATCTCGATGGAGTAGAAGACGCCGCCGAGGAAGACCAGCGGAGTGATCAGGAAGTTGAGCAGCAGCATCACGTGGTCCCACGACTCCGCCCACAGGGCCATGATGAGACCGGCGCACGAGAGGAGCATCGTCACCACGAAGAGGAACGCGATCGTCGCCCCCGGGTGGGCGATCGGCAGATCAGCCGCGAGGACGCCGACGCCGAGGATCAGGGCCCCGACGATCACTCCGCGTACGATGGACCCGAGCGTGTACGCCAGCACCACCTCCCAGTAGGCGAGGGGGGCGACCAGGAGGTCCTCGATGTACTGCTCGTGCTTGGCGATGAACAGCGACGAGGAGGCGTTCTGGTACGCGCTCGTCAGCGCCCCCATCATCGCCAGTCCGGGGAGGATGTATTCGGTGTAGGGCCAGCCGTCGATCTCGCGAATCCGCGACCCGAGCGCTTCGCCGAAGATCACCACGTAGAGGAGCGCCGACAGGATCGGCGGGAAGACCGTCTGTCGCCACAGCGTCAGGAACCGTCCGATCTCGCGCCGGGTCAGCGTCCAGAACCCGATCCACCACTCGCGCCTATATCTCCTCATGGATCTCCCCCTCGACGGCGCCGGCGGGATCGGGGACGGCGGGCGGCGCCAGCTCCGGCCCCTGGTCGATGCCGTGCCCGGTGAGCCCGACGAACACCTCCTCGAGGCTCGACTCGACGATCCTCACTTCGGTGATCTCGAGCCCCGAGGCGTAGAGCGCGTTCATGACCTCGGCGGCGATCCGCCGCGGGTGCTTCGATCCGATGACGACCCGGGTACCGTCGACGTGAGGGTCCCGCCGGGCGATCGCCGCCGGCAGCGGCCCCTCCGGGGGTCGGGTGAGGTGGATCTCGAGGTAGCGGTCGCCCCCCGTCTCGATCAGGTGGTCGGGGGTTCCGAGAGCCACGATCTCTCCACGGTCGATGATCGCCACCTCTTCGCAGAGGGCCTCCGCCTCCTCGATGTAGTGGGTGGTGAGCAACACCGTCTTGCCACGCTCGTTCAGCGCCCGGAGGTAGGTCCAGAGCGCGCGCCGGAGCTCGACGTCGATTCCGGCGGTGGGCTCGTCCAGGATCAGGATCTCGGGTTCGTGGATCATCGCCTTGGCGATCAGCAGGCGGCGCTTCATGCCGCCGGAAAGCTTCTGGATCTTCTGGTTCGCCTTCCCGGTCAGGCCGAACCTCTCGAGGAGGTCGTCGGCCCTCCGCTCGGCCTCCTTCCGGGGCACGCCGTAGTAGCCCGCCTGGAGGACGAGGATCTCCCGGATGGGGAAGAACCGATCGAAGTTGAACTCCTGCGGAGCGAGACCGATCTGGCGCCGCGTGAAGCGGTATTCCTCCACCACGTCACGCCCGAGGACGCGGACGTCCCCCCGCTCGTGGGTCACCAGCCCGGTCAGGATGTGGATCGTCGTCGTCTTGCCCGCCCCGTTGGGACCCAGCAGCCCGAAGAACCGCCCGCGCGGGATCGTCAGGTCGATTCCCTTCAGCGCGTGGAGGCCGTCGTATCGCTTGTGGAGATCGCGGATCTCGATGGCGGGGGTCGTGTCGGACATCGGGCCCAAGAACCTAGCGGTTGGCGGAGAGACTACAAGGCGGGTCGGTGGACCGTGCGGCTCGGGCTTGCGGCGCCTCCCGGCGCGGATATCCTTCTCGGCCGTGACGGGATCCAGCCCACTGCGGATCGCCTTCGGCGGCTCCATGCAGGTCGGCAAGACAACCGCGGCCGATTGGCTGGTGGAGCGCCACGGGTTCGTCAAGTACGCCCTCGCCGATTCGATCAAGGAGATCGCTTGCCGGGATTTCGAGTGGGACGGGCTGAAGGACGACCGGGGACGGCGCTTGCTCCAGGAGATCGGGGACGTCGGGCGCAACTACCGGCCGGACCTGTGGCTCGACCGGTTCGCCGCCCGGCTCCAGGCGGATCCCGCGAGCCGCGCCGTCGTCGACGACGTCCGCCTGGAGCGGGAGGTGCGCTACCTGCGCGACCTCGGCTTCGTGGTGGCGCTCGTGGTCCGGCCGGCCGATCGGATCGCCACGTTACCGCTGCAAGCGCGACGCTCCCACCCCACCGAGACCGGCCTGGAAGGCGTCCAGCTCGACGTCGCGGTGGACAACTCGGGCTCCTTCGAGGCCTTCTACGTCCGGCTCGACGCGCTCGTCAAGAGCCTCGAAGTCGCGGCCGACGGATGAGGGAGCCACCGCATGGGGACAAGGCCGAAGGGCCCCGCCTCGCGACGGGGCCCTCGGTCGTAGGCCAGGAGGAAACGCAGGCCTAGTCGCCGACGGCCTCCCGTAGTCGACCGGGACCGGGTACCGTCGACAATTGGCAGTTTACCGCCTGCCTTTCGAAAGTCAAGGATCTCCCGCCTGTCGCCCCGGAAAGGCGGGACAGGACCCGCCGCGGAGGACTCGATGTGGGGGAATCGATCCCTGTCAGAAACGCGACGGCGGCGCCGGGACCCGGCCGGCATACTCTCGCGGAACCCTCTGGAGGAGAGACGCGATTTCCATCGAGGTGGTGTCGATCCCCGCCTTTTCGGTAGAATTCCGCCCGTGATCGGCGAGGAGACGCATGGCGCGACGACCCACGATACGGGGAGGAGACGGGAAGAGGGCCCGTGACTGACGGCCCCGCTCCTCGATCCATCGCCCGTCGACTGCGCGCGCTGGTCCTGCTGGCGGTCGCGGTCGGCTGTGCCACGGGCGGGCCGCCCGACGGAGACGGGCGGGTCCCCACCGCGCCGACCGTCGACTACTTCGTCCGCATGGCGGGGGCCGGGGCCGACCGCTTCCAGGTCTCCCTGGCGGTGGATCGAGTTCGGGCCGATTCCATCGACTTCGTTCTCCCGGCCTGGATCCCGGGCCAGTACGGGTTCGGTCCGGATCGCACCATCGTCGAGAGCTTCGCCGCCCGCGACGGGGAGGGGCGGCCGGTCGCGACGCGGCGGCTCGGGGTCGCCAGCTGGCGGCTCTATACCCGGGACGTGGGCTACCTCGCCCTCTCGTACGACGTCATCCCGGATCCCCCCGTGGTCCCCCTTCCGTTCCGGACCCAGCTCGAGCTCCATTACGGCTATTCGCCCGGGGCGGGGCTCCTCGGGACGCTGAGGGGGTTCGAGGAGCGACCGGTCACCATCGCCTTCGACGTCCCCCGGGGCTGGAAGGCCATCACGCCGCTGCGGCCGAGCGGGCCCAACCGGTACGCGGCCGACTCCTATGGCGCGGTGCCGGGGATGCCGATCGTGATCGGCGATCGGGTCAAGGACTACAAGCTCTTCCTGCAGGGGAAGGCCCATCAGGTCACCGTCCACGGGGTGGACGACTCCTTCGCCCCCGACTCGCTGCTCGCGCTCGTCGGCGAGGCGGTGGATCTCGGCACCCGCTTCTTCGGGGCTCCGCCGCCGTACGAGCGCTACGTGTTCGCGATCCACTTCGTATCTCCGGAGACCCCCGGTTGGGGGGGCATGGGGGCCGCCGACGGCGCCACGATCTTCCTGCCGCGCCTGGAGCCCGCCCGGCTCCGTGAGGCGGGGCTCGGACGGGTCCTCCTGCATCAGTACCTCCATGCCTGGTTCCCGGCCCGCTTCGGCCCCGCCGCCCTGGTGCGCCCCCGCACGTTCACCGTGCCGCCGCCGCTGGAGGACTTCTGGTTCGTGGAGGGGACGGCGGAGTACTACGCGCACCTCCTGCCGGCGCGGTTCGGCCGGGAAGGTCGAGAGGCCTTCTACGACGCCATGGGACGGCTGCTCACGAACTGGCGCCAGCTCGGCGGCGTCGACCGGATCGATCCGGACGCGCTCGTGCAGCGCGCGCGAGTGTCCGGAGACGAGACGGAAAAGACCCGGATGCTGATCGGCGGGACCCTGGCCACCTTCCTGATCGACATCGCCATCCGCGAGGAGACCCGCGGTCTCCGCGGCCTGGACCAGGCGATGGACTACCTGCAGCGGTGGACGCCGGAGCACGGCTACGACCCGGCGGTGGTCTGGATCGAGGTGGCCGGGGCGCTGGGGGTGCCCGTCTCCACCCTGGGGCCCCTCGTCGAGGAGCGGAGCCTCTCGATCGAGGCGGGGCTGGCGCGCGCCGGTCTCCGAACGGTCGTCCGGGAGGAGAGCCAGCGGTCCCTCGGCGCCAGATTGGTTCCGGCTCCCGAGGGGAGGTTCGTGGTGACGCGGGTGGAGCCGCGTGGAACCGCGGCGAGCGCCGGGATCGCCGAAGGCGACCGACTCCTGAAGATCAACGAAACCCCGATCTCCCCGGCCGAGGGGGTCGCCACCACCTTCGCGATCTCGACCTACATCCGCGAAGCCCGCCTCGGCGAATCGGTGCGCTTCGAGGTGGAGCGGGACGGCGAGGTGCGCGAGCTGCGGGGGGTGGTGCGGGAGTCGCGATTCCCCGTGGTGCGCCTCGTGGAGGACTCCCGCGCCAGCTCCTCGGCCACGATCGTTCGATCGAGCCTGTTCGACCCCGGCTACGCCACCCCGGGCGACTGACGGCCGGCGGCCCGGGCGGTCCTAATACTGCCAGTTCACGCCGGCTTCCAGGCGGAAGATCGTCTCGTCCTCGATCACGAACCGTCCCTCGGCGAACCAGCCCCACCAGCGTTCCACCGGCACGTCGACCCCGCCGGCCACGAGCAGCGCGAGGTCGGTGGTGTCGGACCCTTCGTCGAAGTCGATGTGGTGGACCCCCAGCCCGCCGCCGACGTAGGGTTCGACGGTCGAGCCGGCCTCGATCGGGAAGAGGTAGTGGACCTCGCCTCCGAGGAGCAGCGTCAGCGCGTCCTCTCCGGCACCCACGGTGAACAGCGGCTGCAGTCGGAGGTTGGGGGCCGGTCGGCCGAGGTCGGCGTGGCCGCCGACGAGGATCTGGGTCAAGTCGTCCTCCAGGGCCAGCCCGGCGCGGATCCCGTACGCCCGCAGGCCCAGCTCCTGGGCCGCGGCGGGTCGAGGAGCCAGCGCCGTCGCCACGAGGAGCAGGGCGGCGGAGACGGGGAACCATCGGAGCGCGTGCGACATCGGACCTCCCGGTCGATCGTTCATCTCGGCTACGAGTCGCGGACGGGGCCGGCTTCTACCCCGCGGTCGATCGGATGTGCCGACGTTCCCGGCCGCTCTCCGGCGCCGGCGCCGACTTGTGCCGTTCGCCGCGGGCGCGCATAATTTCGCACGAGCATCATCCTCTGTCAGATTCCCCATTCGTCACCCTCCCAAGGAGGCGCGGTGAACCAGCAGACTCCCCAGCCCCCGCCCCCGCCTTCCGGATCCCCGCCGGGCGAGACGACGTCGACCGGCCTCGATCCCAAGCTGGCCGGGCTGTTGTGCTATATCCTGGGTATCGTCACCGGGCTGATCTTCTTCCTGATCGAGAAGGCGAACCAGACGGTCCGATTCCACGCCGCGCAGTCGATCGTCTTCAGCATCGCCTGGATCGTCGTTTGGGTCGTCCTCGGCGTCCTGGGCATCGTCCTGGGCCAGATCTCGTGGACCCTGGGGAACCTGTTCGGTATCGTGTCGCTGCTGGTCTGGCTCGGCCTGTTCATCGTCTGGATCGTGCTGCTCATCAAGGGATACTCCGGCGAGAAGTGGAAGCTGCCCGTCCTCGGCGACATCGCCGAGCGGATGGCGGCCAGCGGCGCGGGGCGCTGAGCGCGCGAGCGGACCCCGTCCCGGCGGATCTCATCGTCCAGAAGCGGAATGGCGGTTCGCTCTCCGCCGGGGAGTGGGCCGCCTTTCTATCGGGCTACCGTTCCGGGGACGTAGCCGAGTACCAGGTCGCGGCGCTGCTGATGGCGGTCTACTTCCAGGGGATGACCGCCGAGGAGACACGCGCGCTCACCCGGATCATGATCGAGTCGGGCGAGACCTGGTCGTGGCCCGACGTCGTTCTCCCGGTGGCGGACAAGCACTCGACCGGCGGCGTCGGCGACAAGGTCTCGCTCGTCCTGGCCCCGCTCGTGGCCGCCTGCGGGCTCCGGGTGCCGATGGTCTCCGGGCGGGGCTTGGGCCACACCGGCGGGACCCTGGACAAGCTCGAGTCGATCCCCGGCTTCCGGACGGACCTCTCCAAGTCCGATTTCGATCGCCTCCTGGCCGACGTGGGCTACGCCATGGGCGGACAGACCGAGGCGTTCGCCCCCCTCGACAAGGAGCTCTACGCGCTGCGGGACGTCACCGGGACGGTCGAATCCCCGCCCCTCATCGTGGCCAGCATCCTGTCGAAGAAGATCGCCGAGGGGCTCGAGGCGCTCGTCCTGGACGTGAAGTGGGGGGACGGGGCGTTCATGCGGGAGCGGGAGGACGCCGAGGCGCTCGCGGAGGGGCTGGTCGAGGTGGCGACGGAGTTCGGGGTTCCGACCGAGGCGCTCCTCACCGACATGAACGAGCCGCTGGGGGCGACCGTCGGCCACACCCTCGAGGTCCGCGAGTCGATCGGGATGCTGAAGGGGGAGGAGACGGATCGCCGGCTACGGGAGGTGGTGCTCGGTCTCTCGACCCGACTCCTCGTCCTGGCGGGCGCGGCGTCCGACGACGAGGAAGCCGGGCGGCGACTGGAGGACGGGCTCGGGAGCGGAGACGCCCTCGAGCGATTCATCGCCGACGTCGAGGCCCAGGGGGGCGAGCCGGGTGTGGTGGACGACCCGGGGCGGATGCCGACGGCGCCCGTCCGGCACCGGCTCGAGGCGCCCGAGGCGGCGTGGATGGCGGCCCTGCCGGCGCGCGCGGTGGGTCGCGCGCTCGTCGACCTCGGCGGCGGCCGGCGGGTCAAGGGTGACGAGATCGATCGTTCGGTGGGCTTCGAGCTTCCGGGGACCGTCGGCGACCGGTTCGAGAAGGGGGAGCCGTGGTGCGTGGTCCACGCGCGGAGCGAGTCGGAGGCCCGGGAAGCGGCGGAGACGCTGTCGGGGATCGTGGAGTGGTCGGAGGAGCCGGTCGAGATCGGGGCTGTGATCGCGCGCCGGTTCCGGAAGGAGGCGTAGCCGGGCCGGCGCCGACAGACTCCTACGCGTCAGAACAGGAAGTCCTCGTCGATCTTCTGATCGGACTCCTGCTGGCCGGGCGCTCTTGCCTCGCCGAGCCCCCGGACGGGGGCGGGCCCCTCCTCGCGCTGGGGGTGGCAGTAGTGCTCGGGCTCGGTGCCCGGGATCATGATCTCCGTGTACGAGGCCATCCCGCAGAAGCCGGCGGCGAGCATGCCGGTCGTGGTGGTGACCGCCACCTCGGCCAATCCCGGCGGCTCCTCGAACCCCTCCGGCGGTTCCATCCCTTGGTGGGCGACCTTCATGAAATCGGTCCAGATCGGGGCCGCCAGCACGCCGCCGGTGCCGTTGTACCGGATCCGCTGCTTGAGGTCGAAGCCGACCCAGGTCAGCGTCGCCACCTCCGGTGTGAAGCCGACGAACCAGGCGTCGGTCGACTCGTTCGTCGTGCCGGTCTTCCCGCCCGCCGGCCACTCGAAGCCCTGGCCGCGGACGCCCCACCGCCCGGTCCCGTGGTCGACGACGTCCTCGAGGATCGTGGTCATGACGAACGCTTCCTGGGGGGTCAGGATCCGGGTCCGGGCCGGGGTGAAGGAGCGCACCACGTTGCCGTTGCGGTCTTCGATCCGGGTGATCGAGATCGGATCGAGGCGGATCCCGCCGGTCGGGTAGACCGTGTAGGCCCGGAGGACCTGCCAGGGGATGAGGTCGGCCGCGCCGAGGGCGAGCGAGCCGTACGGCGGGAGCTCGGTGGTGATCCCGGCGTCACGGGCGTAGTCGATCACCGCTTGGATCCCGACGTCGAAGAGGACCCGCACCGTGGCGACGTTGATCGAGTTCGTCAGCGCCCGCCGGAGGCTCACCGGTCCGCGGAAGCGGCCGTCGTAGTTGACGGGGGCCCAGGTCTCGCCGTTGCCCATCGGCATCCGGAGCGGGCGGTCCTGGACCACGTAGGAGGCCGGGAGGCCGTTCCGGATGGCGGCGGTGTAGACGAATGGTTTGAAGACCGACCCCGGTTGCCGGCGAGCCTGCGTCGCGCGATTGAACTTCGACTCCTGGAAGTCGCGCCCGCCGACCATCGCCAGGATCCCGCCCGTCTCCAGGTCGACCGCGAGCAGGGCGCCCTGCAGGTACGGCGTCCGGGTGGAGACGGCCGACTCCGGTCCCGCCGCCTCCACCGCGGCGCTGTCCCGGGCCGCCAGCCACTCCTCGCGCGTCACCTTGTCGGGGGCGAGGGTCGTTTCGATCCGCGAGAGGTGCTCCTCGACCACCCGCTCGGCGGTCGCCTGGAGCTCGGTGTCAAGCGTCGTGTAGACCCGGTAGCCTCCCTCCCACACCGCCCCGGAGCCCAGCAGGTACTCGAGCTCCCGGCGGACGTGTTCGGCGAAGTAGGAGTCCGGGCCCGACATCTCGGGCGGGGGCGCCAGGTCGATCTCGGCCGCCTTGATCCGCTCGGCGTCGGCGCGGTCCATCCCTATCTCGACCAGGTTCTCGGCCACCACCGCCCGCCGTGCCTTCGCCGCGTCCATGTTCACCCGCGGGCTCTGGCGCGACGGGGACTGGACGATCCCGGCCAGCAGCGCCGCCTCCGGCAGCGACAGCTCGGTGGCCGGCTTGCCGAAGTACATCTGGGCGGCGGACTCGATCCCGTACGCGCCGCTTCCGAAGTACACCTGATTCACGTACATCTCGAGGATCTTGTCCTTCGAGTACCCCTGCTCGATCTCGTGGGCCAGGATCATCTCCTTGAACTTCCGGATCAGGGTCTTGTCCGGGTTCAGGAAGAGGTTGCGGGAGAGCTGCATGGTGATGGTGGAGGCCCCCTGCTCCTTCGAGCCCGTCAGCAGGAAGCTCGTTCCCACGACCATGAGCCGCTTGAGGTCGATCCCATCGTGGCGGTAGAAGGAGCGGTCCTCCGTCGCCAGGATCGACCAGATGAACATCTTCGGCACCCGGTCGAGGGAGACGATCTCGCGCCGCTCGCTGGCGAACTCCGCGATCACCTCTCCGTCCCGGGCGTAGACCTTGGTCACCAGGCTCGGCTGCCACTCCTCGAGCCGAGCGATCGAAGGCAGCTCCGCCCGGAGCCGCTCGTAGACACCCAGGAAGACACCGACGCCCAGGAACAGGGCGAACACCGCGATCAGCGCCAGGACGTTGCCGGCGCGCCAGGGGCTCTCGTGATCGGGTCGGGGACTCATCGCTTCCCAATATAGCAGGATCGGGACGGAAGGCTCCGTCGGGTCTTCCTACGGGGCCGGGCTCGCTTTGTAAACCCCTCCGTCCGGTGGAACGTTCCACCGCACGGCCGAGGAGTCGTCCTCAGGACGCTTCCTCGACCACCTCAAGGACCCGGTCGACCGTAGTCTCCGTGGCGGTCCAGTCCTGGGGTCGGGACAGGCGCCAGGCGGGCGCGGGAAGAAGGGAGAGCAGCTCCCGGGGATCGGAGAACCCGACAAGGGGAATGTACTCCTGACGGTAGAGCCACCGGAGTCGCTCCCGGGTCGGCAGGGGTTCCGCCTCGATCTCGGGCCGATCGTGCCAGTCCAGGATGAAGAAGCCGCGGAAAGGCACCCGAGGTCGGCTGGGCGGCGTCGAGAGGCGGAAGCGCGGCCGTCCGCCGACGATCCCGAGGTAGCGGGCGCCGAACCGCTCGGCGGTGTCGGGCCGGAGGTCCACGCAATCCGGCCCGGCCCAGACCGATCCGTCCTCGATGGTCAGGAGGTCGTCGGCTACGATGGGGAGGCCGCGGCGCGACACCGCGGCCAGCATCGCGCTCTTCCCGGCCTCCCGCACGCCCATGACGCCCCATGCGCCGGCGGGCGTCTCGAAAGCCCCGGCATGGAGGGTGACGTCGCCGCGCCAGCGGGCCAGGATCGAGATCGCGATCGTGAGCAGGGGGTGGACGAGCGCCCCCGGGACCGGGGGGAAGGGCACGTCGATGACGATCGACGCCGGGTCGCGCTCGACCCGGAAGGTCGTGGCGCCCCGGATGCCGTAGACGACACGCTCCTCGTCGACCTCCTCGACGTCCGCGAGGGTCGAGGCGTGACGCCAGGAGACGGTGACTTCCGGCTCCGAATCGCCTAGATGCACCAGGTCGTCCAGGTGCTCTCCCGGATCCGCGTAGTTCAGGCGGAATCCGTACGCTCCACGAGTGATCGGCGGCATCGGCCGGTGGCCTCGCCTACGACCGCAAGGTGGGGTTCCCGAGGTGGCTCGAGAGCGATGTGGAAGCTCGCCCTCCATCGTCGAGATAGGCCGCCGCCTGGAGCGTGAAGAGTTCGGCATAGTGGCCTCCGAGCGCAAGGAGCTCCGAGTGGCTTCCGGCCTCGGTGATCCGACCGCCTTCGAGCACGTAGATCCGATCCGCGCTGCGGACGCTCGAGAATCGGTGGGAGACCAGCAGCACCGACCGGCCCTCGGACAGGGCCCGCATCTGGGAGAAGAGCTCGTGCTCGGCCCGGGGATCGAGCGCGGCGGTGGGCTCGTCCAGCACCAGGAAGCTTCCCTCCCGGAAGAACGCGCGGGCGAGCGCCAGGCGCTGCCACTGGCCCACCGACAGCTCGTGGCCGCCGTAGAACTGTCGCCCGAGGCGGGTGTCGTACCCCTGCGGCAGGCGCGAGAGGAACTCGTGGGCGCCGGCTTGGCGGGCGGCGTCGGCGATCCGCTCGGGCTCCGGCGGCAGGTCCACGCGCCCGAGCGCGATGTTCTCCAGCGCGGTCAGGTGGTAGTGGATGAAGTCCTGGAAGATGACGGTGATCTGGGACCGCAGCTCCTCCGGGTCCAGATCGGTGGCGTCGACGCCGTTCCATACGATGCGCCCCGTCTGGGGTCGATAGAGTTGACAGATCAGCTTGACGAGCGTCGTCTTGCCGGAGCCGTTCTCGCCGACCAGCGCCACCACCTCGCCGGGCTCCACCTCCAGCGAGACGTCGTGCAGCACGACCTTCTCGGTCTTCGGATAGGCGAACGACACGTCCTCCACCCTCAGGCCCCCGAAGGTACGGGGCGGTCCCGCTACCGGACGTGAGCCATCCTCCTCGGGAGCCGGTTCGTCGACGTCACCTTCCAGGGTGAGGAAGGTGCGGTAGTCGTCCAGGAACATCCCCGCCTCGACCAGGTTGCCGACGCTCTTGGTGAGGGTCGAGAAGCGCGAGATGAGCATCTGCATGGCCGCGCCGGCGGTGACCGCGGTGGCGACGTCGATCCGCCCCGTCACCACGAGCCAGACCAGCGCCCCCAGGGCGAAGGCCGCGCCGATCGCTCCGCCAACGGTTCCCATCATCGCGACGCGCAGGCGGCGGCGGAGGAACTCCTTCAGTCGGGACAGACGCTCGTCGGTCAGGGCGTCGTAGCGTCGGCGGAGGAACCCGGTGGCGCCGAACACCCGCAGCTCCTGGGCCGGCTCCCTTCCCGTGAGGAGCTGCATCAGATAGAAACGCTCCCGGTTTCGGGGCGTCCAGCCGAACTCGAACTCGTACGCCTGCTGGCTGTTGCGGAGCGTGGCCAGGAGCAAGGGTACCGAGGACAGGACGACGAGCGGCAGGAGGATCGGGTGCATCGTGACGAGGGCGATCCCGATGCCCAGGCTCGTCAGGACGGACATGATCAGCGCGCTGACGCCGCCGACCATCTCGACCGGCTTGGACAGGCCCGACGTGCGGGCCCGGGTGAGCTGATCGTAGAACTGGGGATCCTCGAACGAGGCCAGCTCGACTCGCGTGGCCACGTCGATGATCCGGTCGAAGGTGTGGACGGCCACCATTTCGGTGAGGAAGCGCTGCTGGTGGGCGACGAAGGCGCCGATGGCTCCCATCAAGATGGTGACGCCGACGAGCAGGGCGAGCCCGGGGATCAGCGCCTCCGCGTCGATGGCGCCGCGACCGACCGCCATCAGCTCCTGGAGGACCTCTCGTCCGACCAGGAGCTGGACGGCGACGGCGGCCGCGGCCCCGAACTGCAGCAGGGTGACCATGGCGAAATGGCGGGCGCTGGCCCGCCAAACCAGACGCAGGGCCTCGAGGGTGAGCTCCGGGATCCGCCGCAACTGGCCGAGGCGATCGTCCGAGCCCTTCAGGTCAAAGACGGTGAACAGGCGATTGGGCGACGGATCGGGTGGAGCGGTCGTTTTTCGGTCGCGCTGTGGCATCGATCCCGATCCGTGGGGGTCGCAGGAAATCGAGGCGGGCCGCTCCAGTATGACCGCCCGCGCGGAAAGAGCCTACTCGAGCTTTCGTGCTTTCAAATTGGAGGTGTATGGGCCAGGACGCTACCTGGCGGTACAAAAAATCGGAGCCGGGACGACCGCCCGGCTCCGACCAGTGATCCTGTCCCTGCCGCGGCTTAGGGGCAGTCGCTCGCGAATCTGGGACTGAGCGACACAGGGAAGGCCGAATCGCC
>JAHWKZ010000109.1 GCA_019347645.1 Gemmatimonadota bacterium | reverse complement strand
CCTTTTCCAGCCGCTGGACCTCGCGGGTGCGCTCATGGATCACGGTCTTGCGGTAGCGAGTCAAGTCGCGCAGCTCGCGGATCGGCTTGGGCGGCACAAAGCTGGGACGCACCAGCCCGTGCTCGACCAGCTCGGCCTCCAGCCGGTCGTACGGAAAGCCGAGCCGCTTCAGGTGTTCGGTGCGGCCGATCTCCATCCACACGAAGTAGTGGGCGTGATAGGCGACCCCCTGCTGATCGGTCTCGGCGTAGCGGACGCGGACGTCGACGGACGCGTGGCGAGGCTCGCTCGGGCGGGCGTCCCGGCTCATCCCGGGAGACCGGCCAGCAGCGGCTCGACCATCGAGCTCCGGTCCCAGCTCTCGGCGACGGCGGCGACGGCGGCATCAGCCGTCGGTGTTACGGCGCCCGAGCCGTCCGCGGATGCTGTCGAGCGGGCGGGCGCCCGGAGACGCGGGCGCCGCGGCGCCGAGGCCCCCTCGGGCCTCGAGGCCCGTTCCCGCGCCGAGCGCCGGATCCCGCCGGCGACCTCGATCCGCCCCGCGGTCGGATGGAGCAGTCCGGCGAGCATCTTCAACGTCGTCGTCTTGCCCGCGCCGTTGCGGCCGATCAGGGCCAGCCGGTCGCGCGGGCCGATATGGAGATCGATCCCGCGAAACAGCCAGCCGCCGCCCTGGACGAGGCCGAGATTTTCGTAAGCGAGGACGGGCGCCGCCATGGCGGCGAGATAGGGACGCTCCGTCGATCCGTCACCCCGTCGGCGGTTGGAGGCGGGCACGCTTGTGTCGCGCGCCCGTCTGGCCCGGCTCCATCGCCGGGATCCAAGGCCCGAAATGGTCGCGGCTCAGCTCGTACACGCGCACGAACTCGTGGAGATCGCTCGCGTGAAGCGGCCGGAGCTCGAAGAGATCCGTGCGAAGGGTTTCGATCAAGGCGCGTCTTCTCTCTCTAGATTGGGAATGACTCCTGGAGGAGAATCTGGGTTAGGAACGCGAAAGACGCGATAGGGTTGGATTTCATCCCGGAGTCATATCGAGACAAGGAGTCGACGGAACTGGGAAGACCGATGGCCGAGGCGGCGGAGATCGCCCTCCGCACGGTGGTCGAGGCAGCTCCGAAAGTCGCGAGCGCGCGTGGGACCCGGTTCGACCGGGGGTTATGGACGATCTCGAGATCCACTTGGAGGCCCTTGCCCTACCATCGATCCACGTCCCGGCTCCGAATCGACCCGCCATCGCTTCCGGCTCCGAAACGCTTGTGAGCGGTCGGCTCGGTCCCTATCCTTTGCCGCCATGAAATCGATCCCTCTCCTCCTGGCGCTCGTCCTGGCGCCCGCCGCGGCGCCCGCCGCGGCCCAGGTGCCGTTCGACCGCGAGCGCGACCAGGGGGTGGGAGTGATGGCGGGCGTGGCGTCGGCCACCGGGGTCTCCTACCGGGAGTTCCTGCCGACCGCCTGGGGCTATCGCGCCACCCTGGCGCTGTGGAAGCTCTCCGACTTCTCGTTCGTGAGCATCGGGGGGTCCGGCATGCGGGTCCTCTCGGACGACGGGTGGCGGAAGGTCTACCTCGTGGGCAGCGCCTCCTACTGGCGCCGCGGCGACGAGGAGGACGAGGAGATCTTCGACGACGAGGGGAACCTCGTAGCCACCCGCGAGGTCGACGACGTCGACGACAGCGTCGGGGTCGGGGTCGGCGCCGGCATCGAGCTGCCGCTCGGCGATCGCGGCGCGGTCAGCCTGGAGGGCGTCTTCACCTACTGGACCGACAGCGGCGCTCTGCTGCCGCTGCCCCAAATCGGGCTCCATTACCTCTTCTGATCGACCCGCGTCCGGGCCGGGCCCGGACGGCACCGGCTCGGCCCCCGTCTCCAGCCGTCGACGGCCCGCGGACCGAGCGTCGGTCTCGAGCGGCCGCGACGTCGCCGCGGCCTACGATGCGATGGCCGAGTCCTACGACCGGATCGAGGACCAGCCGTTCTACGTCGTCCAGTACCGGACCTACGAGCGCGACTTCGAGCGCCGCAGGGAGACGTGGCGCGGCCGGGTCTTCGACCTCGGGTGCGGGACGGGGATCTTCACCCGGAAGGTGGCCGAGGCCGCCGACTACGTGGTGGGGATCGACGTCTCGCCGGGGCTCGTCCGGAAGGCGCGCGAGAAGATGGACGGGGTGCGCGGGGCGGTGCTCGTCGCCGACGCGACGCGGCTGCCGTTCAAGGCAGACACCTTCGACGCGGTCCTGTCGTACGGGGAGCCCATCTCCCACATCGCCGATTACGAGAGCGTGATCGAGGAGCTCGGGCGGGTCGTGGCTCCGGCCGGCCGGGCGGTGCTCTCCGTCGACAACGATTGGAACCTCCGGACGATCGTCCACCCCCGCCGGCTGATGGCGGCTCTGTCCTCGCGGGGCGGCTCGATCCGCGACTGGTCGTTCTACGACGACGCCGGGCGCGAGGTGACGCTGAAGCTCAAGACGTTCACCCATCCCGAGCTCGTCGGACTCCTCCAGCGGGCGGGCTTCGTCGTGGAGGACGCAGTGGGGATCCACGTCTTCACGCTCCTCGCGCCGCTGGCCACCCACGCCCGAATCGACGACTGGCGGGCGCGCCTGTTCCGGTGGCTCCATCACCTCGACCGGCGGCTGGCGGATCGATGGCCGTTCAACCGGCTCGGATACTCGAAGATCGTGGGGGCGGTGCGACGCCCCGGGTGACGCGAGAGGCGGTCCGTCCGGGCTCTGACAATCCGCGGCGCCCGCGTGCGCTATCCTGTTCTTGGGGCCCGGTCGACCCGTCCGAGGAGGTGCTCAATGATTCCATTCGTCCGTCGCGCTGGGCTCGTGCTGCTGGCGTTCCTCGCCCTGTCCACCGTTCGATCCTCGATCCTGCAGGCTCAGCAGCGCCTGCTCCTTCCCGAGGGGACGGTCCTCACGGTCGACACCGATGAGCGACTCGACTCGGGCACGATGCGTGAGGGCCAGGACTTCACGACGACCGTGCAGGACTCCGTGCGGGTCGACGGGTACACCGTCATCCCCGCCGGCAGCGAGATCGTGGGCCAGGTCACGCTCGTGCGCCCGGCCGACGATCGGGAGTCCGGGGTCCTGGGGGTGGAGTTCTCCACGCTCCGGCTGCCGGACGGCTCCGCGACCGCCATCGACGGCAAGCTGACCAGCACGGACCCCGCCGAGCGGCGGCAGATCGAAGCCCGCGGCGACGCGCGGGTCGTCCTGGTGGGAGGCCGGCGGGGCGTCGGAGCGACCATCGGCGCGATCGGGGCCGGTCAAGCGGACGATCCCGTCTCCGGCGTTCTGGGCGCCCTGGGCGCGCTGCTGTCGGAGGGGTCGGACGTCGAGGTCCCGGCGGGGACGACGCTCGCGGTCCAGCTCGAGCGGCCCGTCGTCCTGACGGCCCGCGGGGCCCCCGCGCTCCGGCCCGACGCCTTCACGATCTACACGTCCGAGGAGACGATCCGCGCCGCGCAGGAGGCGCTGCGGCAGCGGGGGTACTACCGCGGCCCGGCCGACGGCCGGCTAAGCGAGGCCACCCAGCGGGCGCTGCTGGCGTTCCAGGTCGACAACGGGGTGCTGGCGACGGGCAACCTCGACGGACGGACGGCCGAGCTCCTGGGCCTCTCCGTGGGGGTCGCCGCCGCGCTGACCCCGGGCGAGGCGAGCTTCGTGCGCCGGACCGCGCAGTCGCTGGTGACACGCTGGCGCGACTACGTGGGCATCGCCTCCAACGGCCGGATGGACGCGCGACCCTACGACCCGGCGGAGGTGGAGCTCTATTTCGCGTTCTCGGGCTTCACGGACAACGCCGGGCTGTACGAGCAGATCGTCCGGGCCTCGGGCAACGTCGACGGCCTCGGCGCGGCGAGCGGAGCGCTGATCGAGGCGGCCCGCCGGGTCGACGCCGCCATCGAGCCGGTGCGGCTGCCGGCGCGGACGGAGGACACCTGGAACCAGGTCCGCCGCGTCCTCGGCGACCTCGACCCGGAGTACGCGCGGGAGTAGCGGATCACGGCAGCGCCCCGTGGACGGTGCGACCCTCCACCAGGGTGGCGATGACGCGCGTCTCGGGCCCGCGGAAGACGCACTGGACGAACCGTTCGAAGGCGTCGCCGGTGGTGTCCGCCGGGGGCTCCAGGAGGACGAGGTCGGCGGAGAGGCCGGCCTCGACCCGGCCGGCACCCGCTTACGTGGACACCATCGTGTCGGGTCTCGTGGCCGGTCACGGCCTGACCGAGGTCGCCGCCCGCGCCTACCTGGCGGCGCGCTGCGCGTGACACTCCCTTCCGGTGTCGCCTCGCACGCGCGTCGCCGGCGGGCTCCGATCAGTCGAAGGTCGTTGCGGACCGGAGGCCGGCGAAGA
>JAHWKZ010000108.1 GCA_019347645.1 Gemmatimonadota bacterium | reverse complement strand
TCCAGTCGTCGCCCTCGTCGACCACGTCGGCGTCGATCTCGCCCGCCGCGATCCCGCAGAACAGGCACTCGCTCATGGGGCCGCCTCCTCGCGTCCGGATTCCATGGATGCCTCACCGGCGTTCAGCGAAGCCACGATGTCGAGCAGGTGATGAAGGTCCTCGAGGTCCCAGTCCGCGCCGCTGTGGACGGTGCCGAAGGTGTCGCCGTAGCGGGCGAAGGCGGTCCGCATCCCCACCTGCATCGCGCCCACCACGTCGCGCTCGGGCCAGTCCCCCACCATGATGGTCTCCTCCGGGGCCACGTCGAGTAGCTCGAGCACCCGCTCGAACGGGGCGCGGGAGGGTTTGCGTTCCCCCGTGTCCTCGAACGTCACCACCTCGTCGAAGACATGGTGGAGGTTCAGGTAGCAGAGCCGGAGCCACGCCTCGCGACGAGGCGCGTCGGAGATGACCGCGAGCCGGAGCCCGCGCTTGAGCAGCTCCATCAGCGTGACGGTGACGTGCGGGTAGAGAACCAGCGCGGCCTCCCGCGCGCGGCGGTAGGCCACGACCCCCGCCGCCAGCACCTTGTAGTCGACCGTGCCGACGGTCTCCACCAGCAGGTCGTCGAAGACCCGCTGGTACTCGATTCCCTCGCGGTCGTAGATGGCGAAGATCCGATCCTCGGCCTCGTCCCGGTCGAGTGGAAGGCCGGCGTCGATCATCGCGTCGATCGCCGCCTCCACGGCGAGCCGCTTCATGGACATGAAGTCGACCAGCGTATTGTCGAGGTCGAAGACGATCGCCCGGATCACGGCCGCCTCCGGCACGGAACCGCGGTCGAAGCTACTTGAACGACTGGCCGATGTTCCGGCCGATCGAGATCTCGCCGTTGTCGATCCGCAGATTGAAGCCGCATTCGGAGTTCGTGCAGACCCAGGCCTTGTACCGGATCGTCGCGCCGTCGCGGCCGTAGTCCGAGAGCGGGATCAGGACCCCCCGATCGCACTTCAGACACGCGGGGAACTGCAGCTGCTCGCTCATCCTCTCCCTCCCCTCCCTTCGCGCGGCCGGCCGGCGTCCCGAGCCGGCGGGGGCGCGCGGTGTCACTCCAGGGGCTGACCTCCCCAGGGGTACCGCCTCTCGAAAACCTCCGTGAAATCGAACAGGTCGTCGAAATCGTTGACCGAATCCGCCTCGTCCTTCGAGAGCACGCCGACGTCCAGCAGGTTGAAGACGATCTCGCCGAAGTCGCGCGTCCTGCGGATGTTCCAGTGCTCCAGCACCGTCTTCGCCATCGGGCCCCACAGCCGCATCGCCAGCGACCGGCACCCGTCCACGAGTTCGCCTCCGCTGACGTGGCGCCGCTCGGGCAACCGTTCCACGACCTCCTCGAGCGCCACCAGCACGAACGCGTACGCGCGCTCGCTGTATCGCCCATCGAGTCCGATGAGCCGCTCGCTCGTCGCCGGATCGAGGTGAGCGCTATCCATGGCGATCAGTCGATCGGGACTTCGACCGACCCGGGTCGCGCCTTCGGGAGGGAGATACGGAGCAGGCCCTCCTCGTATCGTACGCGGATCTCGTCGCTCCGGATCCCGCGACCGAGCCGGACCCGCCGCTCGAAGGGGCCGACGGGGATCTCCATCTTGTAGTAATGACGCTTCTCGCCGGCCGGCTCGTGACGCATGCCTCGGACCCGCAGGGTGTCGCGCTCGAACTCCACCTTCAGCTCGTCCTTCTTCGAGCCGGGGACCGCCATCACGACGTGGAACTCCTCCTCGGTCTCGTAGACGTCGGTAGGAGGGGTCCAGCGAACGCGTCCGTGGTAGGCGAAGGGGAGCTTGCTCTGGAACAGCTCCTCGACGTACGACTCGACGTCGTCCAGGAGTTCTTCGACGGGGCTGCGTTTACGGGTTCGATCGGTCACGGGGCTTCCTTCCCACAGTCGGCGCGGTCGGAGAATCGATCCGAGGGATCCTCCGCACGCTTTCGAAGGAAGGTAGACGGCGCGGGCGCGGCGTCAAGCGGAAGGCCCGCTCGACGTCCGCCTGCGTCGAGCGGGCCCTGGGGTGGCGGGATGGGCCGCCGGGACCGGGAGGGCTCTAGGCCCGATCGGCGACGGACTCCACCCCCACCTCCTGCGCGCAGTGGGCGCAGCAGTAAAACGTCCCGTCGTCCTCGACACCGTGGCCGACGATCCGGACGCCGCAGTTGGCGCAGCTCGGAGCGAGCCGGTGGATCGCGCACTCGAAGCTGTCGAAGACGTGTCGGTCGCCGCCGAGGATGACCTCGAAGGCTTTGTCGTATTCGTTTCCGCAGACCTCGCAGGTCGCCATAGGTCTCACCTCCTCACGACTGGATACGCTCGGGCCACAGCGCCTGGAAGTCGTCGGGCAGCACGTCGGTGATGTTCTGCAGCTCGCCCACGTCCAGGCGGTTCGCCATCACGTTGAACACCGCGCGGATCCAGCGATCCGGATCCGGCACGCCGGGCTGATCGGACATCTCCTCGCTCACCCGCTCGAAGAAGGCCTCCCGGTCGTCGTCGGTGGGGGTGGCGTTCGGAGTCCAGCCCTCGTAGTAGAAGCCCCGGATCAGCATCGGCAGCTGAGCCCCCAGGTCGACGGCCTCGTCCGGGATCAACCGGTCGCGCAGCGCGTGGAGGGTGGCCCGCAGGACCCGGTAGGCGTATTTGCGGTCCTCGGTGTGGAGCTCCCCCATCAGGTCGCTCAGCCATTCGTTGCTCTTGTGGATCGTCTTCTCGAAGACGTCCAGGCCGGTTTTGGTGGTCATCGGCTCCTCCTCTGCATGCATCGCTCAAAGCGTGATCCGACGATCATCTAGAAGGTACGGGCCGGCCGGCGGAGCGACTATAAGCCGCCTTACACCCAGGAAGTCCTTGGCGTCGAAGGGGACTTCGACGCCGCGGGTGGGGCGGAGCACGCCGGTTCGGGCCGGCGGGCGGCTCAGCCGCCGAGGCCGGCCGGCTCGCGGCGGCGGGAGAGCCAGTCCCGGTACAGGGGGAACGCGTCGCAGAGCTCGCGGACGGCGGCGCGGATCCGGGCCGTCGCGGCGGCGTCCTCCGGAGCCTCCAGCACGTCGGCCATCCACCCGCCGATGGTGGCCATCTCGGCCTCGCCCATGCCACGGGTCGTGATCGCCGGCGTGCCCACGCGGATCCCGCTGGTGACGAACGGGCTGCGGGTCTCGCCCGGGACCGTGTTCTTGTTGACCGTGATGCCGGCTTCCCCGAGCGCCGCCTCGGCGAGCTTTCCGGTCAGCTCTTCGTCGCCGCTCTCGCGCAGGTCGACGAGGAAGAGGTGGGAGTCGGTCCCACCGGTAACGACGTGCAGGCCGCGATCGGCCAGGGCGGCGGCCAGCGCCTTCGCGTTGGCCACGACGCGTCGGGAATATTCGGCGAAGGCGGGCTCGAGGGCCTCGCCGAAGCAGACCGCCTTGGCGGCGATCACGTGCATCAGCGGCCCACCCTGGGTTCCCGGGAAGATCCACTTGTCGATCGCCTTCGCGTGCTCCTCGCGGGCCAGGATCAATCCGCCCCGCGGGCCGCGGAGCGTCTTGTGGGTCGTCGACGTGACGATGTCCGCGTGGGGCACCGGGGAGGGAAACGCCCCGCCGGCCACCAGGCCGGCGAAGTGGGCCATGTCGACGATCAGGACGGCACCCACCGCGTCGGCGACCTCGCGGAAGGCCCCGAAATCGATCGTCCGGCTGTAGGCGCTCCCGCCGGCGATGATCACCTTCGGCCGGGCCGCCTCGGCCGCGGCGCGCACCATCTCCATGTCGATCCGCCCGCTCCGGGCGTCCACTCCGTAGCTGGCGACTTCGAACAGCCGACCGCTGAAGTTGACCGGGCTGCCGTGGGTGAGGTGGCCACCCGCCGAGAGGTCCATCCCCAGCAGCGTGTCCCCCGGTTCCATGACCGCCAGGTACGCGGCCATGTTGGCCTGCGATCCGGAATGCGGCTGCACGTTGACGTGGGCGGCGTCGAACAGGCGCTTCGCCCGCTCGATCGCCAGCGACTCGGCGCGGTCGACGACCTCGCAGCCGCCGTAGTAGCGACGCCCGGGGTAGCCCTCGGCGTACTTGTTCGTCAGCACCGAGCCCATCGCCTGGAGGACGGCCGGGCTCACGAAGTTCTCGCTGGCGATCAGCTCGAGGCCGTGCTCCTGGCGTCCGATCTCGTCGACGAGGACCCGCTGGATCTCCGGATCGGTCCCTCCGAGATCCCTCATCTCCGGCCGCCGATCTCGATCTTGTCCCGGCGCCGCTCGTGCCGACCGCCGCCGAACCCGGTCTCCAGGAACGTCCACAGGATCTTCTTGGCGTCCGACCGGGAGAGCACCCGCGAGCCGAGGCAGAGCACGTTGGCGTCGTTGTGCTCGCGGGCGAGGGCGGCCATCTCCGCGTCCAGGCAGTTGGCCGCGCGGACCCCCGGGTGGCGGTTCGCGGCGATCGACATCCCGGTGCCGGACCCGCACACCAACACCCCCCGGGATGCCCTCCCGGCCTCCACCGCTTCCGCGAGGCGATGCGCCCATTCGGGATAATCGGTCGACTCCTCGGAGTCCGTACCGAGGTCCACCGCCTCGTACCCCAGCAGCGCGAGGTGATCGACCAGATCCGCCTTCAGGGCATAGCCGGCGTGGTCGGACGCC
>JAHWKZ010000107.1 GCA_019347645.1 Gemmatimonadota bacterium | reverse complement strand
CGCGCGAGAAATCGGGTTTGGCCGCGGCCGTGGCCGTGCACAGGACGATGGTCTCGCCGTACTGGACGGTGACGGAGCCGTTGGCGAGGCCGGCCATCTTGCCGGTCTCGATCGTCATCTCGACGCCGCCGACCTGGATCGTCTTCCTGGTGATCATTCGGATTCACGCTCCCTGTGGTTGGTGGGCCGGCCGGAGGCGCGGCCCGGGTTTTCGGTGAACCGGCGCCGGTCAGGGAGCGTGCGGCGGAAACCCGCCGCGCGAACGCGCGGATGCTTTCTGCGCAAGATACGCGGGGCGCGTCGTCGCGCCGAAGGCGTCTCGCGCCGCGTGCATCTCACGCCGAAGTCCGCGAGCCCGTTCGCCGTACCCTGCGTGCGGCGCCCGTCTCTGCGGTTGGTCCTCTACTTCCGGAGGTTCAGCTCCTCCAGGATCTGGCGATAGGCCTCGATGTCCTTGCTCTTGAGGTAGTCGAGCAGACGCCGGCGACGGCCGACCATCTTCAACAGACCTCGTCGCCCGGCGTGGTCGCCGGAGTGCTCGCGGAAGTGCCCGGTGAGCTCGTTGATGCGCTGGGTGAGGACCGCGATCTGGACCTGGGCGCTGCCCGTGTCCTCCTCGCTCACCTTGAATCGATCGATGATCTCTCGCTTGGTCGCCGCGTCGAGCGTCATGAAACCGTCTCTGGATGAAGTTCGAGCCGAATGTTCGAAAGACCTAATAAGTTACGGGAAGTCCGGACGTTCGACCACCCTCGGCGGGCGTGGCCGTCCGACCCCCGCCCGTGGCCGCGTGCCGGGGCGCCCCGCCAGCGCCGCCTTCGCGGCGGCCTCGTCGCGCTCGATCTGCTCGACGAGCGCTTCGGCGGTGTCGAAGCGCTCGACGGCGCGGAGCCGTTCGACGAACTCCACCACCGGCCGCGCCCCGTACAGCGGCTCACCCGACCAGTCGAAGGCGTGCACCTCGAGGCGGCGTTCGAAGTCGTCGAACGTCGGGCTCGCGCCGAGGTTCGCCATCCCGTCGAGCCTCTCGCCCTCGACCTCCAACCGCACGGCGTAGACCCCGTCGGGCGGCAGGCATTTGCCGGGTTCGACCACCAGGTTCGCCGTCGGCCAGCCGAGCGCCTGGCCGCGACCGGCGCCCCGGACCACCTCGCCGAGCGCCGAGTAGCGGCGCCCCAGGCCGCGCGCGGCGGTCTCCAGATCGGCCGCGGCCACCGCCGCGCGGATCTCCGTGCTCGAGATGGCCTCCTCGGCCGCCGCCGCCTCCCCCTCGGCGCTCACCGCCCCGACGACGTCGACGTCGAACCCCTCCTTACCGCCCAGGCGGCGCAGGACGTCGACGTCACCCTTGCGATCCTTTCCGAAGCCGTGATCGTAGCCGATCACCAGCTCACCCACCCGGAGCCGGTCGATGAGGATCCGGCGCACGAACGCCTCGGGCTCCATCCGCCGCAGCGCCTCCGTGAACGGGACCACCACCACGTAATCGAGATCGAACAGCGGCCACAGGAGCCGCTTCTCGGCGGCGGTGGTGAGCAGGCAGGGAGCGCGCTCGGGGGCCACGATCTCGAGGGGATGGGGCTCGAAGGTGACGAGGACGCTGGCGCGGTCGGTCGCCCGGGCGCGGCGCACGATCTCGTCCAGAACCGCTCGATGACCGCGATGGACCCCGTCGAACGTCCCCACCGTCACCGTCGTCCGGCGCCGGCCGGGGATCCAGGCGCCGGTCACGGGCTCCGCTCCGCCGGAGGCCATGCCGTCTCGCCTTCCGGATAGAGGATCCTTCGCGGCTGGAGCCAGGCGCGGCCGTCGCCCTCCACCCGCTCGGCCATCCCCACGAACCCCCCCGGGCCGCGAAGGCGCGCCCAGCGAACGTCCGGGGGGATCGAGTCCGGGGCCGCCACCCGCCCGCCGTTCGCCGCCGCGGCCGCCGCCGAGGCGTCGAGCTCCACCGCCGGCCGATCGACGACCGCGCTTTCGGCGGACAGGAGCGCGGCCTCGGCGCGGCCCGGCTCGCCGAGGGCGGAGGCGTCGAGCGCCTGACCGACCTCGAAGGGGCCCGACCGCGTCCGGCGGAGCTCGCGGCAGTAACCGCCCGTCGACAGGGCCTCTCCGAGGTCGCGAGCCAGGGCCCGGAGGTAGGTCCCGGGCCCGCAATCGACCTCGATCACGAGGTCGGGCCATTCGTAGCGCAGGATCTGGATCCGGTCGATCGACACCGTCTCGGACGGCAGGACCACCGCCTCGCCGGCCCGCGCCAGCGCGTAGGCGCGCGCCCCGGCGACGTGCTTGGCGGAGTAGGCCGGCGGGATCTGCTCGACCTCGCCGAGCCACGTCGCGCAGACGGTCTCCACGGCCTCGCGCGGAGCCGGAGCGGCGGCGGTCTCCTCGATCTCCCCCTCGGCGTCGTCGGTCGTGCTCGTGGCGCCGAGGCGGACGGTGGCGAGATAGGTCTTGGGATGATCGACGGCGAAGGTGGCCAGCCGCGTGGCCGGACCCACCCCGAGCACCAGCAGGCCGCTGGCGAACGGGTCGAGGGTGCCGAAGTGGCCGACCCGGCGGACGTTCAGCGCCCGCCGCACCATCGCCACCACGTCGTGGCTGGTGGGGCCGGTCGGCTTGTCCACGAGGAGGATCCCGGTCACTCCTCCTCCCCTTCCACGTCGGCCCGCATCTCCTCGATCAGTCGGCCGATCCGGGCGGCCTCCTCCAGGGTCCGGTCGAGGAAGAACTCGAACTTCGGCAGGTACTTCAGCGTGACCGCTTCGCCCACCCGGGACCGGACCCAGCCGCTGGCGTTCTTCAGCGCCGCCATCGTCTCGGCCTTCTCCTCCTCGTCGCCGAGCACGCTCACGTAGACCTTCGCGTGCCGCAGGTCCGGGCTCGCCTCCACGTCCATCACCGTCACGAACCCCACCCGCGGATCCTTCACGTCACGCAGGATCTCGGCGATCTCCTCCTTGAGGAGCTCTTCGACGCGGTCGGTTCTGCGGTAGCGGTGCGGCACGGTGGAACCACCCACGGTTCAGAGGATGTCCGTCGAGGTCTCGATCACCCTCAGCTCGGGCTCCCGGTCGAGGAGGTCGCGGACGGTGTCGAGCGTCTTCTCGACGCTCCGACGGTCCCCCGCCACGGCCGCGACCGCCAGCTCGGCGCGCTGCCAGAGATCCTGATGCCCGGTCTCGGCGATCGAGACGTTGAACCGGTTGGCGATCCGATCCTTCACGCTGCGGAGGACGAACCGCTTCTCCTTCAAGGACTGCGTGCCGAGGATGTGGACGTCGAACACGCGGATGCCCACGATCGCCGTCATACGCTACGTACCTTCGCCTCGGAGGCTACGCCAGCGTCCTCTGGACCTCTTCGACCGTGAACGCTTCGATCACGTCGCCCACCTTCACGTCGTTGAACCCCTCGACGTTGATCCCGCACTCGAACCCCTCACGAACCTCCCGGACGTCGTCCTTGAATCGCTTGAGCGATCCGATCGCGCCCTCGTACACCTCGACGCCGTCGCGGATCACCCGCACCCGCGCCGAGCGCGGGATGGTGCCGTCGGCGACGAAGCAGCCGGCGATGGTGCCCGCCTTGGGGATCCTGAAGATCTCCCGGACCTCGGCGCTGCCGAGCACGACCTCGCGTTCCTCGGGCTCGAGCAGGCCCTCCATGGCGCGACGGACGTCCTCGACCACCTCGTAGATCACCCGGTAGGTGCGGATGTCGACCCCCTCGCGCTCCGCCGCCGCCCGGGCGCGGGCGTCGGGTCGGACGTGGAAGCCGATGATGATCGCGTCGCTCGCCGCGGCGAGCAGGACGTCGTTCTCGCTGATCGCGCCGACGCCGCGGTGCAGCACCTGGACCTCGACCTCCTCGGTCGACAGCTTGGTCAGCTCGTCGGCGAGCGCTTCCACGGACCCGCCGACGTCGCCCTTGAGGATGACGTTCAGCTTCGTGACCTCGCCGGCCTGGACCTGGGCGTACAGCTCCTCGAGGGTGGTGGGCTCCCGGGTGCGCCGGAACCCCTGCTCGCGCTGGAGTCGCTGACGCCTCTGGGAGACCTCGCGGGCCTCGCTCTCCTCCTCGAGCACGTGGAAGGGATCGCCCGCCTCGGGGACGCCGTTGAGGCCCAGCACCCGGACCGGCTTGGCCGGACCCGCCTTCTCCACGGTGTTGCCGCGCTCGTCGAGCAGGGCGCGGACCTTGCCGTCGTAGAGCCCGACGATGAACGGCTCGCCGACCTCCAACGTGCCGTTGGTGACGAGCACGGTGGCGACCGGGCCCATGCCCTTGTCGAGCTCGGCCTCGATCACCACGCCCCTCGCCTTCCGGTCGGGGTTGGCCTTCAGGTCGAGCAGTTCGGCCTGGAGCAGCGCCTTCTCGAGCAGGTCGTCGATCCCCTGGCCCGTCTTGGCGCTCACGTCGGCCTCGAGCACGTCGCCGCCGTACTCCTCGACGATGACGTTGCCGCTGCGCGACTCGCGGCGCGCCAGGCGGATGGCGTCCGAAAGCCCGCACGGCCTCTCGACGAGCGTCAGCCCCCGCTGGCCCTGCCGGTCGCCGGGCTTGACGACGCAGGGGACGCCGTCGGCCTCGCGCGGCTGCGGGACGCCCGCCGCCGCGAAGCGCTCGCGCTGGCGCGGCTTCGACACCGCCGCAGCGGCCGTCTCG
>JAHWKZ010000106.1 GCA_019347645.1 Gemmatimonadota bacterium | reverse complement strand
CAGAGCAGGCCCGACATCTCGCCGCGCTCGAGGAAGAGCGTGACGCCGAAGGTCGGAGGTCCACCTTCGGCGGCGACCCTCTCCGCGCCCTTCGCCACCACCACGATCGCCTGGGCGATCGCCTGGAAGAGATAGATCAGACCGGCGTAGACGATGGCCGAGAAGGCGACGCCGAACCGCGCGTTCCTCGCCCCGGCGATCGTCCCCCACCCCCAGAACAGGAACGCCCAGATCGCCATGATCACCGCGGTGATGATCGGAACCATCGCCAGGCCGACCCATTGGAAGAGCTCCATCATCCGCTGCGACTGCTCGACCTGCTCGGCGGACATCTCCTGCCGCGCCAGCTCGGCCTGCTGCATCTCGCTCCACACCGGCATCATGAAGTACGAGACGATCAGGGTCGCCACCGCGAGGACGATCAGCGGCACCAGCCATCGCGGACGCTCGGCCACGTCGCCGAACGTCGCCTCCGGATCGACCACCACGTCCCGGAAGTTCTCCGCCATCGATCGCTCGGCTCGTGCCTCGCGAGCCTGGACGGAGTCGGGCCCCATGGGATCCCGGTCCTGCTCGTTCATCGCTCCTCCGCTTCGAAGGGAACCTCGCGTCGATCCGGTCGACGGTTCTCGCTCACCGGCCCTTCCACTCCGGCCGCCGCTTCTCCAGGAAGGCGGCCACGCCCTCGGCCTTGTCCTCAGTGGAGAACGCCAGCGCGAAGAGATCCCGCTCGTGCTGGAGCCCCGCCGAGAGGGGCATCTCCATGGCGGCGCGGACGGCCCGCTTGGCGATCGCCAGGGCGACCGGACTCTTGTCCGCCATCGCCGCCGCGATCGCCATCGTCTTCTCCCGCAGCTCCCCGGCCGGGACCACCTCGTCCAGCAGCCCGATCTCGTAGGCGGCCACCGCGTCGAGGATCTCTCCGGAGAGGATCAGCTGCAAAGCCTTTCCGTAGCCCACCAGGCGCGGCAGGCGCTGGGTGCCGCCGCCGCCGGGGATGATCCCCAGCCGGATCTCGGGCTGGCCGAGCTTCGCGCTGTCCGCGCCGATCCTCAGATCGCAGGCGAGCGCCAGCTCGCAGCCGCCGCCCAGCGCGTACCCGTTGATCATCGCGATCGTCGGCTTGGGACACTCCCACACCCGGTCGAACAGGTTCGGCGACGCCATGGCGTCGCGCTGATCGACGGGGCTGCGGCCTTCGAACTCGCCGACGTCGGCCCCGGCGACGAACGCCTTCTCGCCGGCTCCCGTGATCACCACCACGCGGACCTCGTCGTCGCCCTCGGCGGCGTCCAGGGCCTCGAGGAGCGCCTCGCGCACCGGTCCGGCCAGGGCGTTCATCTTCTCGGGACGATCGATCGTCAGGATCCGAACGCCGTTCTCGGTCCCGGCGCGGACGAAGTTCTCGCTCACGTCTCCTCCTCGGACAGCGGGACGTCCTTGGCGATCGCTTCGCCGTCCCGCCACCGATAGAAGCCTTCGCCCGATTTCCGGCCGAGGAGCCCGCGCTCGACCATCCGTCGGAGCAGATCCGGGGCGGCGAAACGGTGGCGGTCCAGGGTGTCGGCCAGGTGGTCGGCGATCGAGAGCCGGACGTCGAGGCCCACGAGGTCGGTCAGCTGGAGCGGCCCCATCGGGTGGTTGTAGCCGAGCTCGAGGGCGGTGTCGATGTCGGCCGCGGACGCGACGCCCTCCTCCACCATCCGGATCGCCTCGAGCCCGAGCACCAGCCCCAGCCGGCTGGTGGCGAACCCGGGGGTGTCGGTCGCGACGATCGGGGTCTTGCCCAGCCCCCGGACGAGCTCGCGCAGGGAGTCCCGCACCCCGTCATCGGTCTGCGGGTGGACCACGATCTCGACGAGCCGCATGAGGTGGACCGGATTGAAGAAATGGAGGCCGAGGACGCGCTCGGGGCGCGCGGTGGCCTCGGCCAGGGCGGAGATCGACAGGGACGAGGTGTTGCTCGCGAGGATCGTCGGGGTGGGGCAGTGGGCGTCGAGCTCGGCGAAGAGTTCCTTCTTCGCGGCGAGGCTCTCGGGGATCGCCTCGATCACCAGATCGGCGTCCATCACCGCCTCGCCGAGATCGGTCTCGATGCGGATCCGCTCGAGCGTCCCGGTCTTCTCCCGGGGGGTCACCTTGCCGAGCTCGACCCCCTTCGCGAGCGTCGCCTCGATCGCGTCACGGGCCGCCTTGAGGGCGTCGGGGTCTGCGTCGTGGAGCGCTACGGCCCGGCCGGCCCGGGCCACGACCTGGGCGATCCCCCGCCCCATGGTCCCCGCGCCCACGACGGCGACCACGTCGATCGGGATGGTGTCGGTGTCCACGATGGACGAATGCATACCGTCCCCTCTCGGTTCCCGCCAGAGCCGGCCGGCGGATCACCAGCCGCTTTCGGAGGCCTCCGCGAGCTCGCCGGCGAGCGCGACCATGCGCTCGACCGCGTGGTCGATCTCCTCGTCGGTGTTGTAGAAGTGGGGCGAGAGGCGGACGCCGGCGCCGGGCCGATGATCGATCAGGATGTCCTCCTCGAGGAGCCGCCGGGCCACGGTCTCGGCCTTCGGCGGAGCGAGCGTGACGGTCCCGCCCCGCCGCTCCGGCTCCCGCGGCGTGGCGACGTCGATCCCCGCGGCATCGGCCCGCTCGACGATCCGCGCGGTCTGTCGCATCGACTTCTCGCGGATCGCCGCGGCCCCGATCTCGGTCACGATCTCCAATCCCGGTCGCGCGGCGTAGTGGGCGGCCGGGCTCGGGGTGCCGGTCAGGAAGCGCCACGCCGACGGCGAGCGCTCGAGCGCCGGCTCGAAGGCGAACGGCCGGATCGACGCCTGCCATCCGGTCAGGTGCGGTTCGAGCGCGTCGTGGAGGTCCCCCCGGACGTAGAGGAACGCGTTGCCGGGCCCGCCGCACAGCCACTTGAGACAGCCGCCGACGGCGAAATCCGCGCCCCACGCGCCCAGATCGACCGGAACCGTCCCCGCCGACTGGAATACGTCGAGACATACCCGGGCGCCCACCTCCCGGGCTCGCGCGCAGATCGCCTCGACGTCCAGGATGAAAGCGCTCCGGAACAGCACATGGCTGATGGGGACGATCGCGGTCTGTTCGTCGATGGTCTCGAGGAGCCGCTCGAGGTCCACCGACAGGCCGTCGGGGGCCGCCGGGACGACCTCGACCTCCGCGCCGAGGCGGCGGGCGCCGTCCCAGAGGTAGAGGACCGACGGGAACTCGCGGTCCACCATGACCACCTTGTTCCGCCGGCCGGAGAAGTCGAAGCACGAGCGGACGACCGCCGAGGCCACGGTGACGTTCGGGTGCATCACGACCGTGTCCCGGGACACGCCCAGAATCGGCGCCAGCCGGTTTCCCGTCTCCACGCTCGTTTCCCACCACCCCTCCTCCCAGGCGCGCACCCCGCGAGTCGCCCACTCGTCGGCGAAGTCGGCGAGCGCCGCCGCGGCCGCGGCGGGCATCGCGCCCAGCGAGTTGGAGATGAGGTGGGTGGTGCTCTCGAGGATCGGGAATCGGTCGCGCCAGGCGAGGAGCGGGTCGCCGCCGTCCAAGCTCAGGTTCCCTCGAACCGGGGCTTCTCCTTGTTCCCGAAAGCGAACAGGCCGCGGGTGGCGTCCTCGGAGGCGAAGCAGGCGAGCTGGTTGTCCATCTCCACCTCCAGCATCTGTTCCAGGCTCGAGTCGCGGCTCTGGTGGACGGCGTGCTTGATCCTCGCCACCGCGATCGGCGGGCGCGCGGCCATCTGCCGCGCCCAGGCCAGCGCCTCCTCCCGGAAGCGCTCGGCGGGGACCACCCGGTTGACCAGGCCGATCGCCAGCGCCTCCTCCGCCCCGACCATCCGGCCGCTCCACATGAGCTCGAGCGCGCGCGCCTCGCCGACCAGCCGGGGGAGGAAGTAGGTCCCTCCCCAGTCGGGGTGCAGGCCGATCCGGCTGAAGGTTTGACCGATGGAGGCCGCCTCGGACATGATCCGGAGATCGCAGGCGAGCGCCAGGTTGGCGCCCCCGCCGGCCGCCGGTCCGTTGATCGCGGCGATCACCGGCTGGTCGATGGAGCGGATCGTGCCCACCACCCGCTCGCCGGCCTCCAGGAGCCGGGCGAAGTCCTTCTCGTTCTCCTCGGCCACCAGCTCGTTGAGATAGCCGATGTCGGCGCCGGCGCAGAAGCCGCGGCCTTCGCCGGTGATCAGGATCGCGCGCACGTCGGACTCCTCCGCGAGGGCCTCCAGGGCGTCGCCGATCTGGTCGCGCATGTCACCCGCGAAGGCGTTCAGCTTCTCCGGCCGGTTCAGCCGGAGGACGCCGACGGCCCCCTCCCGCTCGACGAGGACGTGGCTCGTCGTCTCCATCAGTCGGCTCCCGCCGAGGGCCGCTCGACGAGGACGGAGGTACCCAGGCCGCCGCTCACGCACAGGGTCGCCAGCCCGAGCCGGCTCTCCCGCCGGGCCATCTCGTGGAGCAGGGTGACGACGATCCGGGCTCCGGTGGCGCCGATCGGGTGCCCGAGCGCGATCGCCCCACCGTTGACGTTCGTCCGCTCGAGGTCGAGATCGAAGAGGTCGGCGCGGAAGCTGTCGGGGACGCCGTAGACGAAGCGGGCGGGGGCGCCGCGCTCATAAGGCCCGAGGATCCAGCCGCCACGCTCCTCGCGGACGTACCACTTGGCGTCGGCGTCCCGCAGCACGGGGT
>JAHWKZ010000105.1 GCA_019347645.1 Gemmatimonadota bacterium | reverse complement strand
TCCGATCTGCTTGGACATCAGCACGAAGGCGAGGCGGGTGCGCAGGTTCGGCGTCACGCTGGCGCGCTTCCAGATCGATCGCAGGCTGTAGAACCGGTCCCAGACGTCCTGGGTGCGCTCGCGGATCTCCTGGGGCGACATGGTGGGGTGGGGGATGTAGAGCTTCGGCCGTTTGAGCTGCGGGATCAGCCAGTACCGGGTCAGCGGATGGCCGTCGATCCGGGTCGGGTCGTCGGCCATCTGCTTCTCCCATTCCAGGAAGTCCAGGGTCCCCGGAAACGGCGACAGCATGACGAACTGGGCGAACGCGATATCGGCCTCCTCCGCCAGCTCCACGGTCGCGTCGAACGTGTCGGGCCGGTCCGTCGGCAGGCCGAAGATGAACGATCCGAGGATGTGGAGGCCGTGGCGGCGGAACGTGCGCAGGACCTCGACCAGGTTGCTCCCCGCCGAGTTGAAGTTCTTGTAGATCGCCTTCAGCCCCTCCTCGGTCACGGTCTCGACCCCGACCAAAGCACCCCGGATCCCCGCCTCCCGCATCGCGTCCATGAACTCGGGATCGTCGGCGACCTCCATGGTGATCTGGGTGAAGAACACCAGGTCGTCGGGCAGCTCGGCCAGCCGCTCCATCAGCTCGAACCGCTCGGCCCGGATCGCCTGGAGCTCGTGGAGCCGCGCCTTGTTCTCGCGCTTGTCCGCCACCTCGAGGTCGCGCAGGGTGACCGGATAGAAGTTGTCGTCGGCGAGCGCGATGAACCGGTACCCGCGTCTCCGCAGCTCGACGATCTCCTCGAGCACCAGATCGACCGTCCGCTGGCGCGGGCGCTGCCCGTCCATCCGCCAGACCGAGCAGAACGAGCAGTGCTTGGGGCAGCCCCGCACCGTCTGGACCGATCCCCACATGTACCGGTCGGGCGGCATCAGATCCCACCGAGCCTGGACGAACTCCTCGGCCTCGATCCGGCCGCCTTCGTAGAGCTCCCGCGGACCGCCGTTGGTGACGTCCGCCAGCACCTCGGGCCACACCACGTCCCCGTCGCCCTTCACCACCGCATCGGCCGCGCCGTACTCGTACGCCTCGTCCGGGAACAGGCTGGCGTGAACGCCGCCGAAGACGACGGTCGCGCCGCGCTCGCGCGCCAGACGTCCGACCTCGTAGCCGCGCAGGGAGTTGAAGGTGTGGATGCCGATCCCGACGATGTCACCGGGCTCGATCGAATCGGGATCGAACGGCTCCAGGGTCTCGTCGACGATCGTCGGGTCCCCGAAGGACTCCGGCGTGGCGCCCGCGAGCACGAACAGCCACCGGGGCGTGATCACGCCCACTCCGAAGGAGAGGTCGCTCGGATTGACGAGATGGACGCGCAAGGTTCGACTCCTCTCCGCTGCGAGGCACGGGATCGGTTCGCGGCACGATCACTATAAGCGCCTCGGGCTCCTCGAAACAAGCTCGACCCGATGCCTGGCCGGCCGCTAGTTTTCGTCCCCGGTCCGGATCTCGAGTCGAGGAATCAGCCCGCCGAGACTGCCCGGGGGGGCCGGCTCGACGAACGACAAGAGGTCGATCCACGGCAGTTGCGGCTTCTCGTGATGGACCCGATGCATCGAGAGGCCGAACGAGAACCAGTACATGAGACGGCCATAATAGTCGTGTGATCTCGTGGCCGAGGGGCCCGTGGAATGCCCTTCGTGCGTCTTCAGAGCGAAGGGATACCACAGGATGATGGATACCAGGACCAGGACGGGGAGCATGCCGGCCGCCACGCGCCCCGGCCCCACGACCCAGGAGACCATTCCGAACACGGCCACGATCACCGAGTAGTTGAGCAGCAGCTCGGCCTCGTGCTCCCGGTCGAGGAGGCTCCGTCGCCTCAGCCAGAAGTACCACTGGTGGGGCATGGCGAGGGCGCGGAACGGGATCTCCATCGCGTGCCGGGGCTTCATGAAGTAGTCCGGATCCCGATCCGGGACGTTCGTGTGCGCGTGGTGAAGCCGGTGGGTCTTTCTGAAGTTCGTGAACGGAACGAGGCTCGGGATCAACGCCAGCCGGCCCCAGAAGAAGTTGGCTCTCTTCGTGCGCCCCAGATGCCCGTGGACTCCCTCGTGAGCCATCACCGTCCCCAGGAAGACCAGGTAGGTCCGGACGAAGATGTCCAGGGCGTAGAGGAAGAGATTGCCGGGGCTCCAGAACAGGGAGCCGATCGACCCCGCCACCACGACGCAGATGATCGACCGGCTCACGAGGTAGATCCGGCGTTTGCGGTTCTTCGACGAATTCTTCATGGCGGTCCTCTCGCCTGGGCGGGTTGCGGGTCGAAGGGTGCTGGGCCATCACTCGACCTCGAGGGTAGAGGACGGCCGTTCCCGCGGACTGCCCTGGGCCTTCCCTGCTTCTTTCCGGGGAGGGGGCACCCGGTCCACCGGGTGCCGGTCTGGTCGTTCCGACCCGTGACCCGCCGACGCGAAGACGAGCGACTATTGGCCTGGAGCCGCCTGGAGACCGACGGCGATCGCCTCCTCGAGGTCCATCTCGCGGCCCCGTCTCCGCAACTCCTGAATCTCTTCCTCGCTCAACGTCTCCCGAACCCGTAGCTCGGCCTTCTGGAACTCTTCCTCGTCGACGGGCGCGATCTGGATCCCCATCGGCTCCCGCATCGGTTCGACCGCGCCGAACAGCAGCAACGCCCGGTGGATCTCGCCCTTTCGCATGGCCACGGCGGCCAGTCCGAGCAGGCAGACGCCGATCCGGCGCCGGTTCCCGAGCTCGCCGAGCAGCGGGAGCGCCTCCCGATATCGCGCCTCCGCCTCGTCGACCACGCCCCGGGACCGCGCGACGTGCCCGGATGACAGGAGCAGGTAGGCGATGCCGGGCTTGCTGTCGAGCTCGCGGCACAACGCCAGCCCTTCCTCGAGCAGCCGGGCCGCCTCGTCCAGGTCCTCGCGATGGCGAGCCACCTCGCCGAGTCCGGCCAGCGACCACGCCGTCGACTGCCGGTCTCCCCGACCGCGATCGATCTCCAGGGCTTCCCGGTAGAGCCGCTCGGCGTCCTCGTAGCGCCGCTGGTTGAATCGCATCTTGGCCAGCCCGCGAAGCGCCGCCGACAGGTCCGAAGGGCTGTCGAGCTCCCGAGCCAGCCCGTGCGACTCCTCCAGCAGCTCGACCGCCCGCTCGAACTCGCCCCGCCGGCTGAGAGCGAACGCCATGCTCCGCAGCGCGCGCACGACCTCTCGCCGTCCGACCGTCCCGCGCCCGACCGCGAAGGCCTCCTGGAACTCCGCCAGAGCCCGCTCGTGATCGCCGTCCATGGAGGCGATCGCGCCGCTGGCGACCAGGAGGTTCGTCTGGAGCGAGGGCGACAGCCGGCTCCGCTCGGCCAGGGCCCGATCCAGCCTTCGACGCATGCCCGTGAAGTGCCCCCGTACCCACCAGAACCACCACAGCGCGCTGCCCAGGCGGACCGCCAGCTCGAAGTCTCCTCGTTCGAGGGCCCAGTCGAGAACCGCCTGCATGTTGTGATGCTCCGGGGCCAGACGGTCGAGCCAGAGCTCCTGGTCTCGACCCGTGAGCCTGGGCTCCAGCCGCTCCGCCTGGTCGAGGTAGTAGACCGCGTGGCGGCGCCGCAGGTCGTCCGCCTCTCCCTCTCCGACCAGGATTTCCCAGGCGTACTCCCGGATCGATTCGAGCATCTCGAACCGCGGCTCGTCGTCCACGGACTCCACCCGGGAGAGCAGGCTGGCATCGACCAGCCCCGCCAGCTCGTCCAGGATCTCTCCTTCCTCCCCCTCCGGTTCGCACACCTCCCGGACCGCCGCCAGCGAGCAACCGCCCACGAAGACGCTCACACGACGGAACAGCCGTCGCTCCCGCTCGCTCAGCAGGTCGTAGCTCCAGTCGAAGGTCGCACGCAGCTTCTGATGCCGCTCGGGAAGGTCCCGCGGCCCGCCGGTCAGCAGCTCGAAGCGGTTCGACAATCGATCGCGGATCATGCCCGGCGAGAGCAGGCGCGTTCGCGCGGCCGCGAGCTCGATCGCGAGCGGAAGCCCGTCGAGGTGGGCGCAGACCTCGCCCACGGCCACGTGGTTGCCCTCGGTCAGCTCGAAGTCGGGACGGGCGGCGCGCGCTCGCTGGACGAACAGGTCCACCGCCTCGTACGCCCGCGTCTGGTCCGGCGTGAGCCGCCGGGGGTCACTCGGGGCGCGGAGCGGGGGGACCGGAAGGACGTGCTCGCCCAGCAGCCGTAGAACGGAGCGACTCGTCACGATCGCCTTCGGCGACTCGGTCTCCCGCAGGAGCTCGGCGAGGAGATCGGCGGCGGACAGGACGCCCTCGAAGCTGTCGAGGACCAGCAGGCATCGTCGCTCGCGCAGGGCCTCCACGAGGGCGTCCTCCACCGGCCGGGGGCCCCTGGCCTCGAGGCCCAACGTCCGGGCGATCGTCGTTCCCACCAGCTCGGAATCGCGGAGCGGTCCGAGAACGACGAAGAAGACGCCGTCGGGGAACCGCTCCACCGCCTCGCGCCCCGCATCGATCGCGACCCGCGTCTTGCCCACGCCCCCGGGACCGGTCAAGGTCACGAGCCGGACCTCGGGGTCGGCGACGAGTTCCCGCATCCGGCGCAGCTCCTCCTCCCTCCCGACGAGCGGCGTGGGGGGGGTGGGCAGGTTGTGGCGCGGCTCGGATGCCACCGCCGCGGCCATCGCCTTCGGGGAATCGCGCAGCCGTGCCGCGAAACGCTCGATTTCGGGATCGGGCTCGGCGTC
>JAHWKZ010000104.1 GCA_019347645.1 Gemmatimonadota bacterium | reverse complement strand
CGGGACGTGCGGAGGGACCCGCGGGTCGCCGGGCCGCTGGTCCTGCTGATCGCCGGTTCGTCGCTGGCGACGGCGTTCGCGCTCGTGTGGACCGGACCTCCGGACGCGATGGGCCGGGTCCTGGAGGAGTCCGGTTTGCCGGGGGGCGGTGGGGCCGTCGTCGCGGTGGTCTTCCTCGGGGTGGTCGCCGTGGCGGTTCTGGCTCCGTTGTCGGCGTGCCTGGTCGCCGGACTCGTATGGGCCTGGTCCACCCTGCGCGACGGGGTGTCGCGCTACACGGTCGCGCTCGTCGCCATCCTGTACGTCGGACTCCTCTCCGTGGTCTCGACCGTGGCCGAGGCCGTGGCCACGCGGGCCACCGACCGCGACGTCGTCGGGGTCACGATCGGACCCGCGCTCCTGGTCTCGCCCGACGAGGTCTCTCCCTACGCGTACGCCACCCTCCTCCACCTGGACGTCTTCACGCTCTGGTGGACGGCCCTGGTCGCGCTGGCGGCGGTCCACGCCATGGACCTGCGTCCCCGGGACGCCGTCCTGCTCGCCCTGGCGCTTTGGCTCGTCGGCCTCGGGCTGGTGATGACGGTCCCGCTCGTGGCCGGCTCCGGATCGGCGCCGACGGGCCTCCCGTCGCTGTGAAAGGGAGACGATGGAAGAGCTGAGGATCACCGACATCCACGTCCACGTCCAGCCGTGGCACATGCTGAAGCCGTCCGTCCGCGAGCGGATGGCGGAGGGTCGGAGCGACTACGCCGCGCTCGAGCGGATGATGCGGGATCCCGAGGAGGTGCTCCGACGGATGGACGCGGCGGGAATCGCCCGGATCGGGTTGATCAACTACGTGAGCCCGTCCCTCATGGGTTTCACGGACGCGGTGAACCCCTACGTCGCGAGCCTGGCCCGGGCGGCACCGGAGCGCTTGATCCCCTTCGGCGGCGTCGACGTGGCGAACCACCCCAGACCGGGCGAGGCGGTCGATCGGCTGGCGGATCTGGGCGTACGAGCCATAAAGCTCCACCCGCCGCACCAGGAGGTGGCGGCCAACGCCTATCGGCACGGCGTGCCCGGCCTCGCCGAGATGTACGACCGCGCACAGGAGCTGGGCCTGCCCGTCATGGTCCACACCGGAACGTCCGTCTTCCCCGGCGCGCGGAACGTGCACGCCGACCCCTTGCCGCTGGACGACGTCGGAGTCGATTTCCCCGAGCTCGACCTGATCCTCGCCCACCTGGGCCGGCCGCTATGGGCCGAGACCTCGTTCTTCCTGCTCCGCCGTCACCCGAACTTCTGGGGCGACGTCAGCGGGATCCCTCCCAAGGGGCTGCTCAAGTACTTCCCGCGACTTCCCGAGGTCGCCGACAAGCTCCTGTGGGGGACGGACTGGCCGGGCCCGATGGTGCCCGGGATGCGGGAGAACCTCGACGCCTTCCTGGGGCTGGACCTCTCGGAGGACGTGCGGCGGAAGCTCCTCCAGGACAACGCGGACCGGCTGTTCGGTCCGGCGCCCGAGGTCTGACGGACGCCGCCCGCGAGCCCGTCGTCCGAATCGCGCGCGAGGAGGACCTGCCGCGGCTGCGGGTCTTGTTCTCGCGGTCGGTCCGGGCGCTCGCCGTCGGCCATTACGCGCCGCCCCAGATCGAGGCCTGGGCGGACGCCTCCGAGGAGGAGGGGTGGATCGAGCCGGAGGAGCTCCCGAACGTGTGGGTGGCCCAGATCGGGGTCAGCCTGGTCGGGTTCGCCGAGCTCGACCCGCAGGCGGGCGAGGTCCGGATGGTGTTCGTGGAGCCGACAGTGGCGGACCGGGGGATCGGGACCCGGCTGCTCCGACGGGTGGAGAGAGAGGCGGCCGACCGAGGCATCGATCGTCTCTCGTTGCGCTCGTCCCTGAACGCGGTGCCGTTCTTCGAGAGGTTCGGCTACGAGATCCGGTCCGAGCGCGAGAGCAGGATGACGGACGGGACGATCCTGCGGATCGTGGACATGGAAAAGGACCTCTCCGCGCGCCGCGAGAGTCCGGGCAGGTGAGGACCGTCTCGGTAGCGTCCGGGTACTAGAGACCCGGATGCGCCTTCTCCTCGCCCTCGTGCTCGTTCTCGCCGCGCCGGTCGCCACCGTGGCCCAGCAGGCCCCTCCGCTCGGCCCACGGAGCCTCATGGACTGGATGGGGCTCGAGCCGGGCGAGACCCAGGTCTTCGAGCTCGACGGCGAGCGGCTGTGCGTGACGGTCGAGGAGCCGACGACGATCCGTGATCGGCGCTACGCGGAGCTGCGCGGCCTGCGGTGGCCCGGCCTGGCGAGCGACAGCCGGATCCTCGTCCCGCTCGAGGGCGTGATCGGGCTCTCGGTGATCGCCACCCCGGGCCCCCGGCCGAACCCGCGGGCGCTGCTCGCGCCGGCCGACACGTTCCGGTGGGGTCCGCCCGCCGGGACGAGGGCCGATCGCCTCCTCGGTCCCTCGCTTCCGATCCCCGCCGTCGCCGACGGATGGTACGCCCTCGGGCCGCGCGACGACCCGCGGTTTCTGGTCTATGTCCGGTGCGCCGCGTGCACGGACGCGGGGACGCGGGTCGTCTTCGAGAAGGAACGCGGCATCCGATCGGTCACGAGCACGACGATCGTGGGTACCGAGACGCTGCGCCGGGTCGACGACTCCTTCTGCGCCGAGCGGCCGGAGGCCGGCGTGCAGTTCCAGATCTACGTCCTGCCGCAAGGCGACGAAGGGACCTAGCTGCCGTCGGCCGGGGCCGGCTCCATCGCGTACATCGTGGGGTCGGAGACGCCCGCCTCCCCGAACCCGCGGCGCCGCTCCGCGCATTTGTTGCAGACGCCGCAGTGGCGGTGGTCGGAGGTCGGGTCGACGCACGAGAAGGTGAGATCGAGCCGCCAGTGCGCGCCGCGGCGGATCACCTCCGCCTTTCCGAGCCCGGCCAGCGGCGTCTCGATGGGGAGCGCCCTCTCCAGGCCCAACGCCAGCCCGATCGCCTCGCCCATCGCGTCGAAGAAGACGCGCCGGCCGTCGGGGAACGGATTGTCGGCGAGCGAGCCGGAGACGATCGATTGGCACCCGCGCGCCACCGCCAGCACGCCGACCTTGGACAGGAGCAGGAGGTTGCGCCCCGGAAGGTAGACCGCCTCGTCGGGCGTATCGGCGCCCGGGGCGGCCTCGCCGGTCACGCTCCAGTGATCGCCGTAGAGGTCGGCGACGGGCAGGTCGAGCACGACGAGCGGCTCGACGAAGTCCTCCGGCATCGTTTGCAGGAAACGGTCGGTCCAGTACATTTCCGCCGGCTCCCACACCAGCCCCGACCGGACGTACACCGGGACCACGGGCCCGCGATCACGGGCCGTCTCCGCCAGGGCCACCGCGCTGTCGAGGCCCCCGGAGATGAGGACACAGGGTCGGTCCGGTTCGGGCACGGACCCCAACCTACCGCGGGGTGGATGGATCTCCAAGGTAAGGTCGCGCTGGTCACCGGGTCGGGAATCCGGGTCGGTCGAGCGATCGCGCTCGCCCTGGCCGAGCGTGGCGCGAACCTCGCCGTCCACTACAACTCCAGCGCCGACCCGGCGAACGAGGCCGTCCACGCCGCTCGGGAACTAGGGGTGGAGGCCGAGCCTTATCGGTGCGACCTGGCCGACACCGCCAACATCCCCGGCCTGATCGGCTCGATCGAGGAGCGGTGGGGCCGGCTCGACGTGCTGGTCAACAGCGCGGCGATCTTCCCCCGCACCCCGTGGGCCTCGATCGACGAGGCGACGTGGGACCGGACGATGGCGGTCAACCTCAAGGCCCCCTTCTTCACCGCCTGGCACGCCGCCCGGCTCATGAAGCGGGGAGGCGGCGGGAAGATCGTCAACATCGCCGACTGGGCCGGTCTGAAGCCCTACGTGAACTACGCCCCCTACGTGATCGCCAAGGGCGGCGTGATCACGATGACCAAGGCGATGGCCAAGGAGCTCGCGCCCGGAATCGCGGTCAACGCCGTGGCCCCGGGCCCGGTGATGCTCCCCGAGGACTTCGACGAGGACGCCGCCGAGCGGATCCGGAAGGCGACTCTGCTGCAGCGGCTCGGCAGCCCCGAGGACATCGCCAGGAGCGTGGTCTTCCTGGTCGAGATGACCGACTTCGTGACCGGCCACGTCCTCGTCGTCGACGGCGGCCGGCTGATCGCGTGAGGAGGATCGGATGACGTACCGGGTGACCGTCCAGATCCACTTCTGCTACGGACACCGGCTGATGGAGTACGAGGGGGCGTGCGCCCACCCCCACGGCCACAACGGCCTGGCGGAGATCACGCTGGAGGCCGCATCGCTGGACCACCGGGGCATGGTGATGGACTTCGGCGACGTGAAGCGCGAGATCAAGGCCTGGATCGACGATCGGATGGACCACCAGATGCTCGTCCGGCACGACGACCCCCTCCTCCCGTGGCTCGAGGAGCAGGGGGAGCCGCACCTCGTCCTCGACGACAACCCCACCGCCGAGTCGATCGCGCGGCTGATCTTCGACCACGCCGTCGCGCAGGGCTATCCGGTGGTGGAGGTCCGGCTGTGGGAGACGCCGACATCGTACGCGACCTACCGCGCCTGACACCCGGGAGGCGCGTTGCCGCCCGTTGGCGGCCCCGGGTCAGCTCTCTTCGAAGTGGTCCCGGATCGCCGCTTCGGCGGCGGGACCGATCTCGTCCCAGTCGCCGTCGGGTCGCTTGCTGACCGTGATCGAGTTCGGCATGTAGAACACCGACGCGACGCCGTCGACGTCGAACAGCGCACTCGCCAGCGGATCGTCCTC
>JAHWKZ010000103.1 GCA_019347645.1 Gemmatimonadota bacterium | reverse complement strand
GAAGAAATTCAACATTCGGCGTTCACTCCTCGGATGCGGATGCCTTGACGCGCGCTGGAGTCGAAGATGGACCCATGATCTGTCTCTGAAACAGGCGGCGCCGGGATGCGGGTTTAATCTCGCCCCTGGGGGCCGGGCGAGCAAGACGACGCAGGACCTGACTGCAGATCCCGGTGCTCGACCCCCGTTGACCGTCCCCCACGCGGAAGGCGCCCGGATCGAGGGATCCGGGCGCCTCCGGTGTCCGCCGCGCGGACGTGTGTTCGGTGGGGCGGCTGGGAGCCCTCTAGAACAGCACGCTCACGCTGAAGTTGTTGGTCCCGCCCAGGCGACCCCAGTCGCGGTAGGCGTAGTCGAAGCTCGACCCGAACGACGTGAAGTCGAACTGCAGGCCGGCGCCGAAGCCCAGGCCGCGGAACACGTCATTGTCGTTGGGGCTCTCGTCCAGGTCCTCCTCGTCCGTCTGGTACGTGTAGCCCGCACGCGCCGCCACCGTGGTGGCCACGCCGCCGTTGTTGGCCGGCACCAGCACCTGCGTCCACTCGCCGCCCACTGAGTACGTCGTCTCCAGCTGACGCGGGGCCGCAAACTCACCGTTGACGATGAACGACGACGACTCGTTCTCCACCAGGTAGTACGCCAGCGCCGTCTTCAGCGTCGTCGGCGGACGGAACTCCTCCGTACGGAACTCCAGCGGCAGGTTGCCGGCGTTGGGGAACACCGGGAACTCCGGCGGCCGCGCCGCCACCGACAGCCGCGAACCCGAGCTCTTGAAGTTCGTACCCAGGTTCTGAACCACGAACGCCAGCCGGATCCCGCGACCCGCAAACGTCGTGTGGTAGTTGGTCCCGAAGTCGAACTGGAACGCGTCCGCTGTCACACCGAAGATGTTCTCGTGCGCCCACTTCACACTCGCGCCCGCCGTGAAACGGTCCGAGATGTTGTGCGCGTACGAGCCCTGTACGTTCGAGCTCCAGCTGTCGAACTCCTCCGACGAGCCGCCCGGCTGCTCGATCTCCGTCGCCTGCATCGCGTCCATCGACAGCAGACCGAACGAGCCCCCCACCACTCCGTTGCCGCCGAACACCGGAGCCCCGATGCCGGCATAGTTGTACTGCACGTCCAGCGGCAGATTCACGTTGGTGAAAAACGCCGCCGGGCTCCGCATGAAGCCCAGACCCGCCGGGTTCCACCACAACGCGCTGATGTCATCCACCACCGCCGTGAACGCCTGACCCATGGCCACGCCACGCGCACCCACGGGGATCGTCAAGAACTCACCACCCGCGTTCCCGATGAACGAGAAGTCCTCTTCTCGACCCTGCAGGATCTCGGGCAGTTCCTGGGACTGGACCGGACTCGCGGCGAGCAGCAGCGCACCCACGAAGCTCAGCCCAGCACCTCTCCAGAGCTTCTTCATGTCATAACCTCCAACGTCAAGTTGCTGCGCCAGGGTGCAGGACCGGTCCCTCGAACCGGTCCCCACCCATTCGCCGCGCTCCTAGTTGATGACCGCAAAGCGACCCAGATGCGTACGACCGTCCGGCGTCGTCACGTGGTAGTAGTAGTTCCCGCTCGCCACCAGCAGGTCGAACCGCGTCCGCACGTCCCACGGCTCCGTTCCCGAGCCGTCGCTGTGCTCCAGCACCCGCACCAGGTTGCCGCTGATCGTGTAGATCCGGATCGTCGCCTGAGGCGGAAGATTCGTGAACAGCAGCCGCTGAATCCCGCGACCGCGCGTGATCTCGTTGGCCGCGATGAACGGGTTCGGTACCACCGCGATCTGCGACAGATCCGCGTCCGCCAGCTCGTTCGAGCCACCCGACACCGACAGCTTCCAGGTCATGCCGGGGTACACGTTCGTGATCCCGACATCGGTCGGATAGGCGTGACCCTGCGCCGACTCGGTGTTTAAGTCGCTGTAGCTGAACGGACCTACCGGCAGGTTGGGATCGGGGGGGTCTCCTGCATCGCCTCCCTCGCGGCCGAATGCGGCGCGCTGGAAGCCGGAGTCGATCAGGAACGTCCACACCTCCCCGTCCTCCGGAAGATCCTGAATCCCCTCGATGTACACGCTCTGACCCGGCACGAACACGACGAACGTGTCGCCCACGTCGAGCATGATCGTGTTCGTCAGCGGGTTGGCCGGCATGATCCGCGCCTGGACCGTCGCCGGAGTGTCCGGAGCGATGAAGCCCCAGTTCCACCCGGCCACGAAGTCTGCCGGCGTGCTCGGGTTGTCCGGCCCCTTCGGCTGGCCCCCCTCCGGGATCACGTTGCCACCCGGAAGCTGCCGCAGCGTGCCGGTGTAGGTGCCGCCGGAGACCGACCACGTCAGCTCGTACGACGTGCCGCCCTGAGCGTACGGGAACGGCTGGGAGTATTCACGGCTGGAGCCGCCGCCGCCGTCGCGGGCGTTACCGATTACGACCACGTCGGCCAGCGACGAGCCGTCGATCCGGTGAGGACGGTGCTCGCTGACGTGCGTTCCGCCCAGCTCCTCCAAGTGGAGCGACTGGCCGTTGACCTCGAGGTCCTCGATCACGCTGGCATCGACCACGAAGGTCGTGTTGATCCCCAGGTCCACACCGGTGTCGGACGGGTCGGTGTCGAACCCGAAGAAGACCTTGGTCGACCCCGAGAACGCGAAATTCATCACCTGGTCGAAGAACCCGACCGTCGGCTGGATCTCCGTTGCCGGGCTCCCGTCGGCCCGCTCCCAGTGGAACCACACCCGGTTGCCCCCCGCCGCGATCTGGTACGGGAACACCGCCGGGTTGGTCAGCGAGTCGACCACCAGGAAGAAGTCGCCGGTCGGCAGGTTGGCGTCCCGCGCCGGGACCAGCGCCACTTCCGCAATCGCATTCGAGCAGTCACGGAAGTCGACGTACTCGCCGGTCGCGGGGTCGACTGTCGCGGTCGGCTCATCCGGGTCACAATCCTCGCCCGCCTCCGTCTGCGGGATGAAGACCGCGATCGCCGGATCGAACGAGCTGGCGTTGGAGCGCGGCGTCACCTCGCGCAGGGGCGCCAAACCGCTCTCCAGGATCAGCGGAGCCGCCGGCGTCGCCGCCGGCAGGGCCGCCAGCTGCGCGTCCGGCAGCGCCGGCACGAACGACCCCAGGTTGACCGCATACGACGTCACCGTGTAGAAAACCGGAATCCCGTTGATCAGGCCCGGCCCGTCGGCCGGATTGGGGAACGTGCCCCCGCGGTCGACGACGGCAAACGACAGTCCCGTGTTCGTCCCGATCGCCGCCTCCTGCACGTCGGTGCAGACGGCGGTCACGAACTCGTCCTCGAAGAAGACCGGCTCGGCATCGAAGCAGAAGAGGCCTCCGACCACCGCGTCGGCCAGGTCGAACTGGGCGATCAGCTCGGCGTCCGAGAGCAGGCCCGTCCGCGACCGATACACCCGGAACCCCTGGAAATCCTGGATCATGAAGTCGGGATCGAACGCCGCGTTGGTCACTTCCGCGCCCGTCAGACCCGCCTCGCCGGCCGTGATGAAGCCGGTCGTCCCGCCCACGTCCTGGGACGCCACGTAGATCACCTGGTCCGCGTCCAGCGTGATCGGGTTCCCGTCCGCATCGGTGATCGGCGGAGCCTCGGGATCCGGCTGGCCGCTGGGGAGCCGCGCGAACGGGTCGCGCGCCACCTTGGCGAACGGGTTCACGAACTCGACCGGATCGGCCTCCCACACGATCGTCACCTGCATGTCGCCGGGGATCAGCGTGAAGTCCGGCTTGGGCGGCGACGTCGGCACCACGAACCCCGCGTCGAACGTCGCCTGCGCCGTCAGCTGGACCGTCTTGAAGGTATCGAATGCCGGATCCTGGTTGGCGTTCGGGTTGACCACGCCCGTCGTCAGGTTCTTGTACGCCTCCGCCAGCAGCTGGCCCGGCGGAGCACCCGCCACCGGAGCGAAGAAGTACGCCGCGTAGATCTCGACGAACTCGTCCGCCGGCAGCGGAAACTTGCCCGAGGACGCCAGGCCGCGCACGTCGCGCGGGGAGACCTCGAGCACCACGAAGCTCAGGTCCCCGGTCATCGCCCGGTACCACTCTTCCTTCGAGTTGGGGTCGGGCCGCGGATTCCCGTTGGTGAACACGGTGAACTCGGCCAGTCCCACTTCCTCACCCGTGGTCGGATCGATCGGGGTCTTCAGGTACGAGATCCCGCCGAAGCCCGGCGTACCCTGGAACTGCGGCTCGGTGAAGTCGGAGTCCCAGAACACCATCGTCTGGACCTCCGGCAGGAACGCCACCTGGTCGTCGCCCGCGTCCCCGATGTCGGGATCGACTCCGATCGAGACAACGGTCCCCTCGAAGTCGTACGGACCCGCCACCTGCGTCCCGGCCGCCACGGCGGGCGTGTTGGCCGCCGTCACGAACTCCGAGCTGTTGAAGATCCGGAAACCGACGAAGACGAAGTCCTGGACCAGCGGCACCCCGAACGCGAAGAGCGTAGAGACGATCTCGACCCCCAGCCGCGTTCCGCCGCAGTCGCCGCAGGTGCCGGCCTGGATGTCGTTCCCCGCGATGCACACCGTCTGGTCGGCGAAGCCCGGGAACGGCTCCCCCGTGAACGGCTGCAGGCTCGGGAACTGCTGCAGACGGAAGTCGTCCACCGTGCAGACGTCGGGGAAGTTCCCGATGTCTTCCGGGTTCGTGGTCGAATAGAACTCGTCCAGCCCCAGCGCGTCGAACGTCGGACCGCCCGCCTCGAGCTCCGAGAACGGGCCCCCGATCGCCACCAGCGTGTCGCCCTGCACCACCGCCCCCACGTTGGGG
>JAHWKZ010000102.1 GCA_019347645.1 Gemmatimonadota bacterium | reverse complement strand
GGCGTGGAACTCCCCGCCGTGCAAGGTGGTGGCGAGGTCCATGCGGACGTGGGTCCCGAACAGCGACGCGATGCCCGCCGGATTGTGGAAGACCGCGCTGGCGTCTTCGGCGACGGCCGCGGCGGCCCCGCCGCGACCGGCGGCGGCCGCCGACTGGTCCCAGCGCAGCCACGCCTGGGCGCTGGCGGGGGAGGCCGCCACGACGAGAGCCGAGAGCGCGAGCCAGGCGCCGAGGAAGGGGGCCGACGGGTGGGGGGGATCCATCGGGCGCGAACGTAGCGGAGCCGGGACGCGGCGGCCAGTCGTGGACGGCGCCGGGAGCGACCTTGCTACTCGGAGCAGGAATAGGGTGTCGCAGCGAGAGCACCGATGCGCGCGCCCGTCAAGGCGCGACGAGGAGGAATAGCAGAGCTATTCCGCACGAGGAGCAACGCTGACGGGCGCGATGCAGCGGTGGTCGAATGCAACCCTATTCCTGCTCCGAGTAGTACGTTCGCGACCGATGAGCCGCTCCCACGAGAAGCGCCGGTTCGACGTGAAGATCCCGGTTCGGTTCCGCGACCTGGACCCGATGGGTCACGTCAACAACGCCGTCTACTTCACCTACATGGAGGTGGCCCGGACGGCGTACTGGCAGGAGCTCCACCACGACTACTCCTACGACGTGCTCGACTTCGTGGTGGCGCGGGCGGAGTGCGACTACGTCTCCGCGGCGATGCTCCGGGAGACGATCCGGGTGGAGGTGTGGCTCGCCAGGATCGGCAACTCCTCCTTCGTTCTCGAATACGAGCTCTACGACGAGGGCACGGAGCGGCTGTGCGCCCGCGGCAGGACCGTCCAGGTGATGATCGAGCCCCGGACCGGGCGGCCGCGGGCGATCGAGCCGAAGCTCCGGGAGCGGCTGCGGTCGTTCTCCGATCACTGGGGCCGGGCCCTCGACGGAGAGTAGGACGCGCCGGCCCGCGTTGCGGAATCCTCCGCGGGATGCGAACGTCGGATCCGACGTGCGAAGGATCCCGGCCCTCTGCCTGATGGCGGCTCTCGTCGCCTACCACGGCACCGGGCTGATCGCGGCGGTCGCCGCCGGCCCGGACGGCGACCACCACCACCCCGGCTGTCCGTGGGAGGTGCGCGAGGGCCCCTGCCCGCACGCCACGAGCCCGGCGAGCCCCGACGCGCCGGTGTGGGCTTCGTGCCCGGCGGCGGAGGCGAGCCCGTGGGTCGCGGTGGGACCCGACTTCGCGCCGCCCGCCGATCCTCGGATCCCGTGCTCGACGCCCCCCGTCTCGCCGCTCGTCTTCGCCGCGCCCGAGCCGGTCCGGGAGCTCCCCAACGCCCCCGATCCGGAGCCGCCCCGTGGATCTCTCCCGATCGTCTGATCGTTCATGGCCGGAGGTCGGTTCCGGCCCATCCATCCGATCAAGCAGGGAGAGGACCATGCGAACCACCCGCTCGTCCGCGAATGCGTTCGCGGCGATCCTGACCGTCCTCGTGCTGACGGTCCCCGGGACCGCGCGGGCCCAGGAAGATCACGATCACGACCACGAACGCGCGTCGGCGCGTCACCTCGGCCACGGGCACGACCACGGCGGATTCCCCGAATACGTGGACGTCTTCTTCACGCACCACGCCTACCTCGAGCGGAAGATCCATCCGCGGGTCCAGTCCACGATGGCCGACGGCGATAGCGAATACGAGGGCTCGGCCGAGCTCGCCTGGCGGTTCAGCGAGCGAATCGGCGGCGAGGTCGCCGTCCCGTACGCCGTGACGGATCCGGAGACCGACGAAGGCGCGAGCGGCTTCGGCGACGTCGAAGTGGCGCCGATGGTCGCGCTCGTACAGGATCCGGAGCGGCTCCTGATCGTCAGCGCGCGGTCCGGGTTCGTCCTTCCCACCGGCGACGAAGAGGAGGGGCTGGGGATCGACGGCTGGGGGTGGGAGCCGGCGCTTTTGTTGTGGAAGGGGTTCGGCTCCGACCGGCGCGGCGCGCTCCAGGCCGGGGTCGGCTACGACCGGATCTTCTCCGACCGGGGGGATGACGAGGAGGAGATCGTCTACAACCTGGCCTTCTCGTGGTGGCTCCCCTCGAACTTCATCCCGATCGTCGAGTTCAACGGCGTCACCCCGATCGGCGTGGAGGTGGAGGAACCACACGAGGCGGGGCATCCGGAGGCGCTGTCTGCGGCTCGCGGCCCCCTCGCCGCCGCCCATGGCGGGCCGGAGGCGGGGGAGGACACGCTGCTCGCCGGCACGCTGGGCTTCCGGTACGCGTTCGCGAACGGCCAGCAGTGGGGCGGCGGCGTCCAGGTCCCGCTGACGGGCGACGACGTCTTCGAAGCGCGGCTGGTGGTCGGGGGGATACTCCACCTCCGGTGACGGGCTGTCCGAAATCGTACCGAGATCCCGCCATCGCGTCCGCATACTGGGTACAGTGCGACGACCGGTAGGAACACCCCCTGAATAAGGAGCCGACGTGGCCGAGAACGAATGTCCGGAATGCGGAAAGGATCGTGAGGAGTGGCCCGACCCCACCGGGTACGTGAAGGAGGGGGAGCGCTACTGCTGTCGCGGATGCGCCGAGGGCACCGACTGCACGTGCGAGGTCGACTGAGCCCGCGGCCGCGGCTCCGGCCGTAGACGGCCTCGGCCGCCAGCGCCGGCCGTGGCGCTCGCGGGAACCGAGCCGCCGCTACCTCCCGGTCTCCCCGGGCGGGCACGGCGGTCGGTGGAAGCCCGGCGCCCGATGACCCGCCACGAGTTCCCGCAGCCGTCGGTCGAACTGCTCGTTGAACAGCATCAGCTTGGCCCGCTTCTCGGGGGTGAGGCTCCCCCCGATCGTCTCCCGGAGGCGGTCGCGCAGGGCCCGGATCCTCTCGCGCTCACGCTCCACGTCCTCCATCGCCCGGGTGACCTCCCGCTGATCCACCGGCTCGTCGCGGAGCGTGGCGCGGAGCCGCTCCATCGCTGCCCCCTGCTCCATCCTCGCCGAGCGCATCTCGGCCCGGTGGGCCTCCATTCGCTCCCGGAGCCGGGCGATCTCCCGATCGCTGAGGTCGAGGGCGCGTTGCATCCGCTCCATCCGGACTCGCTCGAGCCGCTCGACGACCTCGGGAGGCGGGCCGTCGCGAGGGGGCGGGGCGTCCTGGGCGGCCGCGGGCGCGACCAACGCGACGAGCAGGGGGATGGTGCTCAGGATCGGCGTCTTCATGAGGGCTACCTCCTCAGGGCTCGAATCTCGTATCGGACAGCTCGTCGAGGATCTCCGCCTGGTCCTCAGCGGACAGCGCCGCGAAGCGCTCGGCGAGCAGCGTGTAATCGTCGTCCTCGGTGAGCGACGGGGTGGCCGTCTCCATCGCGGCGAGCAACGTCACCCCCTCCTCGTCCAGGGCGAAACCCCCGGGGGTCACCGCGACGGAGTCGGCGGCCTCGCCCGCGACGGCCGCCACGACGGCCTCGGCGGCACGTTCGGCCTCGATCGTCACCGGGTCGGGACCGTCCGTCTCGACGAGAGCCTCGGCCCCGACGTCGCCGGCGGGCGCACGCTGTTCCACATCCCGAGGGCTCCACAGGAGCACCGCCGCGAGCGCCGCGGCGGCCAGCGTGGGGACCCACCACCCGCGGCGCCACCCGCGGCGCGACCGGACGGCCGCGCCCTCCCCGGCGCCGACCGCCGCCAGGATCCGTCGGCGGCTGCGGGCGAGGGATTCCGGCTCGGGCATCGGCGGCCCGGCCGCCAGCTCGTCGAAGAGCCGGCGGAGCTCCTCCACGGTCTCGGCGCAGGCCGCGCATCCGGCCACATGGCGCTCGGTCGCGGGATCGACGATCGTCGGGTCGTCGAGCCAGGCGATCAGGGTCGCCTCGTCGGGGTGGAACCGCTCCGGATCGTTCATGTCGAACCCGCCTCCTCCTCCAGGCCCGCCCGCAGGCGCCGGATGGCGTGATGGAAGCTCACCCGGGCGCTCGTCTCCGTCGTCCCGCAGATCGCGGCGATCTCGCGGTAGGGCAAGCCGTCCCAGGCCCGCAGCACCACGACCGCGCGTTGCAGGTCGGGGAGCTCCGCGATCCGACTCCGGAGGTCCGCCGCGGTCGCCTCGGCCTCGATCCGCTCCTCCGGGTCCGGCGCCGGGTCGCGACTCGAGGCCTCGACGTCGACGGCTCCGACGAACCGCTCGCGGCGCCCCATCTCGTCGTACGCGAGCCGGACCGCGATCCGGTAGAGCCAGGTGGAGAACCGGCTCCGCCGCTCGAAGGTGGCGAGCCGCTCCCACGCCCGGACGAAGGCGTCCTGGGCGAGGTCGAGGGCGAGGTCGGGGGCTCCAGGTTCACGATGCTGCGCCCCGACCGCTGCATCATCGCCAAGGAGCTCTACTGGGGCGGCGGCCACCGGCCGAGGCCCGAGGACCATCTCGCCCTCGAGCTCTTCGCCGCGGCCGCGAGGTCCCAGGTCTCGGGCCACCAGCGCAGCGCGAGCACGATGCCGAGGATCCCGAACGGGACGTTGATAAGGAAGATCCAGTGCCAGCTCGCGATCTCGATCAGCACGCCGCCGAGCACCGGTCCCGTCGCGGCCGACACGAGCGCCACCACCGCGATCAGCGCCAGGCCGAAGCCGCGCTGGTGCGGCGGGAACACGAGCACGGTCATCGCGAACCCGAGCGGGGCGAGGATGCCCGCCCCGGCGCCTTGGATCACGCGGAACGCGATCAGCCACTCGACCGACCAGGCGACCGCGCACAGCGCGGAGCCGATCGTGAACACGGCCAGGCCGATCACGAAGAAGCGGCGCCGGCCGAACTGGTCCGCCAGCCGCCCCATCG
>JAHWKZ010000101.1 GCA_019347645.1 Gemmatimonadota bacterium | reverse complement strand
GGCCGGCTCGTCGGCGGCCAGGGCGCACGCGGCCAGCCACGGGATCAGGGTCAGGAACACGAGGGCGGTCGAGCGGCGGGAAGGGGCGGGTCGGCCGGTCACGGCTCCTCCGGGGGCGCGGGTAGTGGTGGTTTTCCAACATGAAGTTGGACACGTAACGCGACCACTGGGTTGCGCGCGATCATCCGCGGGTGGAGCGTCCGCTCGTCCCGATTCGAGCTCCGTTAGTCCCGCCTCCCCCTGCGGGTCCCGCCTCCCGTGGCGAAGCTGATCCCCGGGCTGGCGCCGGTGCGCGCCCGAATCGGACTTCGACCAGGAGGCACACGATGGACGGAAGGATCTTCCTGATGGTGATGGTCGCGGCGGTGGCCCCGATCGGTTGGCGGGGAGCCGAGGCGTGGCGGCAGAAAACGGACGAGGCGGCCGTCCGAGCCGTCGTCGAAAAGTACTTCGAGGGCATGATGACGGGCAGCCCGGAGACCCTCGCGGAGGCGTTCGACCCCGAAGCGTTCCTGATCGGCCGGGGCCGCGGCGCACCGGTAAGGATCTCGTTCGAGGAGTGGGCCCCCGGGATGGACGAGCCGTTCGAGGATCCCGAGCGATACGTCAACCGGATTGCGTGGGTTGACGTGACCGGGGACGCGGCGATGGCCAGGACCGTGCTCGAGTGGCCGGAGGTCCGGTATGTGGATTACCTCTCGCTCCTGAAGATCGACGGAAAGTGGCGGATCGTGAACAAGATCTGGAACCAGGAGACCCCGGCGGCGATCCTGGCGCGGATCGACGTGGTGCCGATCGACGCCGTGGCGCTCGAGCGGTACGCGGGGACGTACCGGGTCGGGGAGCGAGTGCTCGAGGTCTGGGTCGAGGGGGACCGGCTCGGGCTCGCGCAGGCCGGCGGCAGCCCCAGCTTCCTGTACCATGTGGGGGAAGAGACGTTCGCGCCCGCCTTCGATCCCGACGGGCGGCTGGAGTTCAAGGAGGCGGAGGACCGGGTGACCGGCTTCGAGCTTCGATACGGCGACCGCGAGGTCGTGACCGAGCGGGTGGAATGACCCCCGGTCTCGGCAAGTGAGAGGTGGGCTCCAGCCTCGCCGGGTGATGGCGCTCGTTGCGACGGGCGTCGTGGCCGCCGCCTGTCTCGACCGCCCGCTCACCATCGAACCCGTCGACCTCGTCATCGAGGGGGCGCGGATCCTCGAAGTCCGGAGCGGAGAGGTCCTCGAGGGGCGGACGATCGTCGTCGACGACGGCCGGATCGTGTCGGTGACCGGGGAGGGGGCCGAGTCCCCACCGGCCAAGCGCGTCGTCGACGCCCGAGCGCGGCTGGTCACGCCCGGGCTGGTCGACGTCCATCACCACACCGCCTTCGTGCTCGGCGATTCCGTGAGCGAGGGAGGCGGGTTCATCGCCCGGCTTTCCATGGAGCCCGACTCGATCGCTGCCTACAGGGATCGGTTCGCCGAGGCGTACCTGCCCTACGGCGTCACCACCGTCCGCGACGCCGGCAGCGACGAAGCCCACGCCCCGATGCTCGTGGCCTGGATGGAACCCTCGCCGGACGCGCCGGACTTCCATCCCGTGGGGGGCGCCCTCGGCTCCGAGGAGGAGGGGCGGACTCCGTTCCCCGGCCACGCGGTCGTACGTGATTCCTCGGATGCCGTCACCAAGATACGGGACTATCAAGAGGTTGGCTATCGACACATAAAGCTCTACTGGAGACTGGAGGAGCCGGAGTTCGCCGCCGCGCTCTCCGAGGCACGAAGATTGGGCCTGAACGTCACCGGCCACGTCGATTTCCAGGTCTTCCCGTTCGAGCGCGCGCTCGATCTCGGCCTGACGAGCTTCGAGCACGCCTATACTGTGGGGGTCGGGGCCATGACCCGCGAGGAATTCATGGCCGCCTGGCGCGAGCAGACGCCGGAGTGGTACGGCGCCGAGGCCCGGGGCCGCTTCTACCTGGGCGTGCTCGAGTACTTCCACCTTCTGGGGCCGGAGAACCCGCGTGTCCTGGCGCTGATCGATCGGCTGGCGGAGACGGGAAGCACCGTCGTCCCGACGCTCCACATCTTCGCCCAACGGCTGGGGTTGACGTGGCACACGACGCCGTCGGTCGGGGCGTTCGACGACACCTCCTGGCTCTCGCCGGAGCAGCGCGAGCACGCGATCGAGGGATACCGCATCCTGGCCGGTTACGTGCGGCGGATGCACGAGGCCGGCGTTCGACTCGCGATCGGCACCGACTGGACCGATCCCGGCCAGGCCGTGCTCTCCGAGATGCTCCTGCTCGAGGACCTCGGGATCCCAATGATGGAGGTGTTCCGGATCGCCACCCTGGACGGCGCCCGGGCGATCGGGGTCGCCGACGAGGTCGGCGCCGTGGAGCCGGGCCTGCGCGCCCACCTGATCGTCTTCGACTCCGACCCGCTGGTCGACCCGCGAGCGATCCTCGGCGGCAAGACGGTGATCAAGGACGGCGCCGTGGCGCACCAGGCTCCATGATCCCCGCCGGGCCGTCATGGCGGCGCATTCTCCTGATCGTGGGGATCTGGGCTCTGGTCGCCGCGTTCTTCGCAGCGGAGAACGCCGCCAACCACGTCCTGCGCGGGCGGCCGATCCCGTGGTTTGACGCAGTCGCGCTCGAGCTCGTCTATTGGGTTCCGTGGGTGTTGCTGACCCCGGTCCTGCTGTGGCTCGTGCGCCGGTACCGGCTCGACCGCGGCTGGAGGGAGCGGAGTGGTCTGGCTGTGGCTGGCGTGCCGGTCGCCGTCGTCCAGTCGGTGGTGGCCGTGCTGCTGACGTACGGCGCGGTCGTCCTGGCGGGGACGGGGGAGGAGGCCGCGCGGCTGCGGCCCCAGATCGAGCTCGGGATCGTCACCTACTCGCTCACCGCCTACTGGAAATACTGGGCGGTGATCGCCGTCGTGGCGGCGGTCACCTACGGGCGAGAGCTCCGGGAGCGGGAGGTCGAGTCCGCGCGGCTGGAGACGCGGCTCGCCAACGCCCGGCTCCACGCGCTGAGGATGCGGCTCCAGCCCCACTTTCTGTTCAATACCCTCCACTCGGTCTCCATGCTGAACCTCCGGGACGCCGAGGCGGCCAACCGGCTGCTGGTCAAGCTGAGCGATCTGCTCAGGACCACGCTGGCCACCGCCGAGGAGGCGGTCGTCGCTCTGGAGCGCGAGATCGCGCTGGTCGACCGCTACCTCGAGATCGAGTCGATCCGGATCGGCGAGCGGCTCGAGGTGGAGTGGGCGGTGGACGAGGAGGTCTTGGACGCGGAGGTCCCCACGCTGATCCTCCAGCCGCTCGTGGAGAACGCGGTCCGGCACGGGATCGCGCCGTCCACGGCCGCCGGTCGCCTCGTAGTCCGCGCCTTCCGCGAGGGCGACGACCTGGTCCTCGAGGTCGTCGACGACGGGGCGGGGTTCCCCGAGGAGTTCGACCTGGACGAGGACGCCGGCGTGGGCCTCGGGACGACGAAGGCGCGCGTTGAGCGCCTCTACGAGGGCCGCGGCGAGCTGGCCGTGGACAGCCCGCCGTCGGGAGGCGCCCGCGTCCGGATCCGCCTGCCGTTCCGGCCCTACCGCGAGGAGGAGGAGAGATGATCCGCGCGCTGATCGTCGACGATGAGCCCGTCGCCCGCGCGGGGCTCTGGGCGCTGCTAGACGCCGACGGGGAGATCGAGATCGTGGGCGAGTGCGCCACCGGCCGCGAGGCGGTCGAGGCGATTCGCGCCGAGCGCCCCGACCTCGTTTTCCTCGACGTCCAGATGCCGGACCTCGACGGCTTCGGCGCCCTGGCCGAGCTCGACCCCGAGGAGACGCCTGTGATCGTCTTCGTGACCGCACACGACGAACACGCCCTGAAGGCCTTCGAGGCGAGCGCGGTCGACTACTTGGTGAAGCCGTTCGACCGCGAGCGGTTCGAGCGCGCGCTCGCTCGGGCCAAGCGGTTCCTGGCCCGGGATCGCCTGAGCGCGGTCAAGGAAAGCCTGGGCGCCCTGTCGCGCTGGCTGGGCGCCGGGCCCGAGGGGCGCGCGGCGGTACCCGGCGAGCGGATCGTGGTGACCGCGGGTGACCGCGTGGCGGTCCTCCCGCAGGAGGAGATCGACTGGATCGAGGCCGACCGCAATCACATTGTCGTCCACGCCCGCGGCGAGGCGTACCGCACCCGGGACACCTTCGGCGGCTTCCTGGAGCGACTGGATCCGGGACGCTTCCTGCAGGTCAGCCGATCGGCGGCGGTCAACGCCGACCGCGTGCGGGAGCTGCGCGCGACGGCCGCCGACCGGCTGGACGTGGTGCTAGAGGGTGGCGCCGTCGTCGCCTCCAGCCGGCGCTACCGTGGGCACGTCCGCGAGTTCTTCGGCGAGCCGCCGTCCAGGCGCTGATGACCGGCTGCAGATCGGTCCGCGACTTCATGACGCCTCCGAAGTACTCGCTCTGGATCGTCCCGCCCGAGTCGCTGTTGAGTTCGCTGAGGCAGGTCGTCGGCGAATTCGCCCGCCGGTGCGGCCTGGACTCGGAGGCGTTCCTCGCAAGGCACATTACACTCCCGGAGTCGTCGTCCGAGCAGCCGATCGAGCGCTGGCGGGTCGTCGAGGAGGTCGAGCTCGGTCACCCGTACGCTGGCTGACCGTCGCGCGCGCTCGTCCATCGGTATCGTCACGACGGTCGTCCCGAAACGCGAAGCCCCGAGAGGAGAGGACTCCATGGTCGACGTGGTAACCCTCACGATGAACCCGTCGGTGGACCGGAGCTGCGACGCGGAGCGGGTGGTGGGGGACGAGAAGATTCGCTGCGGTCCCCCCCGGCGCGAGCCCGGCGGGGGAGGCATCAACGTGGCTCGGGCGATGAAGCGCCTCGGCGAGGAGGCGCGGGCGTTCTAACTGGCCTGCGGCCCGATCGGCGAGGTCCTC
>JAHWKZ010000100.1 GCA_019347645.1 Gemmatimonadota bacterium | reverse complement strand
TGCGCCTTCCAGGCGATGTCGCGGATCGCTTTGGGTAACCCCTCGAGCCGGGCTCTCAGGGTCTCGCTGACCCGGGCGGGATAGCGGTAGGTCCAGGCGGCTTCGACCAGCGCCCGGCGGGCACGCCGATTGCCGGCGAGCGTCAAGCCCGACCGCCGGACGGTGTCGCCGCCGACGGTGTCCTCGAGCGTGACGGTCAGGAGGTACTCCCCGGCCGGGGAGTCGGAGACGTCGAGCGAGACGTACTCGAGGAGCGGGTCGGAAGCGGCCGGGTCCGTCCGATCGAACGAGTAGGTGACCGAACCCCTCTCCTCGCCGCCGCCGAGCAGGTCCCCCACCGCCGAGAAGAAACGCGCCACGACGTTCCGGTCCGGAGAGCGCGCCTCGAGGGTGTAGGTGGTGCGGTAGCGGGCCGCCCCGTCGGTTTCGGCGTCGAGCCCGTACACCTCGTAGTACACGAACACCGGCTGTTCCCGGCGGAAGACACGTGAGGGCAGCGGGAGGACCTTGACGCGGCTCCAGCGGACGAACGGCCCCGGGCCGGAGGCGGGACCCACGTTGTGGGCCAGCACGACGCCGCTCATGGCAAGGTCGCGCGCCGCGAAGTCATCGACCGCGACGGTTCCCTGGGTCACCCCCGAGCGTCCGGAGTTCAGGTCGGTCAGCTTCAGGCCGTACTGGTAGGAGCCCGGAGCGATCCCCACGTTGCGCACCCCGGGAAGCATGGCACCCGATTGACGTGGGATCTGGCCGGGGGTGGCGATCCGGACGTCCTGCTCCTGCCGCGCGGCCGTCTCGGTTTCGTCGGCGTCGCTGACGATCAGCTGATAGCGGTAGTCCACCTCGCTGCCGCCCCCCTGCCTCGGGAGGATGGTGACCTGGGTGGTTGGCAGAGCGTAATAGAAGGCCACCGAAGCCCCGCCGTTCGGCTCCTTGAACGGGACCGCGTAGACGGGGTACAGGAGCGGGTCGCCGACGGGGTCCGGAGCATAGGAAACGGTCCGGGTCCCGAGAATCACGTCATCGGCGACCTCGCCCTCCTCGTCCTGGAGGACGAGGGGATCGAGTCCGGTGGCGGCCCGGTCGTAGAGCGGGCTCAGGTGTCCGCGCGAAGAGTAGAGGTCCTGGAGGTCGCGGAGTTGGCCGGCCAGGATCCGCCTGTCGTCGCGGTCCACCCCCGCCGAGGCCCCGGCGATGACGCGCGCTGCGCCGGCTCTGCGATCGAGCGTGGTGTGGGCGCTCATCTTGCGGCTGTCGTCGATGACCAGGTCCCGGAGCCTGCGAACGAGCTTGAAGTCGCCCACGTCCTCGCCGGCCATGAAGTGGAAGATCAGCGGATCGCCGTCAGCACGTTCGTACTTCCACGAAACGTTCTGCTCGACCTCGGGGCCCGAGTAGTTGGCCACGTCGTCGGGCGGTCCGTGGCGCAGGTAGATGATGCCGCGATCGTCGAAGCCCGTCTGCCACGGGGGCACGTAGGCCTCCGTCGCCCCGTAGTGACGGCGCTCGGGTAGCTCGAGCCGGAAGCTCCGGTAGACGTGGTGGAGCCGCCGGTAGTGCTCGGCCACCCGCTCGTCCACCGGGACGAACGAGGCGTCGGCCAGGGTCTGCCAGTACGAGCGGATGTAGCCGGGGCGCTCGGCGAGCGGCAGCGTGCGGAACTCGTCGTCGGTCTCGGGAGAGACGATGGGTCGGATGTCGTGCCAGTACAGCTCGGCGTCCCGCGGGGTGGCGATGGCATCGACCCCCTCCCAGTACGCCCGCGTTCCGTCCTCCACCTGGCCCGCGTTCACGAGCGCGTAGGCCAGCATGAGCTTGCGCGCCGCCGCGGGAAAGGCCTCGGTCTCGGGGAGCTCCACGAGCGCGCTCCGCATCGCCTCCAGGTCGCCGAGGTCGCGGTAGGTGATCGCGAGCAGCAGCGCGGCGTCGCCGAAGGCGGGATCGGACTCCACGACCTTCGTCAGCTCGACGATCGCCCTCGCGTAGTTCTCGCTCCCCCGGGCCTGTCGGTACGCCAGGGCCAGGTTGTAGCGCGCGGGGAGGAACTCCGGGTCCGTCGCGAGCGCCCTCTGGAACGCCTTCTGCGACATCGAGATGTGGTCCCGGTTGAACAGCTTCTTGAGGCTCTCCAGCAGCACGAGCCACTGCTCGTCCTTCGTCAGCTCGTAGATCCCCTTCCCGTTCCAGGCGTGGGCCGCCCGGGGCTCGAAGTCGAGCGCCCTCTCGAACGCCGCCTTGGCGGCCTCCAGGTGCTCGTCGTCGGAGGGGTCGGCCACCAGCGCCAGCTGACGGTAGCCCTCCACGATCGCGCTCTGCGCCTCGGGAGCGTACGTGCCGGAGTCGGGAACGGCGGGGGCGGGCTCGAAGTATTCGTCGACGAACTGGGCCGGGGAAGAGGCGGGAAGGATCGTCAGCAGCAAGGCGGCGGGGCCCAGCGAGCGGACCGCCCACCGACGCAGGGGTTCGGGCATAGTGTGGACCTCCGGAGTTTTCGCGAACGGGCGACGCGTTCTCACCGCGTAAACCGGACGCGCGGGGACGGGGTTTAAGCCGCTTCCTTCCGGTTGATCGAGCCCGCGGCGAGGGGTACATTCCTCGTTTTCATGGATCCGGCAAACCTCCACGACCGCCTGTCCCGCGTCCGGGAGACGATCGCCGGAGCGGCCGGACGGTCCGGTCGGGACGCCGCGTCGGTCCGGCTGGTGGCGATCACCAAGGGCCACTCCGCGGCCGCGCTCCGGGCGGCGCTCGAGGCCGGCCTCGGAGAGATCGGCGAGAACCGGGTCCAGGAGGCGCTCGCGAAGTTCGGCGAGGTCCACGACGCGCTGGAGTCCGCCGGGACGACCCGCCACCTGGTGGGCCCCCTGCAGCGGAACAAGGCCCGCGACGCGGTCGCCCTGTTCGATTGGATCCAGTCGATCGACTCCTCGCGGATCGCTCGGGCGGTCTCGGATCGTGCGGAGAGCGAGCGGGCGGAGCCGCTGCCGGTCCTGATCGAGGTGAACGTGGCCGGCGAGGAGCAGCGGCACGGCTTCGCTCCCGACGAGACGGCCGACGCCGCGCTCGAGGTCGCGGAGCTGCCGGGCCTCTCGCTTCGAGGGCTGATGGCGATGGCCCCGTACACCGACGACGAGGCCACGCTCCGGCGGACCTTCGCCTCGGTTCGTCGACTGTGGGAGGAGGTCCGTCGGCAGGGGGCGGAGGTCGATACGCTGTCGATGGGGATGTCCAACGACTACGCCCTGGCCATCGAGGAGGGCTCCACCATGATCCGTCTGGGAACCGCCCTGCTCGGGCCGAGAGGAGGCTAGATTCTTGTCGCTCACGCCGCTCGACCTGAAGAAGCAGGAGTTCGACAAGGTCTTCCGCGGGTACGATCCGGTCGCGGTGGACGCCTTCCTCGAGCTGGCCGCCGAGGAGATGGGCAACCTCGTCGCCCGGGTCCACGCGCTCGAGGAGCGGTTGAAGAGCGCCGGCGAGACGCTGGAGGACTACCGCAGGATGGAGAAGGCGCTGAAGGATACGATGCTCTCCGCGCAGCGGGTGGCCGAGGAGTCGAAGGAGACCGCGCAGAAGGACGCCGATCTGATCCGGCGGGAGGCGCACGTGGAGGCCGAGCAGGTCGTGGCCAAGGCGGAGAGCCGGCGCGTGTTCCTCGAGCGGCGGATCGAAGACCTCGAGTCCCGAGAGCGGTCGTTCATCCGCAAGATGAAGGCGTTCCTGGACGAGCATCGGCGGGCGTTGGAGGAGCACGACCCGGGGGCGCCGCCGGAGAGAAGCGAGGAGGCCGATGGTGCCGGTCGAGAGTAGCACGGAGTCGCGTCTGGCCCCGATCGACGAGGCGGCCGATCACGTCCGCTCCAGGACGACCGTCCGCCCGGAGGTGGGGGTCGTGCTCGGCACCGGCCTCGGCGCGCTCGTCGACGACATCGAGATCGACGAGGCGCTGGACTACGCGTCGATCCCCCACTTCCCGGTCTCCACCGTCGAGAGCCACAGCGGCCGGCTGATCTTCGGGGCGCTGGAGGGCCGCACCGTCGTCGCCATGCAGGGGCGCTTCCACTACTACGAGGGATACACGCTCGAACAGGTGACGTTTCCGATCCGCGTCATGCAGCGCCTCGGGGTGGGTACCCTGATCGTCTCCAACGCGTGCGGCGGGATGAATCCGATCTATCGCCGGGGAGACCTGATGCGGATCGACGACCACATCAACCTGATGGGCGACAATCCGCTTCGCGGGCCCAACCTCGACGAGCTGGGTCCGCGGTTCCCGGACATGAGCGAGCCCTACGACGCCGCGCTGGGGGCGCTGGCGGACCGGGTCGCGCTCGAGGCGGGAATCCGGATGCACGTCGGCGTCTACGTGGCGGTGGCGGGTCCGAACCTCGAGACCCGCGCCGAATACCGCTTCCTGCGGACCATCGGGGCCGACGTGGTCGGAATGAGCACCGTCCCGGAGGTGATCGTAGCCCGGCACGCCGGGATGCGCGTGCTGGGGATCTCGATCGTGACCGACGAGTGCTTCCCGGACGCCCTGGAGCCTGTCGACGTCGCGACGATCATCGCGGTGGCCGGCGAGGCGGAGCCGAGGATGACGGCGGTGATGCGCGAGACCGTCGCCCGACTGGACGAGGCGTAGCATGGCCGACGCCACCGAGCAGAAGGACTACAAGGCCACGCTGAACCTGCCGCGGACGGACTTCCCGATGCGGGCCGGACTGGCGAAGAAGGAGCCGGAGATCCTGGCCCGGTGGAAGGCGGGTGGGCTCTACGCGAAGCTCCGCCAGGCGCGCGCCGGACGGGAACGGTACGTCCTCCACGACGGTCCGCCCTACGCGAACGGCCACCTGCACCTCGGGACCGCGGTCAACAAGATCCAGAAGGACTTCGTGGTCCGTTCGCGTTCGATGATGGGCTACGACGCGCCGTACGTGCCC